>LFSI01000013.1:4841-27473 GCA_001512545.1 Clostridia bacterium DTU065 | reverse complement strand
TGATTTTGACACAAAAAATAAAAAAAGCCTTATTTTACAAGGCTTTCAGAAGACGCTCTGTCTATTCAACTGTCAAAAACCCGAGTTGGCCACAGCTTTGGCTGCTCTAAAAATGGGTTTATAAAGGTATCGATTGGTGATATACTCATAACTGGAAACATACTGCATTTTCCGGAAAGGTTCGTATTAGAACAGAAGGCTGATAACAGGCTTAACTCCCGGAAACAAATGGTGCGGGTCGAGTTGTTTTCACTCGGCTCTTTTTGTGATACCTAAAAGGAGTGGGTTTATGAAGATGATCGTCGGTCTGGGCAATCCCGGTCCCAGGTACCAGTACACCAGACACAACATAGGCTTTATGGCTGTAGACGGTCTTGCAAGAAGGCTGGACACGGAGATCAAAAACATCAAGTTTAAGAGTTTATATACGAAAAAGGGCGACCTTATTCTGGTGAAACCGCAAACGTTTATGAATCTGAGCGGAGAAGCCGTGGTGCCCTTCCTTAACTATTTTAAACTGGAACCACAAGACCTGATGGTCGTCTACGACGACATGGACCTACCCTTAGGACAGATCAGAATCAGGCCCAAGGGGAGCGGCGGAGGCCACAACGGCATGGGAAGCATTATTAAACTTCTGGGCAGAGATGATTTTCCCAGGCTGAGGATAGGCATCGGCAGACCTAACCCAATGCAGTCGAGCGCCGACTACGTGCTCAGGATATTTGAAAAAGACGAGATGCCCTCTGTAACTGAAGCCCTGATTAAGGCAGTAGACGCACTGGAAACTTGGGTAAATGATGGATTGGACACGGCAATGAATAAATACAATCAGCGGGCATAAAGAATAAGAGTGAGATAACTCATGTACATTTAAGGGGTTGAAAGGCATATAAATGTTCTAGGACTGCTCAAAACCCTTGGTGCTGGAACTTCTGCCGTTGTGCTGGCTGCAATAATCAATAGCCGCTTACCAAAAAAGGCAGATCTGGTAATAATTCCCTTAATTGAAGAAACGCTAAAAAACGGGCTGGCATATCTTTTTGCTGTCAGCCCTCTACCTGTTCACTTAATTTTCGGGCTTGCGGAAGGTCTTTTAGAAAGCATGGACAAAAACAGCTTTCTTCTTTTAGGCAATGCGCTTCTTGGACATGGTATCTACGGCGCAGTAGCTTATTTGCTCTGGCAGCGTCCCATTTTAGCAACCATTGCGGCCTTCACGCTTCATGCCCTCTACAACATTCAAATTACGAAGAGACTCAAGTTTTTCCGTTAGAACACCAATCTAAAGGAGGCGGGTGAATGCTCAACGTTTATTTCAGGCAGATGCTGAAGACTTCTACGCAGAACAAAATCGATGAAGTTTTGTCGCAGATTAAAGACGAGAAAACTAATGTAGTTATCCCCTCTGGAAGCGGACGTTCTTTAATTTACAGTTATATCTGTCAGAATTTCAACTCCACTTTGATTATCTGTCGTAATGAAGACAAAGCTTATAGATTAGCTCATGACCTAGAGACCTGGCTCGGAGAGAGGGTCTTTGTTTTTCCGCAGAGGGAAATCCTGCCCTTTGAAACCATACCCGAGACGCCTCAAGTTCGGGGACAGCGTATTGAAGTTCTCTACAACGCTCTCAAGACTGAAGACGAAAGAGAAGGCAGGATTTTTATCACTACCACCCAGGCTGTGGAGACAAGCCTCATTCCGCCGGAGGTCTTAAAGCAGGCGGCTATCAAGATCAGAGTTGGCGACAGAGTCTCTTATGACACCACCATTGAACACTTGGTGAAAATCGGGTACAAACGCCGTCCTCAAGTAGAAGGTCCAGGGGACTTCAGCGTTCGCGGCGACATCCTGGACGTCTTTCCTTTAACGGGACAGCCTGTGCGCGCAGAGCTTTTCGACGACGAGATCGACTCTATCAGGTACTTCAATCCTGAAGATCAAAGGTCTGTGGAGTCTATCACGGAGTTTACCATTCTGCCTGCAAGAGAGTTTGTTTATACCAAAGAAAGCGTAAAGAAGGCCAAGGAAAGCATTCTGGCCGAACTAGAAAAGCAAACAGAACGGCTCAGAAAAAGCCGCCTAACCAAAGAAGCTCAGGAGCTTGAGGATAAAGTGGCCGGCGACCTTGACAAACTCGATGCGGGACAGGCGTTTGACGGCGAACTGGGGTATCTGCCGCATTTTTACGGAAGAGACTACCTATTCTTCGACTACCTGAAGCCGAACTTAGTGATTTTTGAAGACAAGGACGATCTGGAACGCAACACGGATTTCTGGCTCAAAGAGATCGGTGAGTCCATGAGCCTCTTGATGGAAAAAGGTAGGGTTCTGCCAAGCGTCTTTGACAACTTCCACAGCTTTTCCGACGTGGAACGCAAAGCCAGGGATGCTCGAACAATTTATGTAAACGAGATAGCCCATGCAGAAAAAACTTTCGAGTTCAGGCTGCGGATGCCAAACGTCTACCAAGGTCCTATAGAGGTTCTCCTTGCAAGCGACCTTGCAGGTCACCTGGAGCAAAAGCGAGATGTGGCGGTAGTTGTCTCTACCGACGAAAGGTTCGAGAGAATCACCAAGCTCTTCCGAGATAAAGACCTGCCCATGTCCTTGGAGTATCAAAAGGGAAGGGTCCTTCTCCTTAAAGGGAACCTAGAGTCGGGTTTTGAAAGCGTTGAGGACGGCTTAATCGTCATTACAGATAGAGAGCTTTTTGGCGGAGCCAAGAGAAGAAAGAAACCCATCTTTACTCAAGGCAAAGTGCTGCAGTCGGTGGATCAGCTTCAGCCAGGAGATTATGTAGTGCACGTCAACCACGGGATTGGCCGGTATGTTGGCATGAACACGCTGGAAATAAATGGGACTCATAGAGATTATTTGGTTATCGAATACGCCGGAGAAGGGGAAAAACTCTACATCCCCACAGAGCAGATTCAGCTTCTTCAGAAGTACTCGGGAATCAGCGATGTAGCGCCTAAGCTGAATAAGCTTGGGGGCAGCGAGTGGCAGAAGATCAAGCAGCGCGTCAATGCCTCAGTGCAGGCTATGGCTCAGGAGCTTTTGGAACTGTATGCTGCAAGAGAGGCGCTGAGAGGTCATGCCTTTGCTCCTGACGATGAGTTTCAGCACCAGTTTGAGGACGAGTTTCCCTACGAAGAGACTCCCGATCAGCTGAAGGCAATTAGGGAAGTAAAAAAAGATATGACCAGACCCCAGCCGATGGAGAGGCTTCTTTGCGGCGACGTAGGTTTTGGTAAAACCGAAGTTGCCATCAGAGCTGCCTTCAAAGCAGTCTCTGAGGGCAAGCAGGTTGCGGTGCTCGTTCCCACCACCATTTTAGGAATGCAGCACTACAACACTTTCAAAGACCGCTTCAAGAACTATCCCTTTAACATCAGTCTGGTCAGCAGGTTCCAATCGCCGAAGGAAAACAGAGAGACTCTGAAGAAGCTGGCGGCAGGTGGAGTGGATATTATCATCGGTACCCACAGACTCCTATCCAAAGACGTTAAGTTCAAGGATTTGGGGTTGGTCGTGATCGATGAGGAGCAGCGCTTCGGCGTGGCTCAAAAAGAGAAGTTGAAGTATATAAAGAAAAATGTCGACGTGCTCACCATGACCGCAACGCCCATTCCCAGAACGCTGCACATGGCTTTAGTGGGAGTCCGCGACATGTCGCTCATCGAGACTCCTCCTGAGGACAGATACCCTGTAAGAACGTACGTTACAGAATACAATCCCGAGACTATCAGAGAAGCGATTCTTAGGGAGCTGGCACGGAAAGGTCAGATCTACTTTGTTTCCAACAGAGTTAACGACATAGATGAAGTGGCAGCGCAGGTGCAAAGGCTTGCGCCGGAAGCCAGGGTAGCAGTTGCCCACGGACAAATGGACGAAAAGTACCTGGAGAAGATCATGATCGAGTTCCTCAACCGGGAGTACGATATTCTCGTTTGCACCACCATTATTGAAACGGGACTTGATATTTCCAATGTCAATACGCTGATTGTGCACAACGCAGATCAGTTAGGCCTGGCACAGCTGTATCAGCTCAGAGGACGCGTAGGTAGAACCAATCGCGTAGCTTACGCGTACTTCACCTACAATCCCAATAAGGTGCTGAACGAAGATGCTCAGAAGCGCTTGAGCGCAATTCGCGACTTTACCGAGCTGGGGTCTGGTATTAAGCTGGCCATGCGGGATCTGGAGATCAGAGGTGCAGGCAACATCCTTGGACCAGAACAGCACGGCTTTATTGCAGCAGTTGGCTTCGAACTGTACTGCCAGATGCTTGAAGAAGCGCTGCAGCAGAGAAAAGAGGGACAGGTCGAAGCAGAAGAAGCTTTCGAGCCGCAAATCAACATCACCCTCGACGGGTATCTCCCCAGCAGCTATATCCAAAACGAAGGTCAGAAGATCGAGATGTACAAAAAGATCAATGCGGTTTCTTCCCGCAGAGAACTTATGGACATCGAAGATGAGCTCCTCGACCGCTATGGCACTCTCCCCGAAGAAGCGGAGAACTTGCTCTGGTTCTGCCACCTGAAGCTCATCGCCCATGAACTCCTTATTGAAGAGATCGTTGAGCAGAGGGATGTCGCCCGGGGCAGGAAGAGTTTGGTAGTTCGCTTCAGACCTGATGCTCCGCTGGATGCGGGCAGAATCCAAAAGGTCTGGGAGAAATACAAGACCTCAATCGGCTTTATCCACGGGAAAGCGCCTCAGATCAAGGTCCACCGGTGGGATGCCAAAGACTGGAACGCAAGACGCGATCTCCTCGACATTTTGGAGATCTTGATGGGTGCGAAAGAAGTGACAAAAAAGCAGGAAAGCGGGGTTCTGCATTAATGATAAAAGTAGTTGGACTTGGAATAGGCAATCTGGACGACCTCAGCAGGAAAGCAGCTTCCCTGCTGCAGAGTACATCTCGTCTCATCACAACAGCAAGCTGGCATCCTGTTTTTTCAAGTTTGGATAAAGCCCATATTGAAGTTTGGGACGGCTTTTCGCCAGAAGAAATCACTAGCAGATTGAACCAAGTTGGAGAGGGAGAAGATGTGGTTCTCGCAGTGTCCGGTGACCCAGCCCTTGACCATTCCTATCTGCGAGGGATTAAAAACAAGCTAGAACTTCTAGGAGCTCCGTCGCTTCTTGCGCTATTGGAGCTCCCTGAAGCATTTCTTCAATTGGATGCAGAAAGCTTGAAGAGCGCAGAAGACTTTGGGGCCAAAGTTGTCAGGGTCCATCCAGGGAGTTGGGAGCAGATAAAAAAAGCCCTGCCGCAAGATGCAGACGTGGTCTGTGTGGACAAGCTTCAGGTGGGAAAAGGAAAGGTAGAACAGATCTACATCGAAGACGGTTATGTTTTCATCCCAGGATATGTTGCAGTCAAGAAGACTTCTGCCATAGATGCTCTTCTAACTACCATGAGAAAGCTGAGAGCTCCCGACGGCTGTCCGTGGGACAGGATTCAGACCTTCGAATCGCTCAAACCGTATCTTGTTGAAGAAGCCTACGAACTATGGGATGCCATTGATTCAGGAGATATGGATCTTGTCACCGAGGAGCTTGGTGATGTTTTACTGCAGGTTGTGTTCTACGCGGCCATAGCCGAAGAAGAAGGCTTGTTCGACTTTGAGGACGTAGCTAGGGTGGTCAATGAAAAGCTGATCCACAGGCACCCCCACGTTTTTGCCGAGGTCGTCGCAGATACCCCGGAAAAAGTCATGGCAAACTGGGAGCGCTTAAAAAAGGAAGAAAAGGGCAAGGAAGACCGAGTTTCCATCCTGGACGGCGTACCCAAACACCTGCCAGGGTTACAAAAGGCCGCAAAAGTACAGAAGAAGGCAGCCAAAGTGGGCTTCGACTGGGACGGTATCGAACCGGTGTGGCAGAAGGTCTCGGAAGAACTGCAAGAACTGTCCGAGGCCAAAACGCCGGAGGAAAGAGAAGAAGAGTTAGGCGATGTCCTTTTTGCCATCGTCAACCTTTCGCGGTTTTTGAAAATCGATGCCGAAGTGGCACTAAGTAAGACCATTGCCAAATTCCAGAAGAGGTTCAGATATATCGAAAAACATGCAGATAGGCCGTTAGATGAAATGACCTTAGAAGAGATGGACGTGTACTGGGAAAAGGCCAAAGAAGAGGATAAGTAGGGCGAAGATTATGCAGAATACCTCTTGGAGGGGTATTCATGAAAAGAGTATTGATAGCAGTCTGCCTTGCGGTCTGTTTTCTTGCTGCAGGATGCGGCAAAAAGGACACGCTTTCAAAGGAGCCGACTATTACACTGTATATCACCAAGACAGGAGAAAAGAAGACGATGCCTCTGGAGGAGTATCTCTATGGCGTCGTTGCCGGCGAGATGCTGCCAAACTGGCCTAAAGAGGCCTATGCTGCACAGGCCATAATCGCAAGAACCTTCACCATGGAGTTTCTTGAGCGTGGTGGAGTAAAGGACAAGTACGGCACTGATCTCTCAGACGACATCACTGAAACTCAAGCCTACAATCCAGATGCCATATCCGATGTAATTAAAGCTGCTGTTGATGAAACCAAAGGCCTTGTGGCGAAGCACCAGGGAAACTACATCAAGGGATGGTTTCACGCGTTTTCCGGCGGACAGACTACCACTGCTAAAGTGGGTTTGGGATATAAGAACCCAGAGCCTCCTTATATCAAGGTGGTGGATGATCCCGGAACTGAATACGCACCACCGGACAACCGCAACTGGACCGCAAGCTATACTTACGCAGAGCTCACTGGACTTTTGAAAGAGAAGGGATACGTTAACTTCGATGTGTCTGGAGTAAAGATCGGCGGAACCAATGACCAGGGAAGGGTCACGGAGTTTGTGGTGACTGGAGACGGCACATCCAAAACCGTTCCTGGAGCTGAGTTTCGCATTGCTCTCGACTCTACCAAGCTGAAATCTATCTGGGTCACGGGCATTGAAGAGACCAACTCAGGTGTGGTGTTCTCAGGGAAAGGCTACGGCCATGGCGTGGGGCTCAGCCAATGGGGAGCCTATGCACTTGCACAGAAGGGCAGCTCGGCCGAAGATATTGTTAAGTATTTTTTCAATGACGTTGACATAGTGCAAGCATATAAATAGTCATACCTGTCCTCCCTCTGTAATAAGCTTGAGTGAGGGGGAGAGATTATGGCTATTGAAGAAAGAAAGGTCGGCCAGTTAAAAAACCACCAGGTCGTTCTAAAGAATCGTCAGGAACTGAACATTGAAGGTGTTGTCAGTGTAGAGAGTTTTGACGATCAAGAGGTGGTCCTGGAAACTGAAGAGGGCCTCCTTGTGATCAGAGGAGAAAACCTCAACGTTAGTCAGCTGAACATCGATGCCGGAAAGCTGAACGTTACCGGCTCGGTAAGGATTCTGGAGTACCTCGGAGTCAGCGGACAGAAATCGGGGTTTTTCAGCAAGTTTTTCAGATAGAGTAGCACTAATAGGGCCAAAGGCATAGTATGGAGAGCTAGTTAGGAGGGAGTTTTCCATAATGATGCCTTTGGCCTCGCAGCTGATTTCTATCGGGTATCTTTTGTTGCTCGGTGCAATATGGGGATTTGTCTGGGAGTTTCTGGAAGCTCTTGCCCTTGGAGGGAGGAAAATCGCAGTCCTCCTGGTTGTGTTCATGCTCCCGATCTCTGCTGTTCTCTGGTACATCAGCAACAATGGTGCCCTGAGGTACTATGTGCCCATTAGCGTTGCAGTCGGTATTTTGGTTTTCTCGTTGATCTCAAGGCAGACTATCGGCGCCACAATTGCTCTGGCAGTAAAAAGGATAATAGGCACTATTTGGCTAATATTAAATATTGTTTGGATTATTTTCAAGTTTTCTCTTGAAAGTGTCGGTTTATTAACTTATGCTATAGTCAGGAAAATCAGCATTTCCAAGTCGAAAGCAGCCGTGATTAATTAAAAACAGAGGGGAGGGGGTTACAGATGGCCAGAAAGAGATTTAAACCAAATCTACTGCAGCTTTGTCTGTTAATCTTCCTCCTTGTTAGCTTCGCTTGGAATATGTACAAGATCGTTACCGCCCAGAAGATGATTAACCAGCTTAAGAACGAGATCGAGAAGGTTCAAAAGACCGTCAGTGATATCAGGTATAAACAGCAGTTGGTTGAAGAAGAAATAGCCAGGTGGAACGATCCAAAGGTGATTGAGGAGTTTGCCAGGAAAGAGTTGGGGTTCGTCAGACCGGGCGAAGTAACCTACATGTTTAGCGAGGGTGTACAACCTGCAACCGACAGCGATGTCGCTAAACGCAGCAGCTCAAGCCGTGAAGGCATTCAAAACTGAGTTGACTTTGACATTGCTGCTGGTATAATATACTATGAAAAAGCATATCGCTTAATATTTTTGAGGAGGAGTCCCTTCTAGTATGTCCATTGAGGTCGGGAGCGTTGTAGAAGGTAAAGTTACCGGAATCACAAGTTTTGGAGCATTTATTGATCTAGGAAACGGTCAAACAGGGCTAGTTCATATCTCAGAGGTCGCGGACGATTACGTCCAAGACATTAACAACTACTTAAAGATAAACGATGTTGTCAAAGTACGAGTTTTGTCCATGAAAGATGGGAAAATCGGTCTTTCTATTCGCAAGGTTGATAGCGTAAACAAGGAACGCTCTCGCCGTAGTAGCAATGGCAACACCAAGAATCAAGGTCAACCTGACAAAAACTTTGAATCTAAGCTTCTCAAGTTTTTGAAAGACAGTGAAGCTAGACAAAAAGATCTGAAGAAAAACCAAGATTCTAAGCGTGGTGGACGAGGGTCGGCTCGCATCAGCGCAAATAACAATCTTTACTAAAGAACTAAAGGGCATCCGCGATTGGGTGCCTTTTTTTGTGGGAGGAGAAAATGAAACAGCGCGTAGCAGATCAGTTAGGTCGAAAACCACAGGGCAAGTACTGGATTCATAAAACCTGCCCATGGGGCTATCCCATAGTCCTGAAAAACCATCCCTATGAAGGGGCGATCTCGCCAACTTTGTATTGGCTGTCGTGTCCGTACTTAGTGAAATTCGTCTCCGGACTGGAAGCAGAAGGTATGGTTGGCGAGTACAATCAAAGAATAATAGAAGATCCTGAGTTCAAGAGGAAGATGGAAAATGCTCACAAGTCTTACAGCAAAGAACGCTCAGAGCTCATTGAACCGGACATCGTTCTTGATGATAAGGTCCTTAGTAAGCTGAGGACGTCGGGAGTTGGAGGATCGGAAAGCTGGGACGGGGCAAAATGTCTGCACATGCATCTCGGACACTTCCTAGCTAACGGAGAAAACCCCATCGGGGAGGAAGTGTGGGAGATGGTTACTCCCTGGAAAGCAGAAGACTGCCCTGAGAACTGCCCGCCAGTTCCTACAGCAGGTCGCAAGCCTTTGGCGGTGATCGATGCTGGAAGTAATACGTGTAGATTGCTCATTGCTGGTTTTTATCCCCAACCGCTAAAGCTTCCGATTATCAGCGAAGGCGAAGACGGCTACCTCCAGGCCATGTTGACTGAAGTTATCACAACAGAGGCAGGGCGAGACATTGAAACCGGAAGAGAAAAGACGCGGTGGGCAGTGGAGCGCTTTCTGAGTTTAATAGAGGAGTTCGGAGCCGAGCTTGTGGGGGGAGTTGCGACCGGCATTTGGCGACACGTTGGCACTCCTCACGATAAGCTGAAGGTCATCTCAGGTCGTGATGAAGCAAACTTCTCCTATTTGGGAGCCATAGGCTCTTTAGACTTGAAGGGTGAGGTTGCAGTGTGTGATCTCGGAGGAGGAAGCCTTGAGATTGTCCGTGGAACTGGAACTGATGTCCGTGAACTCGACAGCTTTGACGTGGGTTTTTGGTCAGTGGCGAAAGCTCTGAACCTCCAAAAGTCCAGTCTTTCTGAGGTCGATGCACAGAGAATCAGGGACTACGTCAAGGAGAAGTTGGGAAGCATCGAGCCTGTGGACCAGATGGTGTTTATTGGTGGAACAGCAACTACGCTTGCGGGTTTGAAGCAAGAACTCGATGAATACGATGCCTTCCGGATACACGGATTTGAGATTGATCCGGATTTCCCATTCGATGTAGATAATTTGCCCTCTTGGGCAGCGGAGAGGAAGGCAAGTATTGCCATTGGTGCTGAGATTATCAAGGCCGTGCTGGAGCTTGCAGGAAAATCTTCAGCGGTTGTTAGTGATCTGGGGCTCATGGCAGGAATTTTATGTTCTAGCTACTGACAAAGGTTGAAATGCCAATTGACCATCCATGGCGAATGTAGTAGAATGTTTTGTGTAATGTGCGAGGGTGGCGGAATGGCAGACGCAGCGGACTTAAAATCCGCTGGCCTAATAGGCCGTGAGGGTTCGACTCCCTCTCCTCGCACCATTTTTTTGGGGCAACAAGGATTCAACCCCCTTTTGTTGAATAGTATAAACTGTGAACTACCGGTATATATGAGCAAAAGGAGGGTGTTCGATGTACGCAGTAGCAAGAGTCATTAACGTGGTTCTTATCGCCATTGCTGCCATCTTTGCGATTTTTACTGGCGATTATCCGTGGATGTGGATTCTTGCAGCTATTGTGCTAACTGTAGCTGCACCGGCAAACTATTTCTTGGCCAAAAACATCTTGCTCAGTAAGTCTATTTCTGTTAAGGCCAACGTCAGGAAATTTGCAAGAAGACGCATGGAGACAGCTGGTTTTTGGTTCCCGATTGGTGCTACAGTTTTGTCCCATGGTATTATCAAGACATTCTACACAGGGAACAACGCATGGATTCCGTTTATACCAGTCGGCGTACTCATCGTCGGATGGGCTGTGGCCAGCTACAACAGATTTGATCCCAACAAGTACGACAAAGAAGAAACTCAAAAGAAAGCTTAAAAGTGTTACGTTAAAGGCTTCCATCTCTGGAAGCCTTCTTTTTTTGTAAAAAGACTTGACGGTAAGGTCCATTTTGTTATAATAGTAATTGTCTCGGCTGCAAGTAGCAGCACAGTTTGGCGGCGTAGCTCAGATGGTCAGAGCATGCGGCTCATACCCGCAGTGTCACTGGTTCAATTCCAGTCGCCGCTACCATGCGCCACTAGCTCAGTTGGTAGAGCAGCTGACTCTTAATCAGCGGGTCCTGGGTTCGAGTCCCCGGTGGCGCACCATTTACATAAGTTGAAAAGACCGCATTTGCGGTCTTTTTTTATTTTGCCTAAGCTAAAATTAGCGGGTGTATGTGAGTTTTCCGTATTTTGAAGTATAGCGCTGCGAGGTTCGAAGGTTTTGTGCGGTATGTGCTCATCACGCCGATTGTCTTTGTGGTTTGTCCATGCAATGGCAAAAGTACTTAATGTTCGTACACGACATCATTCTTGTTCTTTTTGCATCTTACTCTCAAATTCTTCAATGTACTGCATAGCTGAAGGGAAAACGAGTCTTTTGCTTCGTTTATCATGGTTAAAAACACAGTTTCGTCAACATCCCACCGATAAGAATCGTGTTTACCAAGAAGGTCAAACAGTACCCATCTTCCAATACCTAGGATCACGAATGTCAGAAAGAAGTCCGTAACAAGAGCTTGGTATAAAGCATTACCAGATCACCGGGAGCTGATCTGTCAGATGTTACCGTGAGCCTTCGACGCTGGAATAAACTCCGCCATGATAGCAGTAGTGGGTGTCTGCGTCTAAAGCTAGTAGTTTTTCCATAGATTTGGATGCTTGTTCCATATCTAAGGTAAACTGGGGATTTGCAATAACAGGTCTGTTATTCTCGAGAGCAAAAGCGTCTCCAGTTATAACCGCATTTGCCTCTGTCATGTATAGCGAAAGATGGCCTGGTGTATGCCCTGGCGTTAGCAAAACCTGACAGCCTCCGCACCAGCGGAGCATTTCGTTATCAGAAAGAACTATGTCAACGGGAACTGGTTCAATACTGCGCAGTAGCTCGCAAAACGCTTTACCGAAAGCCTGCTTTTCCGGAGGAAGCTTCTCTTGTAACTCTTCTGCTTGACGCAATCTCAAGGGTTTTTCTTGTCCGGAAATATATGGCGCTTCCTTTTCAGAGGCGTATACCAGAAGATCGGGATTGATATTCTTCAATGCTCTTGCAGCACCCATATGATCATGGTCATGATGCGTAAGGACAAGACCTGTGATCTGAGTTACTTTTAACTCATGTTTTTCCAGTTCTTTTTCTATTAACGGAAGAGATCCCCGAAAACCGCAGTCAACAAGGATAAGCGATTCATTGTCCCAGAGCAGGACTGGGTGCACAATGTTTTCGCTGTCTCCAAACGGCATCGAGATCGTAAGGGGTATGATGTTCGGCTTCATAGTTAACACTCACTCCATTCTGTTCTTGAGACAAACTTGAACCGATGGTACTGTTATTTGACAGTTGCTCTTTAAGCGTCAGAGGTTTCTAACGTGGAGCAGTCTGATGCTCGAAGACTTGTAGGCGACCTAGCGCATCTTAACCGTACCGTCATTGGAATAGCAATCTTAGTTAACCCTCTTTTCGAAATCCATACGCTTACAACTCATGCAGCTGAGATACAACATTAACGAACAGCATGGGCAACGGTATCTCCATTGTTCTTTTCGCTTTCTTGAAAACCTGCTTAGGCACTTTCGGTTTTTAGGAAGGAGCAACATCCCGGCAGGAAAGGAAAAAGTTGGATTTTTTTGCAGGGACAACCTGAAATATGGAGAACTGTTATTAGTAACTCATAGTAGCTGCTAATCTTAGGGATTGGGGTGTTGAAAATGCGTTATCGTGCACGCAGCTTGTTTTTGGTAGTATTAGTGTTTGTGCTTGTTGCAACAGGCATTCTGGCAGAGATGTCCGTTTCTGAGGCTGATGAGCTGATTCTTACCAAAGACGTGGCAAACATCAAAAAAGCCATCGAAGCATTGGAGAAGATAATCGCAGAAGACCCGAAGAATGCAGAGGCCCACATAACCATCGCCAAAGCCCATCTGTATCTAGGGGACAGAGTTCAAGAAAGTAAACTGGAGATTTTTGAAGCTGGCAAGAGTTACGCAGAGAAAGCGACTGAACTGGATCCGAAGTCTCCTGATGCCTACTACTGGCTGGCTGCCTTAACCGGGAGAGTGGGGCAGACGCGAGGGATCCTACAAAGCCTTTTCATGATCAATCCGATGAAAGAAGCTCTGGACACCGCGATAGAGATTGATCCGAACTATGCTGCAGCGTATTATGTCTTGAGCCTACTTTACACTGAAGCTCCGGGATGGCCGGTAAGTATTGGCAATAAGCAGAAGGCTCTGGAGTACGCCCAAAAGGCTGTGGATCTGGCTCCAGATGATATTGAGTTTAATGTTCATCTGGCTAAAGCACTGATCAACAATAAGAGGACCAAAGAAGCGGTAGCAGTGCTGAATAGGGTACTTGAGATGCCACACATTGACACCGAACCGGAGTACAAAGAAGAAGCGAGAGAGCTTTTGCAAAAACATAAGTAGAGAAGCGATACTCCGAACGAAAAAGCGATAGATGATTCTTAGCCTTAAGTGATTTGAAGAGCAATCCACCACAAGTGGATTGCTTTTCGCATTTGGAGCGAAGATTTTCGACAAATTTCGAAGGTGAATTAGTATACAGTATAAAAGTGGGGGAGTATTCCAAGGAGGAACGTGTATGGAGGCAGAAGGATGAGTGTGGTGCTTACAAGACAGAGCACCGTTTACAGAAGGCTAAGTCAGGCTAAACGGGTGGCAGCTCTACCGTACGGTTTGCGGCGTGGGTTGAGTTTCTTGGGGTTAGTTTTTTTGGGGGTCGTAACCATAAAGGGAGTGTACGGAATTGCCTTAGGGATTCTAGCCTATGTCTACAGCGTCAGTTATGCAGCAAGGAACCGCATGCCTGAGGCAAGGAGTATTATGTTCGGTGGGTTAATTGGGATTTTGATCGACTCCCGGTCACTTTTTCCACTCTTGTACTGGATCGCTCTTTGGATTGTTTTGGAAATCTTTGTGCTCAAGGTCAAGCCTAAATACAAAAACATAAAAGTTATGACGGTTATGGCGTCTATCCTCTATCCTGTACTAATCATCATAGGGAAGAAGCTGGCCTTTCCACTGGTCACGTATGCTCTCTATGGAACGTTGTGTGCCGTCTTATTGGCAAACAATTACAAGAGTCTCGTTATCCTGCAAGAAAGAGATCGAGTTTGGGATAACGAAGAGGTTATTTCACTGATCATGTCATCGGTGATCTTTGGGTCAAGCGTCTGCGTGATCGAGGTTTTCGGCTTGTGCGTTGGGCAAATTGTGATGTGGCTGTTAGTCGCCGCAAGCGGCATGTTGGGGGGCCCTCTTTGGGGAGTAGTCGCAGCGGCATTGGTTTCGTTTTCAGGTAGCCTCCTCGAATACAGCCACTGTCTTATCATGCTAGGCGCGTTTACCGGTGTAATCTCCATGATGAAAGGTTATGCTGCAGTACTGATCGCCTTGACCTTTGTACTTATCGTTATGAACAGGAATCTCAGCGCTGTTGGCCCAGAGATTATCGTGGCAGAGATCTGTTTACCTTTCTTACTGAGGAAGATGCAACCCCTTAAGTTTTCAGTCCCTTCCTTCGTCCCACCGGAAAACACCGAATCCAAGGCTTTAGAACTCAAAGCCAGGATCGAGAAGTTCTCCGAAACACTGGAAGAACTGTCAAAAGTGTTCCGGGGCATTCCCATTGAGAAAGCCGAGGAAGGCGACAAAACGATTTCTTCTTTGATAGAAGCAATCGTGGCGAAGGTCTGTAGGTCTTGCATCCAAAGGGGCTCTTGCTGGGAGAGGGATTTTTATACGACCTACGCCAACATGTTTGATCTACTAGTTGAGTCTGAAGAGAGTCCATCTGGCGAGAGCATCTGCGAAAAAGCCCGAAGGTGGTGCAGCCAGCCTAAAGAGATAACCGACTCCACTCTATCGCTTCTTAAGATGCGGGGATTGGATATCGTCTGGCAGAAGCGGCTCATAGAAAGCAAAGGGGTAGTGGCTAATCAGCTGAAGGGACTTGCTAGTGTAGTTAACAACCTCAGCAATCAGTTGGAACTTCTGGAAAAAGACAAGCATTGTGCTGAAGTTTCCAGCTTCGAGCTGAAAAGAAAAGGCATTAAGTTTGATTCCATTGAGTGCTGCCGCTTTGAGCACGGAGTTACAGTTGCCATAAGCGTAATGAAACAGGATGGTAACTGCTTGGACAAAGAGGTGCGAGGCATTATCTCCCGGGTAACAGGGCAGGACTGTATCATCGAACGACACGTCTGCAAAGACGGCTTTTGCGAACTGTATCTGGTACCAAGGTACATGTACGACGTGAACGTTTACATTAGGCGGAAACCAGCAGCAGGCTATGCAATCTGCGGCGACAGCTGTGAAGAGGTCTCTCTAAAGAAAGGTCGCCACCTGGCGGTTTTGTCTGATGGTATGGGTGTAGGACCGGAAGCTGCCATTCAGTCCAGTACAGTAGTTTCCTTTATCGAGAAGTTCATTTCTCTAGATGTGCCAAGCACTGAGACGTTAAAGCTGGTAAACTCCGTGAGCTATTTGAGCTGTGAAGAGGACACATTTGCTACTGTTGATCTCGTCTTAATTGACAAATACACCGGAGAAGTGAGGATGTCAAAACTAGGATCTGCACAATCCTACGTCAAGCGGGGGAGACGGGTTGAAGCGATCACCAGTAACAGCGTGCCGGTTGGAATGCTCAGCTCGATCAAGATTGTAGAAAAGCACTGTCAGTTCCGTCCCAAGGACATCCTTGTTGTTGTCAGTGATGGAGTAATTAATGAGGGTGCAAAGCGGTATGAGGATCCTAGATGGCTGGAAAAGCTATTGATAAATGTCGATGGATCGGCAGATGAAATAGGCGATGAAATCTTCTCAAAGCTGCCGATGGACAATCGAGACGATCTGACTGTGATGGTCTTAGAGCTGAAGTTAATCTGAGAAAGAGCAGTCCCAGGTCTACCCTGGGGCTTTTTTTGCCTTTAGCACAGTATTAAAGTCGTCAAGTAAAAGCGAAATTAGTCAAATTCAGTGCAAGGAATCTGCAGAATCATGGTATCATTAAATTAGCGTTTGGTTTTCCAAACATTCAGTTTCACACATGCAGCCTGTGATGGTTTGTGAGGATGTGAACTTATGCTTTATGATGCCTTCAAAAAAGAGCTGCTGCAGCTTTTGGCAATGGTCGAATCGGAAAAAGCGAGGAAGGGCATCGCTGTTGCGTTTTCCGGCGGCAGCGATTCAGTAGCATTGCTGCACCTCCTTTTGCGGTTTGGCAAAGAACAGCAACTACCCATTTATGCAGTGCATGTAGAGCACGGTATAAGGGGCCAAACGTCATTGGACGATGCGGACTTTGCCAAAAGCTTCTGTAGGAAACTTGCAGTCCCCTTGGAGGTCGTACACATTGATGTTCCGGGTTATGTTGCAAAAAACTCGGGAGTCTCTGTGGAAGAGGCNNATTTGCTTCGGCCACCACATGGATGACCAAGTGGAAACCGTTCTCCTTAATATTCTCCGAGGGACGGGAGTCGCAGGTTTACGGGGAATTCCGCGGTTCAGGCGGGATGGAGGGGTCTGCTATCTGAGACCACTCTTGGGTTTTTCAAAGCAGAAGATTCTCGCTTACTGCAAGGATTGGAACCTGGAGTTTGCCCAAGACGAAACCAATCTAGAGATGGATTACACCCGCAACCGCGTCCGACTAGAGCTCATTCCCTACCTGGAGACTTACAATCCATCGGTCAAAGCGGCGCTCCATAGGCTGAGTCAAGCTGCAGGCGAAACCGAGGACTTTTTGGATGAAAAGGTTTCAGAAATTAGTTCTAGGATCATACGCGGCGAGAAATATATCGGCCTAGATCTGACAGACTATGATAAGATGCCGCTTGTCCTGCAAAAAAAAGTTCTGAGAAGCTTGGTGAAGGAGCTTACAGGTAACTTCCCGGATCACGCACAAACGGCTCTGCTGGAGGAGATTGCACAAAAGCGCGAGGGCAGTAGCTATCACCAACTTACAGGTCAGTTAGTTGCTTCCAGAGAGTACGATTTGCTCTATCTTGCAACGTGTTTCGAGTCCCTTCCGGAACCCAAGTTTTTGTTTAGCGAAGATGAAAATGGTCTATATTCTTATAAGGATTGGCACTTAGAAGTGGTGGCCAGAGATGGTAAACCCGTCTTGGGTAGCATGCCTTTCTGCGAAACCGTTGATGGGGATAAGCTTTCACTGCCCCTAGATGTGAGATGCAGAAAGCCAGGCGATGTGTTTCATCCCCTTGGAGCCAAAGGGGCTAAAAAGCTCAAAGATTTCTTTATCGATCTGAAAATCCCTAAAAGAGTGAGGGACAGAGTCCCTCTGGTGGTGGATGCGAAAGGGAACATCATCTGGGTTGTTGGTTTTCGTATTAGTGATTTAGTTAAAGTCGATGAAAATACAGAAAAATACATCACTTTACGTATTGTCTCAAGTTGTCACTTAGATAGCCCTGTGCTATAATTACTCTGAATAATTCCCTGGTAGAGAGCTATGGGCTGTCTCTGGGAGGAGGGCGTTTTGTGAACCGCATTTTTAAAAGCTTACTGATATATGTACTTATAGCAGTCCTCATGATTTTTGCTATAGCAAGCCTAGCGACGAGAACCGAGCAGCCTCAGGAGTTGGCGTATTCGGATCTGATAGATCGAATTGAAGACGGATCGATTCGCCAGTTTACTTTTATCGGCGAATCTTATGCTACAGGTACCTACGTCGATGCTAAGAATAAGGAAGTCCGTTTTGAGACGACACTGCTTCCAGGGGCCGCAGCAACGCTGTTGGACAAGCTGACTGAGGAGAGCATCGATGTAAAAATTGAGCCCGAGCAAACCATACCATGGTGGGTGAGTTTTCTTCCTAATATATTCTTAATACTGCTTATGGTGGTTTTGTGGGTTATTTTCTTTAATCAACTGCAAGGCGGAGGCAACAGGACACTTTCCTTCGGCAAGAGCCGTGCAAAAATGCACAGCGAGTCCGCGGTTAAAGTCACCTTTGCTGACGTTGCTGGAGTTGACGAAGCTAAGCAGGAGCTTGCTGAGATCGTCGACTTCTTGAAAAATCCTAAGAAATACTCGAGCATGGGGGCGAAAATCCCCAAAGGTGTTCTCCTTGTAGGACCACCCGGAACTGGTAAAACACTTTTAGGACGCGCTGTTGCTGGTGAGGCCGGTGTGCCGTTTTTCAACATCAGCGGTTCTGATTTTGTAGAGATGTTTGTTGGTGTTGGCGCATCACGAGTCAGGGACATGTTTGAAACTGCGAAAAGACACGCTCCTTGTATCGTTTTCATTGATGAAATCGACGCAGTTGGACGTCAGAGAGGCGCAGGTCTCGGCGGTGGACACGACGAGCGTGAGCAGACTCTGAACCAATTGCTTGTTGAGATGGACGGTTTTGAACCGAACACGGGAATTATCGTACTTGCAGCTACCAACCGTCCTGACGTACTGGATCCTGCTTTACTCAGACCTGGACGTTTCGACAGACAGGTTGTTGTTGATCTCCCAGACGTAAAGGGCCGTGAAGAAATTCTCCAAATCTACATGCGGAATAAACCACTAGCCAAAGACGTTAATGCCGAAACACTGGCAAAGATGACACCTGGATTTACTGGTGCTGATTTAGAGAACCTCATGAATGAAGCTGCTATCCTTGCAACTAGGAAGAATCTCAGAGAGATTACCAGTGTTGAAGTTGAGGAAGCAGTGGACCGAGTGACGATGGGTCCTCCAAAGGCAAGGAAGATCATGTCGGAAAAAGACCGCAAGATCTTTGCTTATCATGAAGCGGGTCACGCTTTGATCGGCAAACTGATCCCTGGTGGTGATCCTGTTCACAAGGTAACAATTGTAGGCCGAGGATTAGCCGGCGGCTACACCCTCACTCTCCCTGAAGAAGACAGACAAACACGGACCAAAACAGATCTCACCAACTACATCATGTATGGTCTCGGAGGCAGAGTTGCTGAAGAGATTGTGTTTGGCGATGTAAGTACTGGTGCACAAAACGACCTTGCACGAATCAGTAAGATCGCACGCCGTATGGTGACAGAATGGGGTATGAGTGAAAAGCTTGGTCCAGTTGTTTTTGGCAAAAATGAGGAACAGGTCTTTTTGGGAAGAGACCTTGGGCATGTGCGGAACTACTCAGAAGAGATCGCATCGCTCATCGATTCTGAGGTCAAGGGTTTAATCGACGAGTGCTATAGAAAGACTAAAGAGCTCTTGTCAGAGAATCGCGAGACCCTCGACCGCATGGTGGAAGCTCTTCTCGAGAAGGAGACCCTCAACAGGGAAGAGATTGACCTTATCTTCGAAGGCAAGACCATTGCGGACTTGAAAAAACGCGATGCTGAACTTGCAAACAAAGCAAGCGAGGAAAAGGTTGCTGAAGAGAAGTCCAAAGAAAGCCGGGATGAGGACGAGAGCAAACTCGGCAAACCTCAGGACACCGAAGGAGTGCTGGATGGGTTTTTGCAGGACGCCGATGATGCTGGTGGAGAAGCTACTTCGGAGAATCAGGACCAGTGACTTAGTTGGGCTAAAACGCTGTGGGAGGTGTTGTCTTGTCTGACCGATTCCGCATGAAGAACATGCAGTTTTATGGGTATCACGGGATTTTTACCGCTGAAAAGGAAATGGGACAGATCATCGAAGTCGACGTGGAATTAGTTTGCGACCTTGCAGCTGCGGCCAAAAACGACGACCCAGAGATGGCGTTCAATCCAGTGGACATCTATACAGTATGTAAGGACATCGTTGAGGGAAAGGACTTCAACCTGCTTGAAGCTATCGCTGAAGCGATTGCAGCAGAGTTGCACAGTATGTATGACCTCGAAGAGGTGCGAGTAAATGTTCGCAAACCTGGTGTTCCTGCAGGTGGTATAGTGGGATCTTTAGAAGTAGAGATCTGCCGCCGACCACAGTAAGCAGTGAGAGTTTGAGCAGAAGAGCCAGTCGGTTCTTCTGCTTTTAAATTGATAACTAGTATATGTACTAAAGAAACTTGATTTGGAGGGCTTGTTATGGGTTATGTTCTTGCTGTCGATGGAGGACAGACAACGACGCTGAGCGTCATTGCCAGACTAGACGGTACAATTCTCGGGGCAGGACTTGGAGGCCCGGCAAACCACCTTCACGAAGAGGGAGCCAAAGAGCGGTGCAAAAAATCCATCAGGGACTCTCTTCAGGGAGCAATGAAGGAAGCAGGACTCACAGAAGTTGCATTCGAGCATGTTGCGCTGGGTATGACAGGTGGAACGCCGTTAATGCGCAGCCTGGTCTGGGAGGTTTTGCAAGACTACGTGGATGAGGACCACTTTCAGTTTGAACACGATTCGGTCACAGCTTGGGCTGGAGGTACCGGAGGAAAGCCTGGAGTTGTGGTTATTGGTGGCACAGGTTCAGTGGCTCTTGCTGTAGATTCCAGGGGCAACCGCGCTAGAATTGGCGGTTGGGGTTACATTATGGGAGACGAAGGTAGCGCCTACCAGATCGCCTTGATGGCCCTGTCTGCCGCTACCAAAGGTTATGAAGGCAGAGGACCGGAAACGATTCTCACAAAGGCACTTCTGGAGTATTTCAACGTAGACGACCTCTGGGATGTGCATGCCAAGATTTATTCCGGTGATATGGACAGATCGGACATTGCCAGACTGTCCAAGTTAGTGGGCGATGGAGCAAACAAGGGTGATGCAGTATGCCTTACCATTCTGTCCCATGCAGCTCACGAACTGGCTCAACTGGTAATAGCCGCTGCCAAGAAAGTGGATTTTTCCGATGTTAGCCCGGTTATATCAACTGCCGGCGGCGTTTGGAAAGCAGGTCTGCCGATCTGGAAGCCTTTCGAGTTAGAAGTAACAGCAGCTATAGAAAATGCACAAGTGGTCGAACCAGTGTACCCACCGTCTATCGGAGCTTTGATTCTGGCTCTTAAGGGTGCAGGTGTTGAAATAACCACAGATGTTACGGACAACATCGAAAAAACTCGTGCTATTATAGAAAGAAAGAAGTAAACCTTTAAGCAGAGAGGAGTCTTTTCAGTGAGCGTATTGGATCAACTAAAAGGCGGTTTGATTGTATCCTGCCAAGCAAAGGAAGGCAGTCCATTTCGGATGCCGGTAATCATGGCTGCAATGGCTAAAGCTGCCGAACAAAGCGGTGCAGTGGGAATCAGGGCTAACGGCTACGACGATATAAAAGCGATTAGAGAAGCAGTAAAGCTGCCTATCATCGGTATTTTGAAGAAAGACTACGATGGTTATGATGTCTACATCACCCCTACGTTTGAGGATGCAAAGCTTGTAGCTTCAGCTGGAGCAGACATCATTGCAATCGATGCCACGCCCAGAAACAGGCCAGGTGGCGAAACTCTGAAAGACCTCATCGCTAGAATCAAAGCTGAACTTAACGTACTTGTTATGGCCGACTGCTCAACTGCAGAAGAAGGCCTTGAGGCTGCAAAGCTCGGTGCAGACATCGTTGCTACAACGCTCAGCGGTTATACAGAGTACTCCAAGCACACTTTGGATAAGGGTCCAGATGTGGAAATGCTGAAAGTGCTTGTAGAAAAAGCCGGTGTTCCGGTTATTGCCGAAGGCCGCTTCAACGAGCCTGGAGATGTGGAAAATGCCTTGAGAATCGGCGCTCATGCGGTAGTCGTAGGGACCGCTCTCACAGCTCCAGAGTGGAGAATGAAGCAGTTTGTGGAAGTCACCGAACCGTTCAGGAAATAGAAAAAGGCCTGCTTATGCAGGCCTTTCTTGTTTTTCGGAAACTTCGATTAACTCAAGAACGCGTTTTTATCGAGAGAGTTTAGGTCGATCTGTTTGGAAATGATTTTATAGACTCTGGATATCGAAGGTGCCGATACGTTATAGGTTTCTGCCAACGATTTTTGAGTAACGGGAATCGCTAACAGCCTGGATAGGCAGTACTCGATAGCTCCAGCCCAGGTCTTAGGGTTCCTTATTTCAGGGATATCGGAAGCCACTCCTAAGTAATGCTGCCAGAGGAGAATCGCTGCCTGGATTTGCTTGGCAGGATAGCGACCGATCATGTACTCGTGGAGAATCTTGGAGATTTTCTCCAGAGCCTCGCTCTCCTGACTGATCTTCGTTCTGGTTTCGCTCAGAGGTTTGAAGACAGCAGGAGTTGCTTTTCTTTTGGCAATGAGCTGCGTCTTGCTGCTGAAGTCATATGGAGGCTTTTTGCCGTAATGAATCACAAGGCAAGCATCTAAAAACTCCAACCACGTTAGGTAAGTATCCAGATCTTTGCCGCTAGCTTTCAATCCATTTGGCCAACTGTCGAAAAGATCGTTAAGAGCGTTTTTCTCTCTGACGCTTAAGATCAGCTTATTCAAAGACTCGGGTTTCTTGTCGGGAATGCTTACATAGAACGATATGCAGATCCAGTTAAAGAGCTCGAGATACGGCAAAAGCGCATCTGTCAGAGCATCTTTCGGATTGAGATCGGGGATGGAGATGATCTCCGGTATAAAATGCGGCAAATTAGGAGAAAGGAGCTCTTTTGCGAAAACCGAATAACTGATTCGCTTGCTGAAACCGCTGGTGTGG
>LFSI01000013.1:0-4825 GCA_001512545.1 Clostridia bacterium DTU065 | reverse complement strand
GGTGGATGAATCCGAATTCGAAGATTTCCCCGAGGGGAACCAGTCTCCCTACAAATATGGACCAGGGAGGAGTCATCTCGGAAAGTTCGGGGTTTGCCACCAAGTAATGCTGCTTTGTGACAATGTCCTGGAGCAGTATCCAATAGCCGGGCTTAACTTCGATGGCCTGGTAAGCATTGTTGTAGCTTGCCAGCCATCCTGAAGTGAGAAACCTCTCTACATCCATAAGCCCTGCCCGGTTTTCGAAGAAGTATTCAAGAACCGATATGCCTAGATCTGGGATATCATAGTCATGGATATACCAATCTAAGAAAGGACCCATCTTTTCGTCGGGGATATCCGATGGTTTCTTATATTGGCTGTCGAAATAAACTTCCAACGCTCTTTCTGTCTCATCCGATAGAACTGATGTGGCAAAATCGATAATTTTCCACCTCAAAGATGTGGCTATCTTCTGCCTATTTAGGATTTCGTCCCATGAGTCAGGCTTAATGAGACAGCAATCTATATAGCGTTTGTTGCTTCCGCAAGAGCACTTAAATTGATAAGAATTCTGCATCTTGATCCCACCTTGGGTACCTTTCTCGCTCGGATGATCATTCACAGTTAATTTCTAGTTTTAAGAGGTTCAATCCTGCTAATAGAAAATATGTAAGTTAAAGGTGAAACCTCTCGGGACTTAAGTCGCCTGTAAGAGGTTAACGGTGTTTAGCAGGTGTTAACGACACCTTTTAGTCTTCCCAGAATTGCAAATAAAGACTCACTGTGCTTTTGGAGGGAAAAAGGATGAAAGTACTTATTGCTGCGGATATGGAAGGGATCACCGGGATCGCCGATAGGTCTTACGTTTTGTACGATGGCTTAAACTACGAACTAGGTCGATCTCTTATGGAAAGTGACGTCAATGCGGCCATAGAGGGTGCGATAGCTGCAGGAGCAACCGAGATCCTGGTGGTAGACGGTCATAGCGGAGGTAAGAACATCAGAATCACCAAACTGAACCCGCGGGCAGTTCTGCATTCAGGTTCTACCAGGCCGTTTTCGATGATCGCAGGTTATGACAAAGTGGATGTGGCTATGTTCATAGGCTATCATGCCAAGTTAGGCACTGAAAATGCAGTTTTGGACCACACTTACACTTCCAGGTTGAAGCTTTGGATCAACGGAATCGAAGCAGGGGAAAGCTATATGAACGCACTCTTGTGCGGAAACAAGAATGTGCCGGTCGCTCTCTACAGCGGCGATCAGGCCTTGGCGGAAGAAGTCAGAGGGTTTTCCCCCGATAGCTACCAGGTAGTGGTGAAAGAGGCCTATGGCAGATCGTCGGCGTACTCGCTCCATCCAGAGCAAAGCCGCATTTTGATCCGAGAAAACGCCAAAAAGGCGCTAGAGGCGTGGAAAGCGGGCGCTATCAAACCCGTAACCACTACTGAACCAGTGGAAATAAAGGTGCAGTTTATCATCAGCGAAATGGCCGAACAAGCAGCAGTTCTTCCAGGGGCAGAAAGAGTCGATCCACTGACCGTTGTCTCCATCCAACCCACCATTGAGTTGGGAATAAGGGCTTTTGTTACCATGGTTGCTCTGGCAACAGCTCCGGTGTATTAGTATGAATCACGAACACTTTATGGACCTGGCGCTTGCCGAAGCGAAAAAAGCCTTCGAGATCGGTGAAGTGCCGATCGGAGCTGTAGTTGTTAGAGGAGATGAGGTCATTGCTCTTGCACATAACCATAGAGAAACCGCTAAGAATGCTCTTGGTCATGCAGAGCTACTTGCCATCGATGAAGCCTGCAAAAAACTCGGCGGATGGAGGCTTATCGGCTGCACCATGTACGTCACTTTAGAACCATGCCTCATGTGCGCAGGAGCGATCATCAATAGCAGGATTGAGCGTCTGGTTTATGCAACCCGAGATCCTAAAGCAGGCGCTGTCGACTCGCTTTACGATGTCTTGCGAGACTCCAGGCTGAACCATCAGGTTGAGGTGATAGAAGGCGTGCTTGCAGAAGAGTCCAGCCGTTTGCTCAAGCAGTTCTTTCAAGAGCTGCGTAGAGCGAAGGGTTAATCGCGTGCAGGTATGAGTCACAGCAAATATCAGATCCGTTTTTGGCAGCGTCTGAAAGGGTGTTTGTGTCCTTCTCACAGGACTGGACCTGATGTCTTGGTACTAGTTGAAAAACCAACTGAGGCGTAGTATAATTTGAATCTAGGGGTACAGACGCAAACAAGGGTGCCCTACTCGCAAAATCTGCACGGAGAAGTACCCAAGTGGTTGAAGGGTCCGCACTCGAAATGCGGTAGGTCGGGCAACCGGCGCGGGGGTTCGAATCCCCCCTTCTCCGCCATTATTAAACCAAATTGATAGAAAAGAGCCAGTCTTTATAGACTGGCTTTTGTTGTTAATATGAGATAAACGCAGATTTCAGCTGCAAATACTCGAGGTTGTTGCATGGATAGCTGTAAGGCCTCTTTGAGAGAGCACTGCAAAGGGCACGCAATAGAGGGAAAGAATGAAAGCTGGTGAATAGTAGACCGAGGGAGAGGATGGTGTCACAAATGAAAAAGAGGTGGGAGTTTTCTTTGCTACTGTTATTAATGTTGGCAGCTGTCGTATATGCGGCAGACATAACTCCGGCAACGAGACGTCTCATACCAAGACCAGAAAAGGTTGAAAATCTGGACTCGTTTATTGATGGTAGAACTGTGACTTGGTACGTTGGAGCTAACACAAATGTTTTCCCGCTTGCTGAATACTACAGTCAGTTTGGCGGGGAGCTTGTGTTGGCAGACGGGAAGGTTCCCAATGCCTACTTCGGCACAGTAGAGGACTTGAGTACGACTCCCGCTCTAGCTTCTGTGCTTGGAGAAGTTCCCGAGGATCCCGAGGGATACTACTTGGAAGTGACAGACGAAAGGATTGTCATCATAGGTAGGACTGATGTTGGTGCATTCTATGGAGTACAGACTCTGCGTCAGCTTACGGAAAACAACTTCCTGATAGTAGGGGCAAAAATCGTCGATTATCCGAAGATTCGCTACAGAGCAATCATGGACGATGTCTCCCGAGGACCTATTCCGAAGCTGGAGACTATGAAGCAGATCGTGAAGACCATGAGCGAGTTCAAACTGAACATGTACTCGCCTTACATGGAGATGCAGGTTCTTGACGGCATACAAGACGAAAGTAAGACGCTCACTGCTGAAGATTACCGAGAACTTGTAGAGTATGCCAAGCAGTACCATGTTGAGGTTGTTCCTTCGCTTCAGACTTTTGGTCATTGCAATGGGTTTTTGTTTTTGCCTGAGTATGCTCACCTCGGCAATTTGCCTTCCGGCAGCTCGCAGCTTGACCCCACCAATCCGGAGGTCTACGAGTTTCTAGAAGCGCAGATTGCTAAATGGGCAGAGCTAACCGACTCGCAGTTCATCAATATCGGCGGAGATGAAACCTGGGAGATTACCTCTGGAAACAGCGGCATGTTGGTACAGCAGATTGGTGTAGAACAGGTCTACCTTGACCACGTTCTGAAAGTCATGGAAATGGTTAAAAACCACGGAAAGACTCCCCTTTTCTGGGGCGACATGGCTCTTGCACATCCTGAAATCATCGAGAATTTACCGAACGATGCTATTGTGCTCAACTGGCACTACGGTGGTGCCGACAGTATGCCTCAAAGGCTTGAGGCCTTCCGGTCCAAGGGGAAAACCCAGTGGGCAGCACCGGGCATCGACAATTGGTTGCGCATATTCCCGTTTTACACAAGTTCTAACAGCAACGTTATGAACTTTGCCAAAATCGGCTTCGAGTACGGTATTGAGGGACTCTTCACTACCATGTGGGACGACGACGGTGATACGCTGTTTGGTCACAACTGGTATGGTTTGATTTTTGCTTCAGAAGCGGCTTGGAAAGCTGGTGGGCTGGGAACGAGCAGTATTAATCAACGTTTTGATATGGCGGTCTTTGGCGAAGATCTGGGAATCGCAAGTATTATATCTGCCCTTGCTAACACCAATTACCAGACCTATTATGGCTACTTTAATAGCAGCAACTTGATGTTCTTCAAGAATCCTTTTGCTGACAAGGAGTTTTACAATTTAGCAGGCAGCGCAAATCAGCTCCTTCTCGTGGAGCAGAGGGTTTTGGAAACTCTATCCAACGCTAACCCGGTGCGTAATGGCCATATCCTAAAGACTTTAGGCTTTGCAGCTAGGAGAAACGGTGCGTTTGGCCGCAAGATCCTGCTGGCTAAAGAAGTTATAGACACGGTAACAGAGATTGAAGGAACCGAAAACACGGAAGTCCTGCGCGAACTTGCGCAAAAGCTCTTCGACTTCGAGATCGAACTGAGAGAGCTTTATGCAGAGTTTGAGGAACTGTACCTTGAAGAGAACAAAGAGTACTTTTTGAAAGAACTGAAGCAAAGGTACTTCACTCTCCGGGCCTATATTTTCACGTTGGCTTCCGAGTTGGAAAACGCAAGCTACATGCGGGTCGTTCCGTCCCCGGAAGCACTAGGCCTCCCCAGAGCAACAAGCAGGTAGAAAGCATTGCTGAGGCCAAAACCAAGTAATACATTAAAGAAAAATTGACATGAAGAGGGAGTGTTGCAAAACTACTAAGTAAGTAGGGAGCAACGCTCCCTTTTTTGTTAGGTTTAATGTTTTTGGCTCGCAAACGACAAAAAAACAACCCGACATCGGTGGTTGCGTCTCTTTTCACCGAGTTTCGGGCATGAGAACCCCTAAGGGTTTTGAGCTTTTTTCTTGGGTTTATGCGGTTTGACGTAGTTCGTACAAGGCAGTTCTGAGTCGCTTGTTT
>LFSI01000082.1 GCA_001512545.1 Clostridia bacterium DTU065 | reverse complement strand
AAAAAGAAAAATTTGACCCTAGTGGAGGGCTCCTCCCCTAGGGTCTTTTAAATTCAAACGCATTTGACTCTATAGCGAAAGCCTAACCTGCGATCTCTTCTCCGCCATCGATATTGATGACATTACCGGTCATCCAAGCCAAGTCATCTACGCTGAGAGCCTTGATGGCCTTAGCTACATCTTCAGGTGTTGTTAGCCGCTTTGCAGGATTCCTTCTTTGAGCTTCCTGAATGAGGTACTCTACCACAGGAATCTTTTCCAGTGCGGGGGTGATGGTAACACCTGCACGGATTGCGTTTGCCCTGATACCAAAGGGCGCAAGCTCAAGGGCAATCTGCCTGATGTAGTTTTCCAGGGTGGATTTTGCCGCACCAACTGCTCCGTAGGTAGCTACAGCTCTCGTGGAACCCATGGAGGTCATGGCATAGACCGAGCTACCTTTTTGCAGCAGGCCTGCTCTGAACGCATCCTGAGTCCAGTAAACCAGGGAGTTTGCCATAACATCCAGAGTCATTTCAATCTGTTTTTGTGTAAGGATCTTATCTCCTTCGAACATCGGTGCAAGGCTCCCGAAGGCCAAAGAGTGGAGAAGCACCTTGACGTAGGCGTTTTCCGCCTTCAAGAACTCTATAACTTCACTACGCTTTTCTGCATCTGCTGCGTTCACGTTGAAATACTTGACCTTAACATCTGTACTCTCTAGTTCTTTAACCAGCGCTTCTACCTTTTCCATCTGGGCTTTTCTGTCCCAGTGAACACCGCAGATATTGTACCCATCTGTAGCCAGTTCTTTTGCGGTAGCTGCGCCAAAACCACTTGATGCACCTAAAATCAATGCCCATTTGCTCATAACCGAATCCTCCTGAAATTGTGTATATGATCTCAGCTCATTTATACTAACTCATATTTTTAGCTGTTGGTTTTATCAGCTGGTATTAATTATTCGCACCTAAGTTAGTTTTCCCTCTTTCAAAATAAAAAAAGTACCGCGTCCTTTCAATATAAAGCCAAACACCGCGGTGACTAGGCAGTGTTCTCTCCTACAAGACTTGCTATACGTTGCTTCAAAAGAAAAAAGTACGCAGTTTTGCGACAAAAATCAGCATTCGAAGATATTGTGGTTGCAAGGTTCTTGGCGGTTTTTGCACTGAGAAACTGTCAAATGCTAGGGAATTTTGGAGATAAAAAAAGCACGACCACTCTTCCAGAGAGAGTAATCGCACCTTATTGACAAAAAAATGGTGCCGAGAGCCAGAATTGAACTGGCGACACGAGGATTTTCAGTCCTCTGCTCTACCGACTGAGCTATCTCGGCATATTATGGCGGAGCCGACGGGATTCGAACCCGCGCTCTCCTGCGTGACAGGCAGGCGTGTTAGGCCAACTGCACTACGGCTCCTAACACTACTGACATTAATTTAACACAGTAGCTTTTGTATTGTCAACAATACTGATCTAGGAAAATGGTACCCTCAACGGGATTTGAACCCGTGCCTTTGCCGTGAAAGGGCAATGTCCTAGGCCACTAGACGATGAGGGCACACAATGGTGAGCCATCGGGGACTCGAACCCCGGACACCCGGATTAAAAGTCCGGTGCTCTACCGGCTGAGCTAATGGCTCGAAAACAACAGCCTCGGTTTATAATATTACAGCAGAAAAAGCTTGTTGTCAACAATCTTTTCGGAAATTCCCTTGACTTTCCAAAGACTCGGGACCCATCCGCTGTTTCATATGTGGAGGCACTTCTTTATTATACAGATATTTTGGGGAAAGGCAAGTGGTTTTGTGTAGCCGTGGCGTTCAGCCACGAAACAGGTCTTGCTCTTTTGCTTTTCTTCCCAATAAGTGCTAATATTTAAGTCTGGCAGAGCACTAAACAGCTCTTGACAGCTGGTTTCACTAGAGTAAGATAATTTTGTGACAGTCTCATGAAAAATCTACACTATTGCTTTAATCCAGATTAGAGCAAGTTCAGCTACGGGAGGAGTTAGCTTTGAAGAGAAGAGTTGGGACAACGGCAAGAGGTATTAGGACACCCATCGTGAAAAGAGGCGATAACTTAATCGAGATCGTTGTGGATTCCGTTCTCAAAGCCATGGAAAGTGAGAACTTTCAACTGCGCGATCGAGATGTTATCGGCGTAACCGAATCTCTTGTAGCTCGAGCTCAAGACAATTACGTATCTATTGACGATATCGCCAAAGACGTAAATAAGAAGTTCAAAGGAGATATCGCACTCCTTTTCCCACTCCTGAGCAGAAACCGTTTTGCCATGATCCTGAAAGCTTTAGCCATGACGGGAAAAAACATCTATGTAATATTGAATTACCCCGCTGATGAAGTTGGTAATCACCTAATGGATATAGATAAGATGGACGAACAGGGCATTAATCCCTTCACAGACATGCTCACAGAGAAAGAATACCGCCAGATCTTCGGAGATTTTGTTCCCCACCGCTTCAGCGGTATAGACTACGTAGCCCTGTACAAAGAGATGAATCCAGAGAAGATCCACATCTATCTCGCAAACGATCCCAGAGTTGCTTTGAAGTTTTCAAAGGAAGTTCTGGTTGCCAATATCCACGATAGAAAAAGAACCAAGCGCATCCTGGAAAATAGCGGTGCTGAAACAGTGCTGACCTTGGATGAGATCTGCACCGAGCCCGTCTCTCCAGGTAGCGGTTACAACCCAGAATACGGCCTTTTGGGCTCTAACAAGGCCACCGAAACCGAGATCAAGCTCTTCCCTAGAGACGCTTTCGATATCGCCTACAAGATCCAAGAGGTTATCAAAGAAAAAACCGGAAAGAACGTTGAAGTCCTGGTCTACGGAGATGGCGCTTTCAAAGACCCTGTGGGCAAGATCTGGGAGCTTGCAGATCCCACAGTTGCTCCGGGATACACCAAAGGACTGGAAGGCACCCCAAACGAATTGAAGATCAAGTACATCGCAGACAACGAGTTCGGAGGCCTCTCTTCTGAAGAGCTGAACGCCGCGATGGTGGAAAAGATCAAAGCTAAGGGAAAGAACAAGAACGCGTCCGACTTCTTGGGTACAACCCCAAGGCAACTAACCGATCTTTTAGGAAGCCTCTGCGACCTTACCAGCGGAAGCGGTGACAAAGGCACTCCTGTGGTTTTGATCCAGGGCTACTTCGACAGCTACGTCGATGAGTAAGCTGATTTAAAAGAAAGATTATATACTGAAAGCAAGACAAGGAAGGTCCAAAGCCTTCCTTTTTTTTACAGCAAACTATTGATGAGAAATCCGTGAGATTGCGGCACCCTACGGCGCTGCAGGATTTAAGCGGTTTTCTTGGCATGCAGATTCATCCGATAGTACATTAGCCTAGAAAATACCCCACAAACTGCCAAATTTCTGCCTTGTGTGCTGCTAATGGGATCGGAAATAACGATAAGATCAATTGACTGTGACTCGAAGTCTGCGGTTTTTGTCTATTGGACTTTGAGAAGCTGTTAGGTGAGACACCAGATGCGGGACGTTAGCTGAGCTCGTTTTCGCGTCTTCTGCCTCCGCCTGATTAATAGAAAATGCTGGAGCTTTTCTATCGTTCATTGACAAAGTGAAGCAACCTACACAAATAGGCCTAATTGCTCAATAGTAGTACATCTTGATGTCTAGCTGGCAAAACACCTTTAACCAAGAAAAAAAGTCAAGCAGAGACAAGATAATCTGCCACCTCGTTTAATATCTATCTTCTAATTCAATATTTGCGGTTCTTTTCCAATTATTTGGTCCATACAACATTGGATAATATTTTTAAAAGCGCTACAATTTACTAAGGTGCGCATCTTTTTATGACAATGGGAGTGTTGCAAAACTACTAATTAAGTAGGGAGCAACGCTCCCTTTTTTGTTAGGTTTAAT
>LFSI01000003.1 GCA_001512545.1 Clostridia bacterium DTU065 | reverse complement strand
GAGTAAATACCCGCCCCATGACTACCTGTATTCCCAGTAATTGCGCAGTTGCTGATCACAGCTTTGCTGTACTGTCCGAGGTAAATGCCTCCACCATAAGCGTAGTCCCCTGACATGGGAACTCCAGAACCGTTGGTTAGGGTAAGCCCTGATATGGTGACGTCGGCGTACTGGTCGATGAGAATGCAGGGTCCCTTTTTATCTCCGTCGATAACCGTTGCCAAAATGGTTAGAGGATCATCTGGATTGGTGCCTCTAATGGTTATATTCTTCTTTCCTGTAAGGTCAAGGTTTTCGTTGTAAGTGCCCGGTGATACGACGATTTCGTATCCCGGCCCAGCTGCATTGATTGCAGCTTGGATGGTCTTATACTGTTCGGGAACCCTTAGCGAGGACTCTTTAAACACAGCTCGTACCTGTCTGGACTTGTCTACGTAAACCACTAAAGGATTGGTTGTGCCTGTAGCATCTAGTTCCCAATGGCTGAAAAGCCAACCATCATCGGGAACCGCTTTCAGTTCCACAACAGAACCGTACTCGTAGACACCTCTACCTGCAAGCACGGNNTTCCTCTACTTTCCCATTCCCCTGAACTATTACGTAGATAAAGTGTGTGTCTTTTGAGAACACCGCTTTGATGTTCTTCGGTGAGTCCATTTTTACGGTGATCACCTGGGAGTTGCCGTCGATGTCCCCTGTCCAATGCGCAAACTTCCAGTTATCCGCCGGTATTGCTTGGAGCTCAACAATAGTGTCTTTCTTGTAGCCTCCGGCTTCAGGTTCGGGGTTACTGACTAGGCGTATGTACTAGAGGAACGAAACATCGTTGTCGCTTCTTAAGAGCACGCAGCTTTTTGGCCTTGTCCATTCAAGAATCTTCATGTGACACGGAGATTATACTAAAAT
>LFSI01000065.1 GCA_001512545.1 Clostridia bacterium DTU065 | reverse complement strand
ATGGCAGAGAAGTGTCCAAAATTATCTGCCGAAATTTATCCAAAAGTACTTGCCGCTTACAAAAAGAGCCAGTTGGCTCCTTTTTTATACTATTCCTCTAAGTTTAATGGCCTCTCCGATCCGTTTAACCGAAACCATGTAGGCTGCAGTCCGCAGATCAACTGAACTTTCCTTAGCCATGTTCCAGACGTTTGCAAACGACTCTTTCATCTTTTGCGTGAGTCTGGCGTTGACTTCTTCCTCGCTCCAGAAGTAGCCGTACCTATTTTGTACCCATTCGAAGTAGCTCACCGTAACACCGCCAGCGTTGCTCAGGATATCCGGAAGCACCAGAACGCCTTTTTCTCTCATGATTTCGTCGGCTTTTGGTGTTGTCGGTCCGTTGGCTATCTCCAGAACAATCTTGGCTTGAACCTTGTGGGCGTTTTCTTCAGTAAGGACGTTCTCCAAAGCAGCAGGAACAATCACATCTACCGGTAGTTCAAAAATCTTTTCGCCAGGCATGGGTTCTGCACCGCTAAAGTCCTTGACAAATCCTGTTTTGTCCCTGTGCTCGAGCAGTGCTTTAATGTCTATACCGTTTTCGTTGTAGATTCCTCCGCTGATATCGCTGATGGCAACGATCTTGGCCCCCAAGTCGGCCAAAATGTCTGCTGCAGCGCTGCCCACATTGCCAAAGCCCTGTACAGCAACTGTTCGGCCTTTGATATCCATATCCAACTTCTTCAGCGCTTCCAAGAGCGTCACCACAGCGCCTCTGCCTGTAGCTTCTACCCTGCCTTTGGAACCGCCGAGAACAATTGGTTTGCCTGTAAGCATGGCAAAATCGGTTTTGCGGTTGATCACCGCGTACTCATCAAGCATCCAAGCCATGATCTGTCCGTTAGTGTTTACGTCTGGGGCTGGGACGTCCAAATCCGCGCCAAAAACATCAGCCAGAGCCCGAACATAGCCACGGCTGAGCCGCTCAAGCTCGCTCCGGGAGAGTTTGGTAGGGTCTACCTGAACACCACCCTTACCTCCACCGTACGGAAGTCCGAGTACGCCACATTTAAACGTCATCCAGAACGATAATGCCTTAACCTCATCGAGGTTTACGCCTGGATGGAACCTGACACCGCCTTTGGCTGGCCCGATAGCAGTTGAGTGCTGGGACCGGTACCCATTGAAGATTTTGGTAGTTCCGTCGTCCATCTTAACCGGTATTCTGACGCAAACCACTCTTTCGGGCTCCATGAGCATCTCCAGAACGCTTTCTTCAAGATCTAATTTATCTGCCGCAGCTTTGAGCTGACTTTGGGCTATCTGCATAGGGGTAAGCTGCTCTGCCATCATTGCACCTCCGAAATTGTCCAAAAATCATTCTAAAAAAAACGTATTAATCCTTATTTTAGCACAAAAACTACGAAGTCCAACACCGTACCTGCTAGTATACATGTATACATTAGTAATTTCGGAGTTTTTGCCGTTTCAGCTGCAGCCAGATCTCTTCAAGTCTCTGCCAAGCCCTGTCGAGAGCACTACCTTCCCTATTTGCTTTTGCCAAACTCTCTCTGAAATCTACAATCTGTTTTTCCGGGTCCGGACCAAAGCTGTCTAAGGCTAGGATTGTGAGGGTATAGAAGGGATCTCCGCTGTTTTCCAGGGCGACTTCTCTAAGGTGCTTAACCTCTTCTGCATAAGTTCTCTCCCAGTCCAGATGGGGCAGAAAGTCTAACGGAAGAGTGTAGTACAGGTTATTTGAGTAAAAAACTGTGTCGTCAGCAAAGTAGAAGGAGACCAGTCCCCTTTCTACAAGGTCCAAACCTGCCTGCCCCAAAACCGCCACATCGAATCCTTCCTGATAGAGCTTCCGGGCAAAGGTCAGGAAGATGCGTTCACCCATTCGCTCCAAATCATCTGTTCCCATTTCATCATGTAGATCCAGATCTTTGAGCCTCTCTAGATGTTCCTCCATACTATAGTCTGTAATGATCACCCCGTAGTACGGACTATCCCTTAGCTCCTCCAGAAGATCCTGGCGATACCGTCCGTCGAGGATATCTCCGCCAAAGGCAGAAGTCACCAAATACTCCCTGCCTGCGATCTCAACAGCATGCTCTGCAGCAAAAGAGTTCACCGCAAGAAGAAGTATCAAAAGCCAAACCATTACTCATCTCCACCTCTAATCACATCCAGCACCACAGGCCTATCGTAAGGTTTAGGGCCAACCACCAAAACTTCTTCCAAACTGGCCACCGCTCTGTCAAGATCCTCTTGGCTTTGCGCATAGACCGTGGCCAAAACCTCACCTTTTGCTACCCTTTCGCCGAGATCCTTGCTGAACAGGACTCCCACGTTGGGATTGATCGGATCTCCTTTAACCTTTCTTCCAGCGCCAAGGTCGCGCACGATTTGCCCTACCGCCAGCGCATCGGCATCGGCGAAAAAGCCGTCTGCCTTTGCTGTGACCTGCTTTTTAAACGGAGCATCCAGCTTTAATTTGGCAAGATCTCCACCCTGGCGCTCCACCATACTGGCAAAACGCTCATAAGCTTTGGAAAAATCTAAAGACGGTTGCAGGGAGCTGTCCAGTCTAATCATCTCTGCCGCAAGAACCTCAGAGAGTTCTTGGAGACGCCTGCTCCTCGTTTCAGCTAGCGTCAAAACATTCACCGCTTCAATGACTTCTAAAGTATTGCCTTGGGCTTTAGATAGGGGAACGTCCATGTCCGAAAGAACTGCAGTGACTTTACGGCCTACCAGATCCCCCAAAGCTACCATAGTCTCTGCAAGCTTCCTCGCTTCTTCGATGTTTTTCATGAAGGCACCCCGGCCTACCTTCACATCGAGAACGATGCCCTGAGCCCCACCGGCGATCTTTTTGGACATAATGCTTGATGCAATAAGGGGTATGCTCTCGATGGTCCCAGTCACATCCCTCAAGGCGTAAAGCAGCTTGTCTGCAGGTACCAGATTTTCAGTTTGCCCAACAATAGCAAGACCGATCTCCTTGACCTGGGCTTCCATAGCTTCGACAGACAGGGATGTGGAAAAGCCAGGAATTGCCTCCAACTTGTCGATGGTTCCTCCGGTATGTCCTAGTCCCCGTCCGGACATCTTGGCGATTCTGCCTCCTGCGGCAGCAACCAACGGTAGCACGATGAGGGTTGTGGTGTCGCCGACGCCCCCAGTGCTGTGTTTATCCAAGACAAAACCAAGGTCGTTAAAATCCAGAACCTTGCCGGAGCGGGCCATAGCCATGGTGAGATCCGCAGTCTCCTCGCTGTTTAGACCTTGAAAGTAAACTGCCATCAGAAAAGCTGCAACTTGGTAGTCGGGAATTCTGCCGCTTACGTATCCGTCGATGAGAAAAACGATTTCGTCTGCTGAAAGGACGCCGCCGTCTCTTTTCTTGACAATAATATCGTAAACGTTTAGGGACATACGATTTTTACCCCCGAACTGGTGCCCAATCGGCTGGCACCGGCGTTGATAAAGCTGATAGCTTCTTCTCTTGTACGAATTCCACCGCTAGCTTTAACCAGACACCCTCCTTGAACCGCTTCTTTCAGGAGGAGAACATCTTCTAAGGTTGCGCCACCCTGAAAACCGGTACAGGTCTTTACGAAGTGCGCTCCAGCTTCAGCTGCAGCTTGTGCTGCCAAAACCTTCTCTTCCTTCAGCAAGAGAGGTGTTTCCAATATGACTTTGACGATGGCCGGCGCTGATGCCTGAACTACACTGGCAATCTCGTCTTTCAGAGCCGCATAGTCTCCGCTCTTGACGTAAGCTAGGTTGATCACCATGTCAATTTCATCAGCTCCCGCCCTTACGCAGTAAGCCGCCTCTTTCTCCTTAAGTTCCAACGGCGTTGCTCCCAGAGGAAAGCCAACAACTGTGCAGACCTTGGCTTTTGTATGTTCTCTAGCAAAGGCAACCCAAAGCGGGTTCACGCAAACTGCCTTGAAACCAAATCTGTCTGCTTCAAGGCAGAGTTTTCGAATGTCTTCTTCAGTGGCATCGGCTCGAAGAAGCGTATGATCTATATAGCTTGCAAGAGTCTTTTCATCCATACCGCTACCCCTTTTCCTAGAATTCTACGTTTCTGTTTTATATATTTCTTTATACTGCACCTCTGCCCTCTAAAAAAAACTCAAGCCCGAAGGCTTGAGTTTGTGGAATCTGAAGTTATTAATAGTTTTCGGCTTTGATCTCAAAATAGCTTTGTGGGTGTG
>LFSI01000019.1:51836-76179 GCA_001512545.1 Clostridia bacterium DTU065 | reverse complement strand
AACCTAAACTGGCAATCGAACTGTTCAGATAGAAAACAACCCGCCGTTTGGCGGGTTTGCTTTTAGCTAGAAAAGTCCGTAGTAATTGTCTGTAATGGCATCGATCAGTTTCAGAGCCTTGTCCTTGTTTTTGGAAGATCTGGTGATGGCAAATCCCATGGGGATGCCGGGGTTCGGTCTGATTACCCTGCTGCCTTCTATGGAATGGAAGTACGGCAGGAGTTTGGTCAGTCTTTCTCTGGAACCTGGAATCAGATCATCTGCGTCGTAGACCATTACCACATCAGGAGCACGTTCTGGATCTTTCACCAGCTCAAGGAGGAGATTGTGGTAGATCTCCGCTTCGGTGATCTGACTGTACTTGACCGTGATCTTTCCTAGATCCTTTCTGAGAGATGCGATAAGCTCATCAAACGCTTCTGTACTGAAGAAGTTGGGCAGGACGTAAACCTGCAGGCCTATCCTTTTGGGAAGGTACGGCGATACGAACACATACAAATTAACTAGGATTAGTCCCAAAAAGAGCACCACTACCAGGAGATTCTTAACCCTTTCGCTCAATGTACCACCTCCAAAGACTCCGTCTATCAAGAAGCTTCTGCCTCTACCGGCGAACTCCTTGTGCCGTTTGCTTAAGCTCTGAAGAGATGTTTAGATTCCTATTTGCGGCAGGAGATAGGAAAAGCATAGGTAAACTTTAAATCAGGGGATAGCGCAAAGGGAGTTGGAAACTATGCTGGAAGAAAAACAGGACGGCACACAAGTGCAGGTTAAAAGTATTGAGGTGTCTTCGATTGTGAGCGTCCTGGAATCTTTGAAAAAAAGCAGCGTTTGCGAGGTTGCCAAAGAGCTGCGAGTTCAGGTTCCGGGCTTTCGTCTGAACAAGGCACCGAAGAAGAGAATTATTGAGGGAATTGCACACCGGATGCAGTTTAGACCGATCCATGAGGTTTTGGACATAGTTTTCTGCCGCATCTTCACCGAGTATCCGGAGCTTTACGACGCTTTGAGCGACGAAGAAAAGGAATTCGATCTGGACTACTTCGTTGACCTCTGCGGTGCGGATATTGTGGGACTTTGCTTGGCTCTTTCAGATAATGCGAAACATAAGGAGCTGCTAGAGCTCCTAATCGAGAGGAAGAAAGAAGACGCGAAACGGACCGACACTTCTAAGAAAGCGGTGAAGAAGGAACCTGCATCAGATAAGCACAAGAAGGATGAGGTTTCAGCGACCCATGCTGAGTTAGAGAGGCTGAAAAAGGAAGTGAAGAGCCTCAAAAGTACCGTCGCTGAAAAAGACCGGCTGATCTCTGCCAAAAACAAAGAGATCAAAAAGCTCGAGAGGAAGCTGGACCAGGAAAGGTCGCAGGGAGGAAGAAGAGCTAATGAGCTGGGGAGCCTCAGGAAGGAAAACGCCTCTCTCCGCAGGCAACTTACCTTGTCAGATCAGGAGAAGGAGTCTTACTTAAACCGCATAGATGCGTTGAACGAGGAGATCAAAGCCCAGAGGAAAGACATAGAAAGCGTGAGCCGGACTGCAGCTCTGCGCGAAGAGCAAACTCTTTCCTACCAAGACCAGCTGGAAAAACTCTTCAGCGACAAGCGTAGGCTGTTTCTGGATGCCATTAAATGGCAGTCGAAGTGGCAGATCGAGAGCCTTCTGAGGACGAGAAGTTCTGAAAGCAGAGAAGTGGAGATGGAAGTGCTGATCGGTCCTAAAGACCTCCAAGAGGCCTACCTCGGAGCAGTGCGTCGCGCTGAGAACCGGTTGGTAGAAAGCTTTTTGACCCAGGGGCTAAGCAGTAGAAAGGAGCTGTTGGAGCAGATCAAGATGTTCATCAGCTTGGAGGATCTAGTGGAGAAGACGCCTCTGCACGATGAAGCCATGCTTCCTATCAACATCAAAATCGAACCCCAAAAGAGCATTGAGCATGTTGCCGTTGAGGGAATGTTCATCTATGAAGGTCCTCACGGCTACTTAAAAACCGATGAAGGTCTCCTACTGATTGCACCCTACGATATTGCGGTAAATAACCTGGTTACCGGAGACAGGATCAGATTGATCTTGGATCGGAGTTTTGCAGGAGATATGGATGTTGACGTCCGGATCGAGATTTTGGAAAAGGTTGAAAGTAAAGAAACCGTCTGTTCCCTGAAAAAGGAAGGCGACGAGATCGCAGTTCTCAACCCGTATCACTACGAGTTGGAGCTCAGCCAAAGCGAGATTGAATATGTAGGCTGCAGTCTTGATAATCCGGTAACAGTGGTCTATCCTGATGTTAAAATGGCAAGGATCCCCCAGAACCTTACGGTCTACGCCCGAATTCTCAGAGCTCACGATCACACCTGGCAGGAACCTCCGGCTAGGGAGAGAAAACGCAGTGAGAAGCGGAGAGCCACTGGTAAGGGTGAAGAGACAGGTGTCGAGCCGCTCTTTGCCGGCCGCACGGTTTTGGTAGTTGGGGGAGAAACCATGAAGGAACAGCTTAGGTCGATTGTGGAAAGTATGAAGGGCGAGTTTCTTTTTCAGCCCGGCTTTGACTGTAAGGGAACGGTGGAAGGCAATGTGAAAAAGGCTGATTTTGTGGTCTGCGTGACGCAGGACCTTTCCCACAGTGTGCAGAAACTGGTCCTCAAAGCCGCAGACAAGCACCAAGTTCCTTACTTTTACTACAACGACAGGGGAGCGGCGCGGTTTAAAGAGTTTCTTGGCGATCTGAATCTGCCAAACTAGAGGTGATAGTGTCATGAAGTACCGCATTGGTATAGATGGAGGCGGCACGAAAACGCTGGGTGTCTTAATCACTGAAAACGGAGACATTCTCGGCTACAAAGAAGCAGGCCCGAGCAACTTCTTGTCTGTAGGTTTGGACGAAACGGTGAAGAACCTGGAGACTGTAATCTACGGACTCTGCATGGACCAAGGTCTAAGTCTCAAAGACGTGAAGATCGGCATGGGGCTTGCGGGCGTAGGTAGAGAAAAGGATAAGGAGACGTTGAAAGAAGCTCTTCAAAGTCGGAACTTCGATTTTGTTGTAGACACCGACGTGGTTGCTGCGCTGATGGCTGCAACTGAAGGCGGAGACGGTGTCGTGGTTATCGGAGGAACTGGCTCCATTGCCTACGGCATTCGTGGTGGGAAGACCGTAAGAGTGGGAGGTTGGGGCTACCTTCTCGGCGATGAAGGTTCCGGTTACTACATCGGAAAAAGAGCGATGATTGAGGCCTGTAGAAGCTACGACGGCCGTTCCGAAAAGTCCCTGCTCCACGAAGCAGTCCTTGACTACTTCGCCTGCGAAAACCACGATGATTTCATTTCTTTTATCTACGAACTGCCGCCAATCAGGCATCAGGTAGCAGACCTCACCAGGAAGGTTGCAGATCTTGCCAACAGAAAGCAGGACCCGCTTGCTATAACCATCATGAAGGATGCGGCAAAGGAGCTTGCCCTCCTGGCAGTTACCGCTGCAAAGAGGCTTGAGTTCGGCGACGAAGAGTTCACCTTGGGGTACTTCGGCGGAGTGTTTAAGGCCGGAGACTATATTGTCAAAACCTTCAAGGATGAGGTAAAAACCGCTTTTACCAAAGCTCGGATCGAGCCCTGTTTGCACAACCCTGCAATCGGAGCTGCCCTGATGATCGGACCTCTAAGTGAAGAAGCTTTGCTCAACTTGCGAAAGAACCAAAAGGCTGGTGAAGAATCATGAAAGAAAACTTAGGTGCACTGGTTACCGAAACGCAAAACCCCAAAACCTTGCAACTAGATACGTTGAACTCATTGGAGATCGTTACTCTGATGAACGATGAAGACAAAAACGTGGCTTTGGCGGTCGAAAAGGAACTGCCAAATATTGCCAAAGCAGTGGATCTCATTGTGGCATCTTTCAAGAAGGGCGGACGCCTCTTCTACGTTGGAGCCGGAACCAGCGGCAGGCTGGGAGTGCTGGATGCCAGTGAGTGTCCACCCACTTTTGGCGTGCCTTATGAGATGGTAGTGCCTATTATGGCAGGGGGCGAGGGTGCGTTTATCAAGGCCTCTGAAGATGTAGAAGATAAACCCGAAGTCGGAAGACGCGATTTGCTTGCCCACGATGTTACCGATAAAGACACTGTAGTGGGCATTGCCGCTAGCGGCCGCACGCCCTATGTGATAGGCGCTCTGGAAGCTGCAAAAGAAAAAGGCGCAAGTACCGTTGCTGTGGTCTGCAATCCCAACTCGCCGATCGCCAATGCCGCCGATGTGAAGATTGCTCCGGTGGTCGGTCCGGAAGTTCTTACCGGCTCCACCAGGCTGAAGGCAGGCTCTGCTCAGAAGATGGTTCTGAACATGCTTTCAACTGCTTCAATGGTACAGATCGGCAAAGCTTACACCAACTTGATGGTGGATGTTCAGATGACCAACTCCAAGCTGGTAGACAGGGCCATCCGCATTGTGCAGATTGCAACCGGTGCGTCCACAGAAGAAGTGAAAAAGGCTCTTGACGAGTCCGGCTCCTGCAAAGTGGCCATTGTGATGCTGCTTGCTGGAGTAGATGTTGAAGAAGCCCAAAGGCGTTTGAAAGAGGCCGATGGTTTTGTGAGAAAGGCCATTGCAATGAAATAGATTTGACGAAAGCAGCAGCCCTCTGGCTGCTGCTTTCGCACTGTACTAATACAGATATGCAAAAACCACTACATATTGGCAATTCTTCTAGAGAACCCAATTTTATGTTAGAAAATGCATTGGTTTTCAATACTTAAAATACTGCAAAAATTACAGGGATCATCATCTGAATCGAGAATAATGACTTAAATAAAATAGGTGGTGTGCCCAGACACAGGAGAGGAGGGTTCATGTGCGTAAAGCATTGATTTTCCTATGCTTTGCTTTCGCTCTCGGCGCTAGCGTCACTGCAACTGGCACCAAAATAGAGATCTGGCTCCTCGGCTGGACAAACGAGATGGGGAGAATTGCTCAGGAACTTGTAGATGAGCGCTTCACCCCAGAGACCGGGATCATCGTCGACGTAAAGCCTTTGGCTTATGCTGATGCCGGTAACAAAGTTCTTCTTGCTCTTGCAAGCAGGGATACGCCAGATATCATTTCTTGCGGTACCGATGTAGCGGATCTAGCACTTAGAGGTGGTCTCATCGATCTTGCTGCGTTCAAACCCGACGAGTACGCCGAACTGGAACAGAAGCTGTTTTCGTCGGTAATGGGTCCGTTTACGTTCGAAGCACGCCGTTTTGCCCTGCCCAGCGATGTCTCCTGTCTAGTGGCAGCGTACCGCACAGACATTTTGGCAGATCTGGGTATGGAGATACCCCAAACATGGGAAGAAGTTACCTCTGCCCAACCCAAGGCTTTGGCAAGAGGTAAGACCTTTGCCTTCATGAGGTTCGACGAGATGTGGGCCTTCTACTGTATGATCACTCAGTACGGCGGTAACTTCTTCTCAAGCGATGGATTCTCCAGTGCATTAGATAGGCCCGAGTCGGTAGAAGCTTTTAAGGCTTACGTAGAGCTTTTCACTAAACACGGCTTTCCTAAAGAAGTGGTTGGAGTCACACCTTTCATCGAAGGTGAGCAGATTCTATACGTGGACGGTCTGTGGTTGTACCCGACTATAGAAACTGTTGCACCTCAGCTCAAAGGCAAATGGCAGGTTAGCCTTCTCCCTGGAGTGGAAAGAGACGGCAAGCTGTACAACGGCTCGTCGCCGGGAAGCGTACTTCTCGGTATTTCCACCTACTCCAAACATAAAGAGGAAGCCTGGGAGTTCTTGAAATGGTTCCTTGGGACCGATGTCTTAACCGAGGTCGCCAATCAAGTACTGGCCAAAGGTTCCGGTTACATGTGGCTTCCGGCCAACAAGGTTGCTATGCAGAACGTTAACCTTCCCGAAGACGTCAAGAAGGTTTACTTCGATCAAATCGAAGCCTGCATACCAATCCCCTACGGGGTGAATGCCGGCGTTCAGTTCCGTTATGTTGTGTTTGCCATTCAAAATGCCGTCTTGCAGGGAGTAGATCCCGAAAAAGCCATATTAGATGCGGCAAAAGCCATGAACGACGATATGGCAAGGCGGAAAGTTGAGTACAAACGTTTCCTTGATGAATTTGATAGGCAAAATGCCAAACCCCTAAAACAATAACTTTGAAAAAGGAAGAACTATTACCACCCCTATTACACCCCTCTAGTTTTTCAATAGTTCTTCCTTTCCTCCATTTGATGTTTGGGGTATACAGGTTGACATAAATGTTCGGCATACAGTGCCGAGCGGAACAAGTATCTGCTGACCTTGACATCCTCCTGAAGCAGATCGCGTGAGGCGAGCCGATTTCTCGACGCCTCCAAAAGCAAAAGGAAGCAGCGATTATTCGTCGCTGCTTCCTTTCTGCATTCTTTTAAAGACACCGAAGAATGCCCTTACCACAATCACGATGATAGGTCCGAGAAATAGCCCCCAAACACCAAAGATCATCAACCCGGCGTAGATGCTGAAAAGCATGAGAAGCGGGTGAATGCCTGTGGAGTCGCCTAAGATGATGGGCTGGAGGGTTTGTCTTGTAACTAGAATGCCTACGTTCAAGATGGTGGTTATCCAGAAAACGGTGATGGAGCCGAAAAACAGCTCAACCAAAGACCAGGGGATGAGGATCAGACCTGGGCCGAGAACCGGGATTACATCAAGGATGGCCAGAACCACAGAGAGAATCATCCAGTAGGGGTTTCGAAGAATCAATCCTAGGAAGATGCTGCTGAGGAAAAACGTCAGCAAGCTGAGTAGGAGCTGTCCCTTCAAAAAGCCGATGATCTCCTTTATAGCTTTGGCTGCAGCAGAGTGGAAGTCTTTCCGCACGTTTTTTGGCAAGAGATTTACGATGGAACTTGTAAGCACGTGCCTGTCTTTAGCGATGAAAAACGATGATAATATGGTAATAATAATTATAATAAGGACGTTGGGAATGCTCACAGCCCAGCTGAGTATGGAGTTGAGAACTCTGGTGATTAAGGACTGCAAAGACGTGAAGATACCGCTTAAGGTTGTTTCTATGTAGAAGACCGACTCCGATGGCAGTGTGGGAAAAAGATCTCTCGCTTTTGCGATGAGATCGTTCATTTCGCTGAACAAGCGCTGCTGACCTCTGGGAATGCTTGATGCCAGCTTCCAGATCTGGTTGACGCCGAAAACCAGTATCAGCGTAAAGATAACGGTAGTGAACAAAAGCACGATGAACAGACTGATAATGGCACTGACCCCTCTAGAGAGGCGCAGCTTTTTCTGGAAAAAGCCGATCATAGGTTCGATAATCGATGCAACAAGAACGGCCAGAAAAAACGGTACTAGAGCGTGAGCCAGCTGCGAGCGGAAGTTGAACACAACCAGGAGCAAGAGGATCAAAGCGCCAATTCCGATGTACTGCTGCCACGACTTAACCTTCTTCATTCTCTCACCTCTTTTCTTATCATTGTAATTGACAAATCTGACAGTTTCTAGGATACTAAACAGAAAGATTTAGTCCCGAAAAGGTAGAGAAAATATAATGGATAAAAATGCCTTAAGGCGCAAAATTCTCCAGGACAAAAAGAACTTACCTCAAGGAATTATACGTCAGGCAAGTGATATTATTCAAAAGGCCTTGACATTCCTTCCGGAGTTTAGAGAAGCGAACAACATCCTTACCTACAGCTCGCTTCCCTGGGAGGTCGATACTGAGTTTGTCTGGGAATATAAGAATACCAAAAATTTGATTTTCCCAAAAGTAGATGTTGAGAAAAAAGTGCTCAGACTGTTTCAGGTTCACTCCAAAGAGGATTTGATGCCCGGAGTTAAAGGCATTCTGGAACCAGTAGGTGGGGTGGAGGTCGACCCGGAAGTCCCCGATTTCATTATCGTTCCCGGAGTGGCCTTCGACCGCAGGGGCAATCGCCTCGGTCACGGTGCCGGTTACTACGACAAACTCTTGAAACATTCGCTGGGACTTAAAGTCGGTGTAGTTTTAGAGAGGTACTGCTTTAACGAAAACATCATACCTGTAGAAGCGCACGACGTTCCGGTTGATGCGGTTATTACCGAAGCGGGAGTGTTTTGGAGGTAGTTAAGATGGAAAAAACGCTAGTTATCATCAAACCAGAAGGTGTAAAAAGGGGCCTTGTCGGCGAATGCATCAGCAGATTTGAGAAAAAAGGGCTTGCTATCAAACAGCTTGCTGTAAAGCAAATACCTGCAGAACTGGCTAAGATCCATTACGCTCATCTGGCTGATAAACCTTTTTTTCAGGGCATCATCGATGCTTTTACAGCATCTGAAGTGGTGCTGATGATCTTGGAAGGCGAATGTGCTGTGGCAGTTGTGCGGAAAATGATCGGTGCAACCAATCCCCTTGAAGCAGAACCTGGAACCATTAGAGGAGATTTCGGAGGAGCTCTTCCGTACAACATCATCCACGCGTCCGATTCGGTGGAGAGTGCAGAAATCGAGATCAAAAGGTTTTTCAGCGACAGCTGGCAGGATTAAGAGCTTGAGATAACGCGTGAAGAAGGTGTAATTGTGGGATATAGAGTTTTAGAGAAAAAGGACTTAGCACCGGGAATCTACAGCTTGAAAGTGGAAGCGCCTCTAATCGCTAAAAAAGCCCAACCGGGGAATTTCGTGATTTTAAGATACAAGTACACCGGGGAAAGACTCCCCTTTACCCTGGTCAGCTGGGATCCAGATGAGGGCTGGGTGCAGCTGATCATCCAGGAAGTGGGTAAGTCCACAAGGGAGATGGCACAGCTAACTGCAGGCGATGAGATCCTGGATCTCCTCGGTCCTCTGGGAAAACCCTATCCCATGCAGAAATACAGCAGACCGGTTGTAGGGGTTGCAGGAGGACTTGGAGCGGCTCCCCTTTACCCGATTTTAGTTGGTTTGCAGAAAATGGGGAATCAAATCATCACCATCACCGGTGCAAGGAACAAAGAACTGTTCATCCTCAGGGAGGAACTGCAGCAGATCTCCAGAGAAGTGCTTGTTGCCACCGATGACGGCAGCGAAGGCAGGAAGGGCTTTGTTACCGATGTGCTGAAGGACCTCCTGGACAAAGAGCAGGTAGGTCAGGTCATCGCTATCGGACCAGTACCGATGATGGCCGCTGTAAGCAGGGTCACTAAACAGTACAATACCCCGACTATGGTAAGTCTTAACGCCCTTATGGTTGACGGCACCGGTATGTGCGGAGGTTGCAGGGTGACTGTTGGAGGCAAGACCAAGTTCACCTGCGTCGACGGTCCGGATTTTGACGGCCATCAGGTGGACTTCGACGAGATCTTCAGGCGCCAGCGTTTCTACCGCAATCAAGAGGTAGAGTCTTTGGAGATATTTGAGCATGCCTGCAGACTGGACTCAGCCATCGCAAAGCTTGAAGACAAGTAAAAGAGCAGGTAGTGCAGAGCGAAATACATTTGAAAAAGGACTGGCTTGGAGGCCAGTCCTTTCACATGTTTAGATCACTTTGCTTTTGGGCGGAAGGTTTCGCAGCAGGTTGCATCTGTGGTGTTTTTCTTTTCGATCATGCCAAACTCCACATCGCTTCTACCGGTGGTTTGGAAGTTGTAGTTAACGAGAATCTCTTCTGCGTTGCACTTGTTTCCCTGCGCCCAGTAGTGACAGGTATCGACTTCGCATTTTACATCTTTGGGCATGAAAAGTCACCTCGTCTTATAATCTGCCCCAAAGCACAAGATGTATGCTGACGGCACGTTTTTTTTGATGTATAATTGTCAAAGAGCAATCTACTGAGGTGACTCCCTGTGGTAGATTGCTTAGTTCTGTGGACAGAGCCTCTAGGCAGAGGCTTTGCAGCAAAAGCTTTCGAAGAGAGAGGTTCGCAGATCTCAGGTCCGATAGTCCAACGAAACCTCATTTGCAGTGTGAAACCTTCCAAAAGGTACCATGGTAGCTTAAAGGTTTGCCCGGTAAATGCTTGCACTTCAACTTGCAAGAAACGTCGAAGTGGCTGAAAAAGCGATCGCTGCAGGTCCTATGATGCAGGCTCGTGCAGGAGAAACTTTCTTTCCCAATGCAGGCGGTCTGTGCTAGAAGAACTACATGCATTAATTGACAGAGCTATAAATTCGTGAAGAGAACCTAATTGTGGAGGATATTCTCTCCAAGAGGCGAATCTATAGCTAGTAGTCCATATCGGTGGAGGTGTTATTTTTGGCTCGCGATTTAGATGCTAGTTTGTATGAAGACGAGAAAACGAAATTGGTGTTATCTACTTCAGAACCGTCCGAGATGATCAAGTATGGATTCTTGGCAGGTCTTATTTTATTGCCAATTATCCTGGTGGTCGTGGCAATTATATACGGTGGCTATATAGCAGTTGTTGTAAGTATTGCAAAAACCAACCCAGAACTCGCTGAAGCAACCGCTGCTACAGGTGAAACCGTTCAGATTAGTGTTGCCAACTATTTGAAACCGCTTCTCCAAAGCTGGAAGGCAGTTCTGATCGGTATTGTCCCTGGCATGCTTGCAACTGGAGTTTTGGGCTCGGCGTTCGCACATTTCTACGCCAAAGGTATCAAGAGGGATAAACCTTTCGCTCTGTTCTTTGCTTGGGGGTTGTTGTTTGCAATCTTCCTCATCTATGCGCTGTTTAAGATTCAACTTGCATGGTACTTCAATATCTTCCTTGCAGGATTCTTGGCAGGCGTAATCGGCTACACCCTTGTGGCGTTCTGGAGAGCGATGTACACTAGGTTCATGTTCCGCTACAGCCAAGGCGTTCTGATGAACATCTTCCTTGCTTTAGAAGAAGCCATGGATAGCGATCCCAACCTCAGAAGAGTTTACATCATCGACTGGGACCGCGAAGCTGGTAAAGTCACTGTTGGTGGGGCTGTAGATAACCTCAAGCGTAAAGAAAAAGTAGAAGAGATTATGAGAAGCGTGGAAGGTGTCAAGGACGTAGAGAATCGCTGCAGACACCGCTACGAATAATGGAAAGTGAAGATAGCTCCACTGGGGGCTATCTTTCTTTTTTCTGAAGAAGCCCTACATACAAGGTCTTCATCTTTTTCAGCTGATAATGCATGCAGCCCGACTCTAGATGTGGTAAACTAAGATTTAGTGATTCTACGAAGGAGTGGGACTAGTGGAAAGGAAAAAAGTTCTGATCACCAGACAGCTCCCAGGAGATGCAGTAGAAAAGCTGAAAGAAGAATGCGATTTATTGTGCGATCCACCTAGTGATCAAATGCCAAGAAACCAGCTATTGGAGCTGATTCCCGAAGCCGACGCCCTGATCTGTCTTCTAAGCGAAACCATCGACAGAGAAGTCATCTCTAGGGCTCCCAAGCTGAAGGTGATCAGCAACTACGCTGTAGGATATAACAACATCGATGTGGCATTTGCTACTGAAAGAAAGATTTACGTAACAAACACACCAGATGTGCTAACTGAAGCCACAGCAGACCTTGCTTGGGCACTGCTTTTGGCAGCGGCTAGAAGAGTGGTTGAAGGAGACGAAATGGTGAGGCAGAACCGGTTTACCGGCTGGGCTCCAGATCTCCTCCTTGGTTTGGATGTTGCTTACAAGACCCTAGGCGTTGTTGGCCTTGGCAGAATTGGACTTGCTGTGGCAAGGAGAGCTAAAGGTTTCGGTATGCGTGTCCTCTACTGGTCCAAGAACCGCAAAGAGCAGTGGGAAGAGCAGTTCGGTCTGGAGTATCAGCCTCTAGACACCCTCCTGCAGACTGCAGATTTTGTGTCCCTCAACGTCGCTCTTACTCCGGAGACTCACCATCTGATCGGAGAAAAAGAGTTTTCACTGATGAAAAATACTGCTATATTAGTAAATACGGCAAGAGGACCGGTGGTAGATGAAGCTGCTCTGGCAGCGGCCTTAAGAGAGAAAAAGATCTGGGCTGCCGGTTTGGACGTATACGAAAACGAACCAGAGGTACATCCCGACCTTTTGAAACTGGACAATGTGATACTGGCACCACACGTCGGAAGCGGCACCATAGATACTAGAGCAAAAATGGCAGAAATGGTTGTCTCCAACGTACTCATGGCCCTTAAAGGTCAAAGACCAACGAATGCAATTAATTAAGTGGGAGAATGGTAGGTTGATTGCAAGATGAAAGTGGATGTTAAGCTTTCACCCTTAGCGGCGGAAGCAAGGACCCATCTAGATGCGACAGTGATTGTAGTAGATGTGCTTCGGGCTTCAACAACGATCATTACAGCACTGGCAAACGGCGCAAGAAACGTCGTTCCGGTCTTAACTCCCGATGAAGCGGCTACCTTGAAGCTGAGATACGACTCGGCCAACGTACTGCTTGGCGGAGAAAGAGGCGGAGTAAAGATCCAAGGTTTTGACCTGGGCAACTCGCCGCTGGAGTATACAGAGGAGACAGTTAGCGGCAAGACCATCGTCTTTACTTCGACGAACGGCACTGAAGCTATCAGAAAGACTACCAGCGCTCAAACGGTGCTAATCGGTGCTTACTTGAACTTGGAAGCAGTTGCAAGGTTCGCGGTCGAACTGGGGAAAGACGTGATCATTATGTGCGCAGGGAACCAAGGCAGCTTTGCTTTGGAAGATGCAGCTTGTGCCGGAGCTTTCTGCATGGCCATATCCAGGCTGACTTCGGTGGAAGAGTCGGATAGTGCCAGAGCTGCAAGGATGATAGCCTCCAGCTTTGACACGGTCATCGATACCTTCCACGCCAGTGCACACGGGCGGAACTTAGTGAACCTAGGCTTCAGTGAAGATCTGGAGTACTGTGCCAGGTTCAATACCACAGATGTGATACCGGAGTACTACAACGGACACTTAATCATCAGGCAGAAGAAGTCTCATTGAGGCTTCTTTTGTTTTATACTACAATGAAAACACAGGCCGTTTTCTCAGCTTACCTGAGCATTTTTGCCGAGGTAGGCTGGATTTTTCACATATGAGAAGGGACTGGGGAGGAGTCGAAAGTGGTTAGACGCAGTTTTATGGCACTGATTGCCGTGCTCGTTTTTGCAAACTTTGCGGCCTCACAAGAGATCGATCTTCTGGATTTTGCAGCTCCTCAGGTAGTTATTCAGGGTTTTTTGGATCCTGACACCAGCACCATCGCAGGAACTGAGAAGATCCAGTTGACTAACACTGGGGAATCCCCCCTCACAGAGATTGTGTTTTTGCTTCCGGCAAACCTCGGCTCTGAACCAAACCACTATCTCAGCGAGCTTTTTGGCTCTAAAGGGTACTACAAAAACTTCGACAGCAGCCATACTTACGTAAGCGGAGTCCGGGTCAATGGAAAGCCAGCAGAGTTCTCCTTAGAGGAGGGACCTTCTGTTTTGCAGACCTACTCCCTGGACTCGGTAAAGCTGATTGTTCAGCTCGGCGAGATCCTACCAGGGGAAGAAACCTCGGTGGAGATAGATTTCCTCACCAAAATCCCTTACAAACGGGGGGATTTTGGCCTCAGCGCAAATGGTATTTTCTATTTGAACGGGCGTTTCTATCCAGAACTTCTAAATCCATGGGATCCTTTAAAGAGAACGGTAAAACGGTATGAAGCTGATTTCCTCCTGCCGTCCACACTGGTGGTGGCAAGCAACGCGGACTATCAGTACGAGACCTCTTCAGGGGGCATCTACAAGAAAGTCAGCCTTAGATACGATTATCCCGTTTTTGACCTAGCTTTTGCTGCAGGTCCCGGGCTTTTTGTTAAGGAAACCACCGCCGGAGGGGTAGAGCTCTACACCTACTACCTTAAAGACCACGAAAAGCAGGCAGTCTTCTTTATGCAGACTGCAGCTGATGTTCTGCAGTACTACGGTGAAAACTTTGGCCCTTACCCCAAAAAGCGCCTGACCATCGTGGAGGGATCTGCTCTCGATGTGGGTGCAAAAGCGCAGGGAATGATCATTGTTCCGGAAAGCTATTACCGCTACTACAATGCAGGAAGCAGCAGTGCAGACGGCATCTTAAGTGCAAAAGTTGCAGCAGATTTGGCATACTCCTGGTTTGCCCATGTAAGTTCGACCTTAGATCTCTGGGAGGGTACCGAAAGTGCCTGGCTTAACGACGCGATTAGGAACTATGCCGCATCCGCTTACTTCGACAGTAGGGGTCTGGGAGAAGAAGTTACCTTTTGGGACCGTTTAGGTTTCAGTATGCTAAAGCCAGACTACTCTATGGATTTTGGCAAAAACCTTGAACTTGCGTACTTAGAAGCGGTGCGCTTCCAAGGCAGAGATGAACCTGTAACTAGGGAGTATGCTTCTTTAGAAAACCCGGAAGTCTGGGAAACCCAGATAGCAACTAAAGGTTATTTGTTGCTACGGACTTTGGAAAGCTTCGGAGGTAAGGAACGCATCTTTCAGCTCTTTAAGCGGACCTCTGAATTGGGAGGCGTGGGCTCCTTTGAAGTTGTAACAGGCGAGCGCTTCTATGCTCTTGCAGAAGAGGTCTTTAGCGATCAGGGTTTTCCGAGATTTTGGCAAGCTTTTGTACTTAGCGACGCCCAAGAAGACCTGGAGATACTCAGTGCCGAGCAGGTAGAGTCTAGCGGAGGATACCGTATCAATTTGGAGATCGGTTCAAATGGAGCGGTATTTTGGCCTGTGGAGGTGCTTCTTGAGTATAGGGATGGCTCTTCGGAAACGGTGTTGTTCGACCTTACTGAGAACACCCTCACTGTTTGGAGCAATTCTCCTCTGAAGAGAGCCACTGTCGATCCTAGGGGACTTGTCCTCGACGGGGAGCGGTTGAACAACAGCTACCCAAGAAAAGCCAACTTTGTTATAATGAGTGAGATCAGCCCTGACAGCACCACCTACAGCTTGGCTCCCGTGCTGGAGATCAGGCCTGAGGAAAACACGGTAAATGCAGGTTTTGCGCTCGGCTACTACAACCGCATTTACAACCAGCTGCAGTTTGGCTTCTACTACTCAACGGGACAAAACAGGTTCTTGTCGGAGATTGAATACCTGCGAAACCTGCCCAGCGGGCAGCTGTCTTTTGGGGCGCTTCTTTCAGACCAGAAGCCTGAAGAGGTGGGCTTGGGTTTTGAAATCAGGCAGAAGGTCAAGAAAAACACGGGATACGCAGCATATCATAATATAGACTGGTTCAAAGGGAGCTTCAGTCTGACTTACTACCCAGAGCTGAACGACTACAACCTGAGTCTCGTGGCAGCTTACGACTTTTCATTGCTTCAGGGGAGAAACGTGACCTCTACGTTCGACCTGTCTAAACGTGGAGGCAGGCTGTCCATCGAGGTAGAATCTATCAAGGCCGGACCTTTTGCAGGGTTTATCAGGACTAGGCTTAATGGGCAGACGTCTTTTCAGAGTCCTTTGAAAAGAGCGGTCACAACCATGCACGACGTACCCGAGAAAACAGGAGACCATGCATTAACTTTCAGCGCGTCGCTTTCCGTTCCGCTGATTTTAGATAAAGAGCTATTTGCCATCGGTCCATTGGTCTGGGAGGATGCTGAAGGTAGGCTTTCTGTTGTGGCGGGAAATGCCTGGCAAAAGGGAAGCTTTGCTTTGAAAGCGACCCAAGCCTATCTTAAGGGGGAACTCCTTCTCGGCTTTAACTTCCTGGCAAAACCCTTTGCGGTGAGGATAAGCATGGCAAGGGACCTGCTGGGACCAAACGTCTATAGCTATATCTCCCTGTCTTCTCGTTTCTACCGGGAAGTTTTGGGTAAGTGAGGCTTAAGTAGATATAGGAGGGCAGAATCTAAATGAATGAAGAAAAGGTTCTGTACAAAATAGCATCAGAACTTTCAACAACTTATATGCGCACTGCAGAGCCGAGAAAGCTTCTGCCAAATGGCGATGATGTCATCGCTGTCTTGACCGAGATACAATACCTTCTGTACCCTCAGTATTTTGCAGGCGTAAGCGGAGAGATGGACGATCAAGTCTGCTATCTGGAAAGACTAGGTGTCTTATACTGGAGGCTTACTAGGCTGATTCACAGCTCCATTGCAGAGCGGTGCAAGCCCGAGTGCAAAATCAGCATCGAGGGATGCGAGGAACTTGCTGAGTCAAGGGAGAAAGCCCTGGCGATCATCTGCCAGCTGCCTGAAATTAAAAGGCTCCTGGATTTGGATGCGGAAGCTGCCTACAAAGGTGATCCTGCAGCAAGAAACATCGATGAAGTCATTTTAGCCTATCCGGGCTTTTACGCCATCTTCGTCCATCGTGTAGCACACGAGTTCAGAAAGCTCGGGTTGGATCTCATGGCAAGGATTATGAGCGAGTACGCTCATTCCAAGACCGGTATTGATATTCATCCTGGAGCAACCATTGGCGAGAGCTTCTTTATCGACCACGGTACCGGAGTGGTTATCGGCGAGACCACAGAGATCGGCAAGAACGTAAAAATCTATCAGGGGGTAACCTTGGGGGCTTTAAGCTTTCCTAAAGATCATGACGGCAATATCATCAAAGGGCAAAAACGTCATCCCACTATCGAAGACAACGTGACGATCTATGCCGGCGCCACTATTCTCGGTGGTAATACTGTCATTGGTGAGGGAGCGGTGATCGGAGGAAATGTCTGGATTACAGAAAGCGTACCGCCTCACTATAAAGTTGTAAATCGGCCGATAATAGAAAAAAAGGTTTGAGGTTTTAGACCGGATAGATTAACTGGAGTTGTGGGGAAAGGTCTAAAAAGACCTTTCCTAAGTTTTGTCTGCAGCCCTCAGGCGGAGCCCTGCAGGCAAAACTGTTTTACATACTGCATGACGGGAATACACTACAAAGTACTTGGTAAGTTAGCATTATTTTACGGGCTACGAGGTGAAGTCAATGAGTTCTGTTAGGAATACGATAATGAAAGCCACGGGAATAATCGCAGTTGCTTCTATGCTCAGCAAGGTCCTGGGATTTGCCAGAGAGATGTCCATTGCCTACCAGTTCGGCTCCAACTGGCAGACAGATGCCTACAACATCGCCTATGCAATTCCAGGGCTCTTATTTGCAGCAGTATCCACTGCTATTCGGACCGTTTTCATTCCTGTGTTTACGGATATCTCCACACATAAGGGCAAAAACAAAGCTATGGATTTTGCCAACAACGTCATCAATGCTACACTGCTTGTCAGCTTGCTGCTGATTGTCTTCGGAGAGGTCTTTGCGGCGCAGCTGGTGAGGTTCTTTGCCAGAGGGTTTGAAGGCGAAACTTTTGCCCTGGCTGTGGATCTTACCAGGATTATGATTCCTGCGATCATCGCCTATGGTCTTACAGGTATTGTCTCCGGAATTTTGAACGCGCTGCAGAGATTCACCGCACCTGCTCTCGTAGGTGTCCCAATGAACATGCTAATTGTTGCAGGTGTATTCACCCTGGGAAGCTATTACGGTATCTACGGTCTTGCGGTAAGTGCCCTGATCGGTTTTACCTCTCAAGTGCTGATCATGCTGCCTGCGCTAGCTAAAACCGGCTACCGCTACAGGTTCTTCCTAGACTTCAAAGCACCTGAGCTGAAGCAGGTTTTGACGTTGATGGTGCCAACTCTGATCTCAACGGCGGTAAGCGAAATCAACATTATGATTAACCGAATGCTGGCATCAGGTCTTCCTGAAGGCTCGATCTCGGCTTTGAACTACGCGAGCCGCTTATACTCGCTGCCCACTGGCATTGTGGTTACTGCGGTGATCACAGCTATCTATCCTACTATGAGCCAAGCGTCAGCGACCAAAAACAAGCAGCAGTTTGTTTCGGCTCTCGATACAAGCCTGCGCACAGTGTCGTTTTTGGTGCTGCCCATGATGGTAGGTCTCTTGGTTCTGGCTACTCCCATCGTTCAGGTTGTATACCAACGTGGAGCTTTTGGCTACAGCGAAACCGTTGCTACAGCAACTGCTCTATTCTTCTATTCCTTGGGGCTCCTTTCTGTAGGCTGGAACCAAGCCATTAACCGAGGTTTTTACTCGATGAAGGACACCTTAACGCCACTTCTTGTATCGTTGGGGTCGGTGACGGCAAACATCGCCTTTAACCTTCTTCTGGTTAGACCTATGGGTCACGGCGGACTTGCCCTTGCTACATCTATAGCCAACACAGTTGCAGCAGTAATAGCCCTGTTCCTTTTGCGGAAAAAGTCCGGGCCGATAGGACTTCGCAGCGTAGCTAGCAGCCTTATCAAGTGCTTCATCGCCAGCGCAATCATGGGTGTTGCAGCCTACTTCGGCTGGCAGTTTGCAGCACCGGTGGCTACTGGCCAGCTCACGAGGACCATCGTGCTCTTTGCAGTGATCGGAGTTAGCGCAGCTGTGTATTTTGGCGCTTGCATCGTTTTACGGGTCGAAGAGATGGAGTTTGCGCGGAAGATGGTAGGACGAATAATTGGCAAGTTTGGCAAGAGATAGGGTTTATCACGGTAGTAATTTGGGAATAATACGCTAGGTGGCAGATATTGGTTAAAAATCGCCGTTTTTGGCGTTTGCTACAGTAGATCATTTCGCATAAACTTAGATTTGAAATGTTAGCACTCTAAAGGCGAGAGTGCTAACCAGAGAAAAGCTCCATATAAATCCAGCTAGGAGGGTTGAACTATGAATATAAAACCATTGGCAGACAGAATTGTTATCAAGCCAATCGAACAAGAAGAAGTAGTTGTGGGAGGCATCGTAATCCCCGACACAGCAAAAGAGAAACCCCAAACCGGCGAGGTTGTTGCAGTCGGTCCTGGACGTAAAACCGATGATGGAACTGTCATTCCTACTGAAGTTAAAGTAGGCGACAAAGTCCTCTATGCGAAGTACTCCGGTACTCAGTTCAAGTACGACAACGTCGAGTATCTCGTAGTGAAAGAATCCGAAATTCTAGCAATTCTTGATTAGTGATGTTTCAACAACAAAACAACTAGGAGGGGATCAATATGGCCAAACAACTGCTTTTCGGAGAAGAAGCAAGACGCAAGTTAGAAAAAGGTGTTAACACCTTGGCTGACGCTGTTAAAGTCACTCTCGGACCAAAAGGCCGCAATGTGGTTTTAGATAAAAAGTTCGGCTCGCCGACAATCACCAACGACGGCGTGACCATCGCCCGTGAAATCGAGCTGGAAGATCCATTTGAGAACATGGGTGCACAGCTGGTGAAAGAAGTTGCAACCAAAACCAACGACATCGCCGGTGACGGTACAACCACCGCTACCGTTATGGCTCAAGCCATGATTCGCGAAGGTCTGAAGAACGTTGCAGCTGGTGCCAACCCAATGATGATGAAAAAAGGTATCGAGAAGGCTGTTGCAGATGCAGTAGAGGCTATCAGAAGCATCGCTAAGCCTATCGAGGATAAAGAAAGCATCGCTCACGTAGCTGCAGTATCTGCAGGCGACGAAGAGATCGGCAGACTGATCGCCGAAGCCATGGACAAAGTTGGCAAAGAAGGCGTCATTACTGTAGAAGAGTCCCAGACCTTCGGTACGACCCTCGAGTCTGAAGAAGGTATGCAGTTCGACCGCGGTTACGTTTCGCCTTACATGGTAACCGATACCGAGCGCATGGAAGCTGTGCTCGAAGATCCATTTATTCTTATCACCGACAAGAAGATCAACGTTATCCAGGAGATCCTGCCAGTACTTGAAAAAGTACTCCAGACCGGCAAACCGCTCCTGATCATTGCTGAAGATATTGAGGGCGAAGCCCTTGCAACTCTTATCGTCAACAAACTGCGCGGCACCCTGAACGTTGTGGCAGTAAAAGCTCCTGGATTTGGCGATCGCAGAGAAGCAATGCTCGGCGACATCGCTGTTCTCACAGGCGGTCAGGTCATCTCTGAAAAGGCCGGCATGAAGCTGGAGAACGCCAACCTCAATTTGCTCGGTCGCGCAGACAAGGTCCGCGTAACCAAAGAGAACACCACAATCGTTGGCGGTAAAGGTGCTCAGGAAGCGATCAAAGGCCGCATCACTCAGATTAAGGCTGAGATCGAAGAGTCCACTTCCGACTACGATAAAGAGAAGCTGCAGGAGCGCTTGGCAAAGCTTGCCGGTGGCGTTGCAGTTATCAGAGTCGGTGCAGCAACCGAAACCGAACTCAAAGAGAAGAAGCACCGCATTGAGGACGCACTGTCCGCTACCAGAGCTGCAGTTGAAGAAGGTATCGTTCCAGGCGGTGGAGTAACCTTGATCCACGCAGCTAAAGCTCTGGAGAAAACCGAGAACGAAGCTCCTACTGGCGACGTCAAGACTGGAGTATCCATCGTACGCAAAGCTTTGATTGAGCCTCTCAAGCAGATCGCAGCCAACGCCGGCGTTGAAGGCGCTGTGGTTGTAGAGCATGTTTCATCCCTTCCATTCGGTCAGGGCTACAATGCCGCAACCGGTGAGTATGTGGATATGATCAAAGCTGGTATCGTAGACCCAGCTAAGGTAACAAGAAGTGCTCTGCAGAACGCAGCTTCTATCGCAGGAATGCTGCTCACAACCGAGAGCCTCATTACCGATATTCCAGAGAAAGAACCAGAGCTTCCTCGCGGAGCCGATATGTACTAAGGAATAGATAAACCTGCAGTTCACTGAACTGCAGGTTTTTTCATGCCCGAAACAGGAAAGGAGCGTCTCTTTGGCAGAGACTCGGTTTTCTTTAGGAACAAACAGGGTAAGAATAAGGAGGCTGCAAGCTCTCCTTACTTAGCCTCAATTATTTCATAGGATGTAGTGATGTTTGCCTTGAGCGAGTGGATGATGCTGCAGTATTTGGAGTAAGAGAGGTCAATGGCCCTTTTTACTCTGTCTTCGCTGAGGTTCTCGCCGGTGATCACGTACTTAATATGGATATCGGTGAAGTACTTAGGTTCGGTGGCGTTTCTTTCTCCGGTGATCTCCATGTGGTAGGCAGTAACCTTCTGCTGCATCTTTTCGAGAATCATAATCACATCAATGCCGGTACAGCCGCCAAGGGCTGTGAGAAGAGCCTCCGTCGGTCTTGGACCTGCGTTTTCACCGCCGACTTCAGGACTGCTATCTAACAATAACTCGTGGCCGCTGGGGCATTCACCAATAAATTGACGCTTGCCGTTCCATCTAACATTGATCTGCACTAACGTTCCCTCCTAGAGTTATTTTGCGCCTGTCCTACTCTGGTTTGTCGTTGACAGGCTTTTTCATGTCGCATAGAATGATGCTGAAGTACTCCAAAACACCACAATGGCAGCTGGTTTCATGGAGGAAAAAGCTGCTACGTTTAGAATACTTAAATTCGTTTTAAATAGCAAATGGACTCATTTTAGCAGCATTATAAAACTAAAAGACAGATGAAAGAGGTAATAGCTGTGAGCAATAATCGAACTCGCGATTTTACAACAGGCAGCATTTTAAAACACCTAGTGGCTTTTTCCTGGCCGATGTTTTTGGGTAACTTCTTACAGGCGCTGTACAATACAGTTGATACGTTTTGGGTTGGACGCTTTTTGGGCACAGAGGCTTTGGGAGCGGTTTCCGCATCGTTTCCCATCATCTTCTTTCTGGTAGCCCTTGCTATAGGCTTTACCATCTCCACAACGATTCTGGTGAGCCAGTACTACGGCGCGAAAGACCAGGAAGGCGTCAGTAGAGTCATCAACACGTCGATTTTTCTAATGGTGATCTCATCGATCATTGTTACTACGGTAGGGCTTCTGTTCTACAAGCAGATCTTCAGGTTGATCAGTCTCCCTGAGAGTTTAGTCAAACCTGCAGGGGAGTACCTGGTGATCATTTTGGGCGGTATCATTTTTGCGTTCTTCTACAACCTGCTTTCGGCGATCATGAGGGGCTTTGGCGACTCTCTAACACCTCTCTACTTCTTGGCTATCGCTGCAGTGATCAATATCATACTAGACCCGCTGTTCATTCTTGGCATTGGTCCCATTCCTGCAATGGGAATCGCCGGAGTGGCCTACGCGACAGTTATTGCCCAGGCGATCTCTGTGGTTTTTGGACTGATCTATCTATTTAAGAAGGCGAAAATCGCAACCTGGGACAGGTCGCTGATCAAGCCCGACGGCTTCATCCTTAAACAGCTGATTACCATCGGTACTCCCGCTGGCATACAGCAGGCGCTGGTTTCAATTGCCATGCTTTTCCTCTCTAGCTTGGTTAACCGTAACGGCGAGATTGTCGTTGCCGCTTACGGTCTTGGCGGCCGCATCGACCAGTTCGCTTTCATGCCCGCTCAAAGTGTGGCCCTTGCAGTATCGGCCCTTGTTGCTCAGAACTTAGGGGCAAACAAGCCCGAGAGAGTACGGGAGGTGTGGCGTTATTCCAACCTTCTAACTACTGCAATTGCCGCTAGCATCACCGTGGCTATTTGGTTCTTCCCTGATTTCTGGGCAAGAATCTTCACTACGGATCTTGCGGTGCGGGAGATGACCGTAACCTACCTCCGCATAGTTTCCTTGAGCTATGTGGTCTATTCTCTGATGTTTACCACCGGAGGTCTCTGTAGAGGCGCTGGCGATACCTTTATCGCCATGGGCGTCAGCCTTCTTTCCCTCTGGCTGATCAGGCTGCCACTAGCAACGTTTCTCTCAAACACCATGCAGATGGGACCTAGGGGCATCTTCCTGGGTATAGCCATATCTCCTGTGGTTGGTTTGGGATTGAACCATCTCTACTACCGTTCTGGCCGTTGGCAGAAGCGGAACCTAACCACTCAAAGAAGGTCATCGCTTCAGGGGGTAGAAGAGTAAGACAGGAAAGAGGTGCTTCTCATGACTGTGCTGGAAGTCAAAGACCTACAGGTAAGTTTGGACGGCAGAAAGATTATAGATGGCCTCAGCTTCTCGGTGCAGAGAGGCGAAACCCTGACCGTCTTAGGTCCAAACGGTGTGGGGAAAACTACCCTTGTGCGCGCCATTACCGGCCTGGTTCCCTACCAAGGCTCAGTCAAGTTTTTCGGAAAGGACCTCAAAGATTACACCCGCAAACAACTAGCGGCCAAAGTGGCGGTCATGAACCAGAGGCAGGAGATCATGCCTGGGTTCATGGTTAAAGATGCCGTCGCATTAGGAAGAATACCACACATCGGCCGCCGGGAAACTAAGAGGGACTTCGAAGCGGTCAAAGAGGCGCTGCTGTTGACAGAACTTGAAGAACTGCAGTACAGGACTTTGGAGGCCATCTCCGGCGGAGAACTTGCCAGGGTCGGCCTGGCAAGAGCCCTTGCCCAGGAGCCGGAGTTTCTCATCCTCGATGAACCTACTGCCCATCTCGACGTCGGCTACATTGCAGATCTCACAGACCTTCTCGCCAAGATCAAACGAGAAAAGCAGCTTTCGCTGCTTTTGGTTCTTCACGATATTTCCCTGGCGTCGGTTCTCAGCGATCGACTGCTGTTTTTCGGCCACGACAGGTACTACCTAGGTGCTGTGGACGACATTCTTACAGAAGACATCCTGCAGAGAGTCTACGGTGTGGAGAACATGGTGGGCATCAATCCACTGAACCAAAAAAAATCCGTGTGGTGGAATTTTAAGGGGTAGGCGTATGGAGGAAGGTTTAATTGAAGTATATACAGGCGATGGCAAAGGCAAGACTACTGCAGCTGTAGGCCTTCTCCTCAGAGCCCACGGAAGGGGGCTGAAGGGGGGGCTTGTGCAGTTTCTAAAGGGAGTAGAAAGCGGAGAGCTGGAGGTGCTGCGCACCCTTGGCATTCCCTGCTTTCAGTTTGGCACAGGCAGGTTCATCATGGGCGAACCTTCAGAGGAAGATATTAGGTTAGCCGAAGTAGGCCTACAGAAAGTAGAGGAGATCTGGGAGGATTTTGACGTTTTAGTCCTTGATGAAATCAGCTATCTCACAGTCTTCCACATTGTTCCAGAAGAGCGCATACTGCGACTGGTAAAAGCTAAACCTAAAAAGCTAGAGATGGTTCTTACAGGCAGAAATATGCCCCAGAGCATCAGGGATCTTGCAGCCCTTGTCACTGTAATGCAGAAAGAAAAGCATCCATTTGATTTGGGGATTCAGGCAAGAGAAGGCATAGAGTACTAATGCAATACACTTGTTAACCGGAGGGATGGAGATGGAGATCCGATTTGGCACAGACGGCTGGAGGGCGATCCTCTGCGAGGAGTTTACCCTCCCGAACGCAAGAAGGGTAGCAAAAGGCATTGCAAAATACCTGCTGAACAAGACTGAAAAACCTTTTGTCCTGGTAGCCTACGATGGGCGCTTTATGAATGAGCGTTTTGCAGAGCAGGCTGCACTGGTCCTCCAAAGCGAGGGCATAAGAGTACTTATGACAGAGAAAGACACGGCAACGCCGGTGATAGCTTACGCAGTTAAGGAACATAACGCAGACGGTGCTTTGATGTTCACCGCATCCCACAATCCGCCAGAGTACAATGGCATCAAGTTTAT
>LFSI01000019.1:28719-51790 GCA_001512545.1 Clostridia bacterium DTU065 | reverse complement strand
GGTACCGTGGAGACCTTCAATCCCGACCGGGAGTACGAAGAGCACTTGAAGAGTTTGGTAAACTTCGAGACTATTCGCTCGCTGAAGATCGCCTACGACGGCATGCACGGTGCAGGCAGGACCTATGTAGGCCGCATTTTGAGGGAAAATGGTGTAGATGTGGTAGAGTATAACACCAATAGGGATCCCCTATTTGGCGGCAGGTCTCCAGAGCCCATCTCCGAGAACATGCACGAGCTGGTGGAGCTGGTGAAAAACGGCAACGTGGATCTGGGCCTTGCCACAGACGGCGATGCAGACCGCTTTGGCGTAATCGACACCGGCGGAAGATACATCACCGCAAACGAAGTGCTGGTTCTCATCTACCACTACCTGATCGAGACCAGAGGTCCCAAATCTGTGGTGCGCACTGTGGCCACAACCCACCTTCTCGATGCCATCGCCTCTGCGCACGGAGTTCAGTGCATCGAGACTCCTGTGGGCTTTAAGCACGTAGGCGAGGTGATGCGTACCAGTGATGTGATCCTCGGCGGAGAAGAGTCCGGAGGTCTCAGCATCAGCGGGCACATCCCCGAAAAAGACGGCATCCTCGCAGATCTGTTAATTGCAGAGCTCAGGGCCTACTACCAGAAGCCCCTTGTACAGGTACTCGAGGAGATCTTTGCAAGATACGGGAGATACGTCAACAAACGCATCGACCTCAGGCTCACAGACGAGAAAAAGGTAGCGGTGATGACCTGGCTGAAAGAGACAGAACACACAAACCTCGGACCGTGGAAGGTAGAAAAGGTCAACAAGAAAGATGGCGTAAAGATCATCCTCAGGCCGGATCTCTGGGTTCTGGCCAGAGCATCAGGCACAGAGCCGCTTGTCAGGGTCTACCTGGAAGCCCGTTCAGAGGAAGAGCTTCTCCAGCTGGAAAAGGAAGCAAAAGCTTATTTGGGATTGTAAAGAAAGGACCAGACCGAGCGTCTGGTCCTGTTTATCGCCTTTTTGGGGGAGGCAGTGTGGGAACTTCTCCTGAAACGAGAACACTGCCAAAGGAAAAGAGCTATCGGAATAGATCCAATAGCTCTGTTTCACAGGTGTTTGCAGGTTGGCGCTGCAACCTAGCTGACTTGTGATATGCTACTCCATTGAGATGCAGTTGGTTGGGCACTCTTCAACGCACATACCACAGTCGATGCAAATATCCGGATTTACATGAGCAACCTCATCTACTGTGATAGCCTCTACTGCGCAGACGTCAGCACAAGCACCACAGGCGATGCATTCTTCCTCATGGACAAATGCTGGCATTTAAAACACCTCCTGATAATAAGAACCTTATTATCATTCTCTAAGAGGTTTCGAAATCCTTTGTAATTGTGATAAAATCTACAGAGGAAATAAAAACGCAGCAAGAGGTGAAGCACGATCAAAATATGTATCTTAGCAAGCGGAAGCAGAGGCAACTCATTATATATAGAAACTAGCGGCAGACGCATTTTGATAGATGTAGGTATCTCCATGCGAGAACTGACAAGAAGAGCCCGGCAGGTTGAAATTGATATCTTGAGCGTCACCGACTGCTTCATTACTCACGAACATACAGATCACATCTGCGGTATAAAGACTTTTGCCAAAAACACCGCAAGCACTATCTGGACGTCGAAGAAGCTGAACTCGGGCTGCGGGATTGAGGAAACGGGGGATCTCACCCCGAACGAACCGGTGGTTTTAGGAGATGTTAAAGTCACTCCCATCGCTACGTTCCACGATGCGGTGGATCCTTTGGGATTTGTTATTGAAACCGAGTCAAAAAAAGCTTTAGTCCTTACCGATACGGGCAAGCGCCCTAAGGACTTAGAACGGTACATGGACAATCTGGATCTGGTGGTTCTTGAAGCAAATCACAACAAGAGGATGCTGGAGACAGGCCCCTACCCCTATCCCCTGAAGCGGAGAATCACCTCCAACTACGGGCATCTAAGTAACGAAGAGTCCGGCGAGATACTTGCCGATATTGTCAAAAGGGCAAAAAAAGTACCTACCTGTTTTTTGGCCCACTTAAGTGAAGAAAACAACAAGCCGCAGATTGCCCTGTTGGATGTGGCAAACACCTTGAAAGCCAACGAGGTTCTGCCGGGGAGAGACGTGCAGCTGGAAGTTGCCAGTCAATACGTGCCGTCGAAGGTTTTATCTATCTAGGAGTGGTCCCCATGGTTAAGATCAAAATCCTTGCCCTTGGCAAGATCAAAGAAAAGTACCTCAGGCAGGGAATCGATGAGTATCTGAAGCGGCTTCGGCCTTATGCTCAGGTGACCGTTGTGGAGGTAGAGGATCTGCCCATTCCCGAGAGGGAAGAAGACTGCAGAAGGATGCTGCAGGCCGAAGCGGAAAAACTCAGGCCCCATCTTACAGGCTACAAGATCCTTTTAGATATCGACGGCAGGGAGGTTTCCTCGACGGAGATGGCCAAAGAACTTCACGATCTGGTCGTCCGGGGAAACAGCCAGTTCACCTTCGTCATCGGCAGCTCGCTGGGGGTAGATGAGGACTTCAAGAAGGAGTTCGATTTTAGATGGTCCTTTGGACCTTTAACCTTCCCCCATCAGTTAATGCGGCTGATGCTTTTAGAGCAGCTCTACCGCACCTTCAGGATCTTAAGCGGAGAGCCCTACCATAAGTGAGGTCTTCGGCACTCTGCTACTTGCTTCGGTCTGCAGGGTTGCCATTTAATGGTATTTAAGAAAAGCATCGTGGAAACCAAGCGTCACGGAGCCCGATGGGAGAGGTCTGTGGGTTTTCAGTTGGGGCGAATGCGGAATATGTAACTTAGGATACGGAATCTGCATAGCAGCAGATTTACTTCATATAACAAAGGATGGCGCTGAGATGGTTTACAAGTACGAGCTGCATACTCACACCGCAGAAATCAGCAGGTGTTCGAGCATATCAGCAAAAGATCTTGTTCGTTTCTACAAAAGCAAAGGCTACACCGGTTTGTGCATAACCGACCATTTCTTTAACGGCAATACCTCGGTGCCGAGAGACCTGCCTTGGGAAGAGCGGGTTGAGCTCTTCTACTCAGGCTATGAGCTGGCCTATGAGGAAGGGAAAAAGCAGGGCTTCGACGTTTTCTTCGGCTGGGAGTGGACTTTCCGGGGCACTGATATTCTCACCTACGGACTCGGCAAAGAGTGGCTTCTTGCTCATCCCGAAGTTTGGGAGCTGAGCATCAACGACTACTGCGACTTGGCTAGGGAAAGTGGGGCATTTCTCGTTCACGCCCACCCCTTCAGAGAGGCTGCATACATTGATATGATCAGACTGTTTCCCAGAAAGGTCGATGGAGTTGAAGTTTTAAATGCGATGCGAAATGACTTCGAAAACGAACGGGCCAACGAGTACGCAGACAACTACGGCCTGTTGAAGGTAGCAGCATCGGACAATCACGTAGGCAGGATCAAACGGTACTGCGGCATCAAAACAGCAAAGCGGGTACGGGACATGCGGGAAATGGCCGAGCTGATCAGAAGAGGCGAGGTAGAACTCTTTACCGAGTACGAAGATGCTGAGTAACAAGAAGCAAAACCCTTGAACGTGCAAGATTAATCTCTGCGGCATGTGCCTGCAGGAATCTAGCGCGTACAAGGGGTTTCTTTTACAGAAAAAGCCTCTCTGCCGGGAAAAGTCCGGAGAGAGGCTGCGCTTTTTAGTTTGTCCGGACCTTACTTTCTATCTGCCCGGGAAGTGCTTGGGCTTGCGCCATGTTAAGGCGTCTGTAGAGACCTTCCTGAGCCATTAGCTCTTGGTGGGTGCCCCTTTGGACGATGGTGCCTTCTTCAAGGACCAAAATCATGTCGGCATTTTGGATGGTGGAAAGCCTGTGGGCGATGGCGATAATGGTTCTGGTACCTGCAAGGTCGCTGATGGCCTTTTGAATCTCTTTTTCTGTTTCCACGTCCACAGAAGCCGTGGCTTCATCGAGAATGATGATAGGAGACTTTCTCAGAATAGCCCTGGCGATGGCGATCCTCTGCTTCTGACCTCCGGAAAGACGGATACCTCGCTCGCCGACCCTGGTGTTGTACTTGTCGGGCATTTCCATAATGTCGTCGTGAATCCTTGCAGCTTTAGCCGCTTCCACAATCTCTTCGAACGTGGCCTTAGGGTTGGCGTAGCCGATGTTCTCGGCGATGGTGCCGTTAAAGAGGAACGTGTCCTGGAGCACCGGCGAGATATTAGCGCGGAGGCTTTCTAGAGTGACGTTTCTGACATCGATGCCATCTATCAACACCCTTCCTGATGTAGGATCGTAGAATCTGGGTATCAGCTGAGTGAGAGTGGTTTTGCCTACGCCTGTAGGGCCTACCAGGGCAATCATCTCTCCAGGTTTGCAGGAGAAGTTGATGTTCTTTAGAACCGGAACGCCTTTTTCGTACTCGAAGTAGACCGACTCGAAGGCAATTGATCCTTTGACCTCTTTCAGTTCTATCGCATCAGGTGCGTTTTGGATCTCGAAAGGCGTGTCCAGGATGGCCATGACCCTTTCAGCTCCTGCGTAGGCCTGCTGAGCTTCCTCTAGAAGCCTTGCAAGACCGGCGATAGGTGCATAAAAGAGCGAGAGGTAGAGGAGAAAGGCGACTATGTCGGAGACCGAAAGCTGTCCTCTCAGAGCAAAGACTCCTCCAACCCCTACGACGATTATGGTTCCTACCGAGGAGAGAAACTCTACAGTAGGGTGGAAGACCGCACTGAGCTTTAAGGCGTGGAGGATCGCTTTAGTGTATGAGCTGGCTTTGGACTCCACAGCGCTCTTTTCGTAGTTTTCCTGTCCGAAAGCCTGGATCTCCTGGATGCCCGAGAAGTTGTCCTGGAGTTTGGAGTTGAAGTCTGCCAGAGCTTTTTGGGACACCCTGAAGTTCGGCCGGATCTTGGTGGAGAAGATCCACCCCGAAAAGAGAATGAAGGGAATAGGAATACATGTTAAAAGTGCGAGTTTGACGTTTACCGTTAGCAGTACCACCATAACACCAACGACGGTAACTACGTTAGTGATCATCTCGGGGATAATGTGGGCATAAAGGAGCTCGAAGGTTGCGGTGTCGTTAACCACCCGGCTCATCAGGTCTCCGGTCTGCTTGTCGGCAAAAAAGCCCATTGAGAGGTTCTGAATGTGGTTGTAGACGCGGACCCTAACTTCCTGCACCAGCTCCCAAGCGGCTTTGTGGGATAGGTAGCTTGCCAGGAAGCGAAACAAAATCTTGGCAAGGTACAGCCCGATGAGAATCCCAGTGAGCACTGCGATCTCCCGTACGGGATTTTCTGACACCCGATGTTCTATAACGGCCGTCATATTAGAAAGCACCTTTGGTGCAACGAGGTTGATGAGCGTAAGGAGAAGCGTTGACAAGATGGCTAAGACGTACAGCCCCTTATACTTGCCTGCTTCCTTCCCGAGGCGCCACAAAAGGTTCATAAGCACATCCTCCATGTTTTGGTAGTTTTCCAGTTAGGTTCTGCTGCCATAGACTAACAAACAGTTCTATCAGTAATTCTCTATTCTGTGCACCACGGAGTGAATTCCTGCAAGGCTCTCGAAAACTCAAGTAATTGTGCTTCTCCGGAGCTTCTTGCGGAGAAGTTTGGCAGTAAGCTAACTAGCCGCGTTAAAGGGAATTGGAAGCTAAGTAGAGAACACAGAGAAGAGGTTAAAACCTGAGATTTTGGGAGTGCAATGCTATGAAAACCCAGCGAGTTATTAAAAGAGATGCAACCTATCAGAAGTTTGAAGTTCTGAAAAGCAACAGAAATAAACGCCACCGTTACGGAGAGTTCTTCGTTGAAGGGGTTCGGAACATTAACCACCTTATCAGCGAAGGTTGGACGGTAAATTCCTTCCTCTACTCAGGTGAAGCGAAGCTTTCCGATTGGGCGAGGGACATCCTCAAAGCCGTGCCTACTAAAGTGAACTACGAGCTCACAGACGAACTGATGGCAGAGCTCAGCGGCAAGACCGATGCCTCAGAGCTAATGGCCATTGTGCAAATGAGGCCGAACGACCCGGCTCAGATTCGGCCCGGCAAAAATCCGCTCCTCGTCTTGTTTGACAGGCCGTCCAATCGGGGGAACCTGGGAACGATCATCCGCTCCATTGATGCTTTTGGTCTCGACGGTCTGGTAGTCACCGGTCACAGCGTGGACCTCTACGATCCCGAAACCATAGTAGCTTCCATGGGTTCGTTCTTCAAAGTTCCTTCGGTGCGCATAGAAGATAACCAGTCCATCAGAGAGTGGATTCAGGGTTTAAAGGCCAAGCATCCGGGGTTTCAGGTCGTGGGAACATCTGCTCATGCAGAGTGCTCGCTGTTTGATGCGGATCTCACCGCGCCGACTTTGCTCCTGATCGGAAATGAAACCGACGGACTCAGCAGGAAGCTGGCGGAAATCAGCGACCGAATGGTGAAAATTCCCATGTCTAGCTCCAGCTCGGCGTCGTCGTTAAATGTGGCCTGCGCTGCGTCGATTCTATTCTACGAAGCAATTAGGCAGAGAAAAGGAACCCTTTGAAGGGCGTGAAACTTTTCTGGAGAACTTGAGCATATAGAAGTAGAAAGCGCGGAAGCGAAGGAGGTTTTGCAGTGAGCAAAAAGCTGATTTGGATCTTGGTGTTACTTCTATCGATGGTAATTCTTTCCGGCTGCATTCCCGGAGACGGCAAGCACACAGAGGAGCGACCTGCAGGATTCTTTTGGGGGATCTGGCACGGTTGGATCGCACCCATATCTCTAATCGGCGGATTGTTCAACAAGAACCTCAGAGTTTACGAAGTGTTCAACACCGGTTGGTGGTATGATTTCGGTTTCTATGTAGCCATCATCGCAGGATTCGGCGGGCTGTCCCTAACCAGGAAGAAATAACAGTAGAAATGGGGATAGGTCGTGTCTTTCCCAAAGAAAGATGCGGCTTTTTTCTTTAGATAAGATCTTTTCAGGCACTAGGGGGTAACCTCTTTGGAGGAGACACTGGTGAGGATCTAATTGCACTTGCCAGAATTGCACTGACAAGCAGGACAAAAGACCTATAGCGTAGCAGCTTGCTTTCTGATAATCTGTTTACGAAATGGGTGGTTTTGCTACAGAGGATGCCTAATCAAGGCGTGAACATTATAGACAAAGTACACGAAATTAGAATAGACTATCCAACGGTCTTTTTTGCCGCAGGCGCTCGGAGTTTTGACGTATCAGCCGGCAGGCATAAAAGACCTCTTTTAGGTCTAACCATATAGCTGCGAAGGAGCATTGGGTAAATGAGAGTTGAGGTACTAAGTGCAGAAAGGCTTCGTGAGTTCAAGAGCTTTTACCTCAGACACATGGGTGCCAAAATAAACGGCGCTTTTTCCCTTCAAGTCGATGTCAAAGATTTTTCGCCAGATCCAAACAATCCAACGTATGTTGTCATTGATGAAGACGATAGATTGGTAGCTGCAGCATCTCTGGCCATCAGGGATCACGGAACGGAAGGCACAACCACAAGCTTCCGCTTTTTCCACTCTGAGATCTGCGACCCCAAATGCTATGAACTCTTAATCAAGGCTATACTAAGTCCCGAGCTGACCGTTTAACCTGGAGAAACCGTAGGTGTCTCCGGGTTATTTTCTTTTCTGGGAAGGGTAAACTATATTCAATCCAGATCCGGAAAAAGAAGGAGACTACCTATGGAAACTAGATACGAACTTGCAACCTTTGCAGGAGGCTGCTTTTGGTGCATGGTTGAACCTTTCGACTCGCTTCCTGGCGTAAAGAAGGTTGTTTCGGGCTATACAGGGGGTAGCGTCCCCAATCCCACATACGAGCAGGTTGTAGAGGGAGGTACCGGGCACGTTGAAGCGGTGCAAATCACCTACGACCCCGAAGTTCTGTCATACGAGAAGCTGGTGGAGATGTTCTGGCGTCAGATCGATCCTACAGATCCCGGAGGGCAGTTTAACGACCGGGGACCGTCGTACAAAACTGCTGTATTCTACCACTCAGAGGCCCAAAGAATGATCGCCGAGGCTTCTAAAGCCCGCCTAGAAGCAAGTGGCAGGTTCGATAAGCCCATCGCAACGAAGATCCTACCTGCAGGACCGTTTTACGAAGCAGAGGAGGCGCACCAGGATTACTACAGAAAGAACCCCTTCCATTACCGCCTCTACAAGGAAGGTTCCGGAAGGGCTAAGTTTATCAGGGAAAACTGGAAGGTAAGGGAAAAAGATGAGGAGCTGAAGAAAAGGCTCACCAAGCTCCAATATGAAGTGACCAAGCTGAACAAGACGGAGCCGCCTTTTCAGAACGAGTACTGGAACAACACCAAAGAAGGCATCTATGTGGATGTGATCAGTGGCGAACCACTTTTCAGTTCTAAAGACCAGTATGATGCCGGATGCGGTTGGCCCAGCTTTACGAAACCCCTCCATCGTGCAGAGATAGAGGAGCGGATTGACAGCTCCCACGGTATGGTTCGTGTGGAGGTGCGGGCGAAGACCTCAGATGCCCATCTCGGGCATGTCTTCGACGACGGTCCGGATGAAAACGGCCTTAGGTACTGCATTAACTCTGCATCCCTGAGGTTTATTCCCAAAGAAAAGCTCGAAGAAGAAGGTTACGGCGAGTACTTGAGCCTGTTTGAGTAAAGAAGGAGACATCCACCTGCGGATGTCTCCTTCTTACATCTTGCTTTTTCAAAATCTGAAGAGGGGGAGTTTTATCTCTGCCCTAGAAGGGCGTTTTCTACCGCTTTGAGAAGGTTCTTACTGCTTGCGGTAGAACCTGCAACTGCATCTACCTGAAGGGACTGCTTCTCAACTACGGCATCAAGTACCGCTTCTGCAGGCTTTCCGGTACCATAAACGTGGTCAATGATCTCAATCTGCTCGATCCTGTGGTTTTTCACAACCACCCGAAGCTCTGCAGCGACGAGCCCGGCTCTGGAGTAGCCCTCGTAGACGCCGTCTTCAATGAGAGAAAGGTCGATCTTGGCAATCTCTCCTAGCTTTTCCAGTTCTCTTGACATGAACGTGTAAAGCAGAGCGTAAGCTCCTCCTAGAATGAGGATCAAGACCAAAACAGCGATTACAAGCTTTTTCACCATAGGCATTCCTCCTTTGTGTTTATCCGCTTTCACCTGATAGCTAGCGCACCGCTTCCTGCTTTAGCTTTTCAGCGAATGCTGCAATTTCTTCAGTAAGGAGCTTTTCGGTTCCTACATCAGCGCCGATCATGCGGCAGAGCAGTCGCTCAAAGAAGGGGAGATTGGTGTAGGAATAGCCGAAATAACCTTTGCAGGCAGCAATGCTAGTAAGCTCTTTGGGAAAGGTCTGTTCCATGATCTCCATGGCTCGTTCTTCAAAGCCGCAGAGCACAAACAGGCCCAGCTTCTTCTCTTGGAGGGCTGTGCGGTGCTCCTCGAGAAATCGCTTCATGGGCTTTAGGAGCTGCCCAACATAGACGGGACTTCCGAGCACCACCACGTCGTACTTATCGAGGGAAACCTCCAGGCCTTCTGCGGCGTTTAAGAGATCTGCCTGCAGCATCTCTGCAAGCATTTCTGCACACCTTTTGGTGGAACCGTGTTTGCTGGAATAGACAACTAGTTGCATAAAAGCACTCCTTTCGAGATCGATTGCACTAGGATTAAGTATGTAGGTACGAGACGTTCGGGACAGCAAGACTCCGTTTTGCAGCGGGAAAAAACCTGAGTAAACCGAACAAGAAACAATAAAAGCAGAGGAAAAGCCTGTCTTTCGGACGAAGCTAAGGGGTGTTGGAAAACGCGGTGATTTGGGGGGAGTTATGTGAGAGTTTTGGCGTTTATCCTTATCGCTTTTTTACTTGTTAGTCCTCTGCAGGCTTTGGCTGCAGGAGGAGAAGCTATAGCAGTTCTTGAGCAGAAAGTTCTTGATGCAAAAAGAGCACTGAAAGACCTGGACTACGAAACCATAGACCGTCTTCTGCAGGATCTGAAAGAGGGAAGAGGCACTGAAGAGACGACAGGCCTTATTGATGATCTTTTAATCGAGTCCCTGGCGGTGGAAACTCGGGCCATTTGGCTGGACAGCGTCCACCTGAACACCCTTACCTCTAGAGAAAAAATCGCTGAGGCCATGGATCTTCTTGCTAGCATCAATGTGAACGTCATTCTGGTAGACATCTTCGGCAACGGGCACAGCGTCTTTCCGAGCAAAGTGGCAGAGCAGAGAGACGCTTTTAGGTTCCTTGCAGAAGGAGACATTGTACCCATACTTATTGAAGAAGCTCACCTGCGGGGCATAGAGTTCCATGCTCTTGCCAGTCTTTTCGGTGTGGACAGCTACGGCATCGGTCCATTTATAGACGACCGGCTGCACTGGTTTGACCGCACGAAAGACGGAGGAATTCTCACCGGCATCGGCGACTTCGAGGCCTTTTTCTCGCCGGTTCTTCCTGAGGTCAGGGAGTTTTTCCTGGAAGTCATCAAGGAGATTTTGACCTACGACATCGACGGTTTGCACCTGGACTACATCCGCTTCGGCCGCAACGTAGGCTACCATCCGTACACTCTGCAACTCTACAAAGAGGCGGGAGGCGCTCCGGAAAACCTGGACGACCCCAAGGAGATGGAAAGGTTCACCGAGTTTCGGAGTTCGTTTATATCTTCGTTTGTGGACGAAGTACGGATACTGATGCAAGAGACCAAACCAGGTCTTCTCCTTTCGGCTGCTGTAGGGTCCAACTTGACCGACGCCCAGAGGGAGATCTGCCAGGACTGGCACGATTGGGCCGAAAGAAGGCTGCTGCACCTGATCTTCCACATGTGCTATGTGGAAACCAGCGCTCAGTACCAGGTTGTAATCGATAACGACCCAGGGGCAATCAAGGATCTTGCCATCAGCTTCCCGGGGATCGCTCTGTACGCCGTAGATGGAAAGGAACTCTTGCACCAGCTGGAGGTAGGGCAAACCAATCCGGTATCAGGTCAGGCCCTGTTTTCCACTGTTCATTTGAAACCGGAACTGGTGGAGGTTTTGGGCAAGGTTTGGCGTAGACCGGCCATGCCCACCTTCCGCGATCCGCTGCTTGCAGCAAAAAGCATCATCGAAAACCTTAGGGACAGATTCACGGGTTTAGGCTCCCAGATCGGCATCGACTCTGAGGTAAATCAGGAGATCGTGTTAGGCCTAGGTAGCGTTGCAGAAGCTATTGCCAGCTGCAACCTACGTCCGTGGGACAGTCGCGATCTCCAGGAAGGCTCGCTTGAAGAGTTGGAGCAGCTTGAACAGGTCCTATCTCTAATTAGGCCTTTGAAGAGGCTCTTAAGCAAGCTAGAACCTCCCACAAGAGAGCGGGCACTAAGCGATTTACAGAAAGCTGAGCGCCTAATCCAGGTGCTCCGCCACTACGCAATGCCCATTTGATTGAAATGCTTAGGTGGAAAGCTGCCACTTTCCACCTCTTATATACGCCAGTAAGCGCGGCAGGAGAAAAGGCTGCGGTTACAAAAACCGCTTAGAGGGTATATAGATCGTGAGCTTAAAGCCTTGCGGTTTCCGGTTCGGTCTAAAAGACTGCAGCACGACTTTAAGACGCAAGACGGTTTTAGACGATTTCGCAGGAAAGAAGGTGACTTTGATGGTAGACTGCCGTCACGAAAACTGCATAGACAACAGCTGCGTTGCCAAGGTGCCAATATTTGCCAAGCTCTCTCCTGAGGAGATGTTGGAAGTGGCTAAGGTAACGGTGAAGCGGGTTTTTGCCAAGGGCGAGTTCATCTTCTTCCAGGGCGATCTAATAGACAAGCTGTACGTTATCCACGAAGGTAGCGTCAAGGTATCGAGGATGTCTGAGGAAGGTAGGGAACAGGTAATCAGGATTCTAGGTCCCGGAGACTTCCTCGGAGAGCTGGTCCTCTTTGCACCTTCACCTGCAGGAAACAGTGCAGAGGCTTTGGAAAAGACTGTTGTGTGTGAGGTGGAGAGCTCAAAGATCAAGGAGCTGATGCTTTCATCCTCAAAAATTGCCGTAAAACTACTTGAAGAGATGAGCCGGAGGCTCGAAGAAGCCGAAAACCTCCTGGAAAGTATCAGCCTTCTCAGTGTTGACAAGCGGATTGTCAAATCACTGCTGGAGTTTGCCGGTGAGACCGATGAGGTTGTGCTCCCGATCAGCAAGAGGGACCTTGCGGCACAGCTCAGCATCACCCAGGAGACCTTGAGCAGGAAGTTTACAGCCCTTCAAGAGGAGGGCCTGGTAGCGCTAAGCGGGCAGAGGAAGATCCGGCTTCTTGACCGAGCGAAGCTGAAGGATATACTTGATGAATAAAGAATTTAGAAACTACTTCGATTAGTAGTTTCTTTTTCTTATAGGCATCTCCTTTGTTCGTTTAATAACAAATAGAGATAAGTAGAAGGAAGTAAGTACTTGTTCTTAGAACTTAAAGCTAGTACCAGGTGAAAGTTGCTTAAACTCGCAGAAAAAGAATATAATAGTCGTAAAGGTTACCAATAAGTAAAAAACGGGTAGGAGATTAGGGAAGAAGTTTTGTTTTTCGTAAACTGACAGCAATACACCTGGTACGGAAAGCATGGACATAAAACAGCGTTTTGGGAGGTTGTTCGCTTGTCAAAGAGAGTAAGGATCATTGCCGATACTGGTTCAGATCTTCCGCAGAGCTTGTGCAAACAGCGAGGCATCGAACTTGTTGGGATGGGTGTTGAAATCGACGGTGTAGCAAGAAACGGTTTGGAGGTTTCTGCAGCAGAGGTCTATCAGAAGATGAGAGAAGGCTCGGTTCCTCACACCAGCCAGGTTTCCTACACCGATCTTGAAGCTATAGTGAAAAAGACTATCGAACGGGGAGAGATAGCCTACTACGTCTGCTTTTCCAGCAGGTTGAGCGGTTCCTATCAAACCGGCCACATGCTGAAGCAGGAGCTGAACCACCCGGATTTCATCCTGTTCGACACGAAAGCTGCCAGCATAGGCTTGGGTATGATGGTGCTCGAGGCTGCAGAGATGGCAGAAAATGGTGAAAGCGCAGAGAAGATAACCGAGCGGCTGGAGTACCTATCAGGTCGCATGGAGCACATTTTTGCCGTAGATGACCTGGTTTACCTCAAGCGTGGCGGACGCATCAGTTCAATGAAGGCCATTATCGGCGGCATGCTGAAAATCAAGCCCATTCTCCACTTCATCGACGGAGCAATTCACCAATTTGACAAAGCCAGATCAACAAAACAGGTTATCGGGCGTATGGTGGATATTATGGCAGAACGCGCTGACGACATCGACTCGCAAAAGGTCATCGGCATCAGCCATGCAGACTGCCCGGATGTTGCCGAAGAACTGAAGAAGGCCATTGTCGATAGGTTTGGCCAGAAGGAGTTTATTGTACATGAAATCGGCCCGGTAATCGGTGCACATGCCGGCCCGGGGACCATTGCTTTGTTTTTCTTCTCCAAGAAGCAGGGTGGGGGTCTGGAGGCATAATTTCACGATAAAGGGTGTTGGTTATGAGTGCAAAGCTGGAAAAAAGAAGGATGGCCCTTTTAAAACGCGAAGAAGCCCTTAAGAAACTGGAAGAAGAGAACTACGTTTTAGAGCTGGAGATAGAGCAGCTGAAGCGGGAAATGAAGGTCTTAGAGATGCGGATTGAGTATCTATCAAGCAACGAGTAGGAGGAAGAAGTCATGGACTTTCTCGAGCAAAGAGGCCTGCCTTTGACAGAAGAAAATTTAGCGACTTGGCAGGAAGATCTCGAAGCGCGAGAACAAGCTGCCAAGCAGCGCAATCAGGAACTGAGAAATGCGCGAGCTGAAGTGGTGAGGGACTTCAACCAGCTGAAGAGCAAGGAAGCAGAGCTCTTTAGAGCAAGAGCTACAAAGAGCAGGAGAGTCTGGTCCAGATCAAGGTTTGATCTGTTCAAGCGTTTCGGCTACAACTTGTATGAGATCATCATTGCAGTCAACGTATTGATGTTCATACTAAGCCGCATAGTTCCAGGTCTTCTGTACTGGTTCGCTTTCAGCGGCATAAACGTCACGTATCTCAACGAGTACTACCGCTTCTTCACCACCATGTTCATGCACGGCAGCATCCTGCATATCTTCTTCAACATGTATGCTCTTTACTACCTCGGAGGTGAGCTGGAGGAGGTCTTAGGCAAGCTCAAGTTTGCCATACTCTACTTCGGCTCGGGGATTATCGGCGCAGTGGTCACCTACTACGTCAACCCTTTTATCATATCAGTAGGAGCATCAGGCGCGCTGTTCGGGCTCTTGGGCTTTGTCCTCTATGCGAGAGTTTTCCGCTACTCCCACGTCACTCCGGCCATCCAGTCTTCGCTTCTCACTATTCTTGCCATAAACTTCCTGATCGCCCTCGTTCCCGGTTCCAACATCGATGTTTGGTCGCACGTCGGTGGTCTTTTAGGCGGTTTCCTTATCGGTATGATCATCGGGCCGTCTAGCAGGTATCTCCGTAGCGATAGCGAGAAAACGACTCAAATAACTCTTGGAGTCTTGGGCATAGTGGCGGTTTTGGCCGTGACTTTCCTCAACTTGAGGTTTTTCTAGCGTTCTTGATCAGTCTGGCGAACGTGAGGACCTCTGTCATCAGGCGTTCGGTGTCCGTCTCCCTGTTGAAAGACAGGCTGAGGAAGGGCCGGTCGTAGATTGCTGCAAGCTCGCTTATCGCCGGTTTGGCAACTACTTCCGGCATGCAGTTTAATGGATAGATCTGCACAATGCCGTCCTTGCCGGAGTGGAGAGCCCTCCGTGCTGAAGCGACGCTCAAAACACCGTCTCCACCGACTTCAAAGTTCATATAAGGAGCACTATCTTTGTCTCTTAGGCCTTGGGCAAAAAGCTTGAGGCCTTTTTTGTTTGCGTACTTAACCAGAGACAGGTTTTGCATGAGTCTTTTAGCTGCAGGACGCAGGGAACACTTCAAGTAGTGGGACACGGTAATCCCCTCGATGACCTGCAGGCCTGCATCGCCGAGGAGCCTATCGACAGCGTAGCGGTTGGCATAGGGGGTAATGGCAACGTAGATCTCGCCTACTATAACCACTTGAGGAGCGGTTCTGTCTTTGATAATCGCAGCAAAAATCTCTCGGGCATCCCTATAGCTTTTTTGCATGTCTCTGGTGTTTTTCGCCTCGTCCAGGCTGTTCAAAGAGGTGATGTAAGCAGCTTCTGCAGCTGGCCCACCAAACGGTCTTGCCATCAGGTAGAGCCCGCGCATCTTTTCAGTAAGGGTGAGTTTTGTTAGAGCATTGCGGACAACGGGGAGAACGTCTCCGAGGTTCTTTGGCTGTAAAAATGAGAGGGGGCTTTTAAAGCTAGAGAGGAGGCGTTCGAACTTCTCGTCGCAAAAGCTTGCAAGGCTTTGCCAAAAGCTGACAGACTGGTCGATGCCTGTGGTAAACCACTCGAGGGAGATCTCCGGCGACACTTGCTTGAGTCTTTTTGGGAGCTTTTCCTTCATGGCAATGCTGTACCAGCCGAAGGCACAGGGGCCTTCCCCATGGAGCATGAGGATTTTAGCGTCAATGGGGCGTCCTGCCTCTTCGTAAACGCCAAGAATAGTCTCCTCAAGGCTCCCCGAGATCAGAGCATAAGGACAGCAAGTCTCAGCGAGATCTTCGCTTCCCCGCTTTAGGGTTTCTTCGGAGACTGCTTTGGGAGGGACGGCAAACTCTCCAGCTCCCAAATCGAAGACCAGCTGCTTCAAAGCAAGGTTCAGAGGCTCGCCCATGTACGGCCAGGTGACGATGGTCTTGGGTTTCAGTTTGGGCTTTTGGACAATCTCTAGACGTGGCGACTGGCTCTTTGTTGGAAGAAGAGTCTCCCTGCTTTGCTGCCAGGGGGAAACATGGCTTTGAGATGGGACCGCAGCGCTGTAGGAAACCGGAGCCCCATGTCCCGTGTTTGCAACAGCCAGCTGACCTTTTCTGGCTGCAGTTTTCTGCATGTTCTGCTCGATCAAAACCGCTATGGTTTCGAATCTAGTTGTAAAACCCCCTAAGTCCACAGTGGCATCGCAGACAAAGCGCCAGGCAAGAAGTCCAAGTTCTGCGGCTTTCTGGGCGAAGTACTCCCCTTGGAAAGCGTCTGGGTGGCAGGCAAAGTTCGACAAAATGACTACACCGTGGAGCTTGTCCCTGCCCCAGTTGAGCAGAGCTTCACCTTGGATGTGGGTGTCGTAGTAGGAGCCAAAGGGCAGCCCTTCTTTAGTGAAATACCGATCCGGGAGATCGTAAGGAGTGACAACTTGGAAGCCCTTTTTCTTGAAGAACCTAATGATGTTCAAGGAAAGGAGCGGATCCTCGAGAATGTAGCGTCTGCCGATGATCCCAATCCTCGGTTTGTCCTCTAGTTCCACTTCGCACTCTTGGGCGAAGTCAGGTACTTTGGCAAAGGCTTTGTTTATCTGGTCTTTGGAGATTTTTGGAAAGGGCTCGCCTAAGCGAGCTGCTGCAGAACGTAGCTCGTTTATGACCTCGTAGACTACCGGTAGAAGATCCTCTTTCTTTGGCGAGAGGATATCCGGTTGGATGAGGTAGGGGAATTTGCCGAGAGCGTAGTCAGCAACTGACGATAGAGCCCTCAGCGCTATACCTCCTACGTCGCGGTATTTGGAGCAAGCAGCAGTGCCTTCCACCTCACGCCAGAGGTTGGGTGCGATCAGCACATCTACTTTAAGGTCTTCTACCAGCCTGTGGCAGTGGGCAATGTAGATCCTAACGGGAAGGCAGGTTTCGTTGCTTCCGAGAAAAAGAGCCTTTTCCCAGAGTTCGGGAGTTGTGGTTTTTGAAGTAAAGACGTGTAAACCGAGGTTTTTCAGGACTTCCGCCAGACATCTTACCTGTGGCGCAGTTCCCGAGAACACTAAGGGAATGCCGATTTTCATCTGTGTCCACCTGCCAAAGAGTATTGTTCGCTGGTCCTTGCAACTTCCAGTTTGCAGCTAGGTTTCGCCTCTAAAGCGTAGATTGCGGCGCCGATAGCACCTGCTCCCACCACAAAGCGCCTGTCTTCTGCAATGTGGTACTCGCCTTCCTTGAGATCCAGAAGGGTGGTGAAGGCTCGCAGCAGTGCCTGGTTGAGAAAAGCTCCGCCCTGGAAAACTACAGGGAGAGTCAGAGATTTGCCGTGCATGGTATCGGAGATGAAGGTCTTGGCAACGGAGAAGCAGGCTCCGAAGAGGAGGTCTTTTGTTTCCGCACCTGAGCGCATCTTGTGAACGATATCTGTTTCTGCAAGGACGGCGCAGCGGGAGCCAATGCGGGCGGGCTTTGCTGACGACATTGCAAGCTCTGCAGCCTCTTCAAGGGTTAGCCCGAAGCGCTTTGCCAGCTGCTCTAAAAAGGAACCGGTACCTGCTGCGCACCGGTCGTTCATGGCAAAATCCAGTCCACTCCCTGTGGCGATGATGATTTTGCTATCGTTTCCGCCGATGTCAATCACCGTGCCGACATCTGGGAACAGGGTGTTTGCAGCCCGAAAGTGGCAGAGGATCTCAGTCTCGTACATAAACTCATGTCTTGAAAGTTTTCTGCTCAAGAACCTGCCGCCGCTTCCTGTGGTTTTCAGGTAAACCTGTGCGTTGGGATCTGTGATCTTCGACTGCAAAACCTCCAAGATGGTCTTTGCCTGCTGGTACAGATCTGGAGCTGTTGTTTCGGTGTGCAGGTACACCACGTCTTTCCCGTGGAGAAGCGCTGCTTTGACCTGCCTGGAGCCTGCATCGATCCCGATACCCCAATGGTCCGTCTTTGGATAAGGGATCGGCCGCGTTTTGGGAAGATCCCTCTTGGAAACTGTGGGGATGGAGATGCTGGCTGAACTGGTGATGCCTGCTTTTCCGGCACCCTCACATCTTCCGCCAAGGTAAAAGGCACTACCCATTCTCTGCACCACGGTCAGTTCGCAGCTGTTGGTGCAGCCTGTACAGTACGCGCTCTCCACGCTGCATTCTCCGCTCCTGGAGGCATTTGTAGGTTCCGTATTGACATGCCCAGCGCTTTCTCTGGCGATGACGGCCATGCCGAGGGCACCGATACCCTGGAAGTGCGGCGGAACGATGACAGGCTGCCCTAGGAGCTCTGCAAGAGTCATTGCCAGAGCAAAGCTGTTTGCCAGGCCGCCCAGGAAGTATATGGGAGGTTCAAGGGTGGACTTGAAACTTGCACCGTAGTTTCTTGCAACGGTGCGGAGGTAGTTCCGCATGATGGCTTCAGCCAGTCCTTTTAGCCTTTGGTCCAGCGGAACCCCGTTTTGCCCCGCGTGCCTAAATGAACGCCTAGCAAATACCGTGCAGATATCTTCTAGATCTGCTGCCCCTGAGGCGTTCAGTACGTAGTTGTTGAAGGCTGCAAAATCCAAGGCGTTCTCTTCGATAGTGTGCCTGAGAAACTCACCAGTTCCTGCAGAGCAGACGCTGTTCATATTGAAAAAGGTAGGGATCCCATCCTGAAGCTTTATGAGCTTGCTATCCTGACCGCCGATTTCGATGATCGTTCTCGGAAGGGGCAGGTTTAGCTTTTTAGCAAGAAAAACGCAGCCTGTGGCGTGGGCAATGATCTCTGTAGCGGTGCAGTTTGTGCCTAAAACTAAGCTGCCGAGCTTCTGGCCCGATCCGGTGACGCCGAGATAAGTCGGTTCACCGTGTTTTTGTATGTATGCCTCATATGCTGAAAGAATGGACTCATGGAGCCTTTCGCTGGTTAAAAGGTACTTGATCTCAATGGGCATGAGGTTTCCACCAGAGTCTATTCCGGCGATTTTTAAGGTAGTTGAACCGATGTCGATACCGATGCTTAGGCTCAAGTCAATCTCCCCCCAAAATTCCTCTTTTTAGCATGCCTGAAATGGAAGAGGATATGCAGAGGAGATCCCTCCCCACAGGCTCCTAAAACTGGTGCAATCAGAGGGATCATCGGGGCAAACTGAGCTTTGATTCACCGGGTTTTCATGGATTGAGTGTTCAGTTTTCTTTTTTGGCTCTGTTTTCAGCGCTATAGAAGAGCGAAACCACCGCCCTGCTATGACAACATGAAGCGGCACCAACCACTTTACGGTTGGTGCCGCTTTGCCTACGGCCGCGCAGAGTGCCGGGCCGATTGAAATGCTGGTTTTCGACTTTCCCGATCCAAATGAGCTAAGACACAACCTTACCTGGGTTCAAGATCAGATGGGGATCGAAAGCTTCTTTGATCCTCTGTTGGAGGTCAATAAGCGTATCTCCGAGACTTTCTTTGAGGTAGGGTTTCTTCAGATAGCCTATACCGTGCTCTCCCGACACCTGACCTTGCAGCTCTTCGCCCTTTTGGTACAGCTTCTGCATGACCTTTGGGAGTAAAGCCTGCCACTTTTCTTCTTCAAAATCGTCTTTCAAGATATAAATATGGACGTTTCCGTCTCCTGCGTGGCCGAAGCTGAGTATCCTCACTCCGTACTCTTGTTGAAGGTCTTTTGTGTAGGAAACAAGGCTTGCTATCTCCGTCTTTGGCACAACAATATCAACCTCGTCGAGTTCACTCATTGCTTTTAGTGCCTCAAGAAATGCACCTCTTGCATCCCAAAGGAGCTGTTGCTGCTCTTTATCGCTTGCAATGTAGGCGTCGATGGCTCCAGCTGCAAGGCATATATCCGCTACATGGTCGCAGTCCTGCTCTAACTCCTCTTTGGTGTTTCCGTCAAACCGCACCAGCAGGTAAGCAGGTGCGCTTTTATCGGGGAATGGTTTACCGAGGTAGGTTTCTGCAGCTTCGATGATCTCTCTTTCCATAAACTCCAGGGCATTTGGCAGCACCCGGCTTTTAAGAATCAGCGAAACGGTGGAGATAGCTGCCTTGAGGGAGGGAAAGGGGACAAGCAGCGTTGCGGTCTTTTTCGGGAGTGGAAGGAGTTTAACGGTGATCTTGGTCACCACACCAAGGGTCCCTTCCGAACCGATGAAAAGGTCCAGGAGCGAATATCCTGAGGAGTTCTTGTGGATCTTTCCACCTACGCTGATGATCTCTCCTGTAGCAAGGACGGCTTCCAAGCCTAAAACGTGGTCTCTGGTGACGCCGTACTTTACAGCTCGCATGCCGCCGGCATTGGTCATCACGTTGCCACCGATGGTGGCACTCTTTTCACCCGGATCCGGTGCGTAGAAGAGACCGAACCTCTCGAGCTCCTCTTGGAAGGAGAGGAGAATCACTCCAGGTTCTACTGTGGCAGTGAGGTTGTCTTCATCGATCTCCAGGACCCTGTTCATCCTGGTTGTAACCAGGAGAATTCCGCCATAGATGGGTACGCAACCTCCGCAGAGACCTGTACCCGAGCCGCGCACCGTAACCGGTATCTTGTTGCTGCTGGCATACTTCATAATGGCGCTGATCTCTTCTGCTGAGGTAGGGAAGACGATACAGCCGGGAAAATCCTCCATGCCGTAGATCTCATCGTGGGTGTAATCTGGGTTTACCTCGTCTCCTGCGAAAACGAACTCTTTACCGACGATCTGCTCAAGGTACTCTAAATCTGTCTTGGTGATTTTATACATAAAGTCACCTGCTCTCTTTGCTCTTTGTGAGGGTTCTGCCCAGCTCCTCTACAAGAGCAGGCAGGATCTCATACATATCTCCCACAAGTCCCAGGTGGGCTACTTCAAAAATCGGAGCGTTTTTGTCTTTGTTGATGGCAATGATATACTCCGAGCCGGACATGCCCGCAACCATTTGGATCGCTCCTGAAACACCGCAGGCAATAAACAGCTTGGGTCTTACGGTGCGGCCGCTGAGGCCTACCTGTCTGGTCTGGGGAGCCCAACCGGCTTCTACAAGAGGCCGTGTCACCGCTACCATGCCGCCGAGCTTTTCAGCAAGTTCTTCGACAATGGCAAGGTCTTCTGCCTTCCTCAAACCTCGGCCTACGCAGATGAGGATATCTGCTTCGGTGATCGATGTCTCTTTAGGCTTGGGTTCGATGCTGAGGAAGCTGATGTTGGAAAGGAGTTTTTCAGGCTCAAGTTCTCTATAAATGACTTGTGTGGGGTGGCTGGGAGCAAGTTCAGCTGCCTGCATAACTTTGGGTCTAACTGTGGCAAACTGTGGCCTGTGGTTTGGCGTGACGATCTGGGCCATGACGTTTCCGCCAAAGGCCGGCCTAATCTGTACCAGTTCTCCGTTTGGTTTGACATCAATGACGGTGCAGTCTGCAGTAAGGCCCGTCCTCAGCCGTGTAGCTATTCTCGGCGCAAGAGACCTGCCAACGTGAGTTGCGCCGATCAGAAAGATGCTCGGCTTAATGTGGGAAATCAGGTCCTCCAGAGCAGAAGCATACGGCTGAGGTCTGTAGTAGGTCAGTTCCTGGTGGTCGTAGACAAAGATGGAGTCCACAGGGTATTTGGAGAGCTGTTCCACCATGCTTTCGGTTTTATGTCCCAAGAGCACTACATTAAGCTGCTCGCCGAGTTTGTCGGCAAGCTCTCGGCCCTTTCCAATCAGTTCAAAGACCACTCCTGCAAGTTCTCCGTCTCTTTGCTCTGCAAAGACTAAAACGTTTCTGTAGCTCGACAAATCACTTTTAGTGAGTGATCCTTCTGCAACTGACAGAGCTTTTTCCGGACAGACCTTGATGCAGACTTTGCACAGCCGGCAGGAGTCCAGTACTTCAAGCTTGCCTGTTATCTTCAGAGCGCCGAATGGGCAGCTGTCTACACACACTCCACAGAGAATGCATTTATCGTGATTTACACCTAAGTAGCTCATAGGATTTTAAGCTCCTTCAACTTGGAAATGGCTTTTTCAGCGAGAACGTCTGGCTGATCTTCCCAGATCTCTTTGGTGCTGTTTCTAGTAGGGGCAAAGATCCGCTCTACCTGTGTGGGGGAGCCCGTAAGGCCGAAGAACTCGGTTTCGTCGTTCAGCAACCCTTTGACCTCCACCAGGTCGCTGTAGCTCCAAACGCAGATGTTTCTGTCCTTAGCCCGGAGTTTGAGTTTATAGGAGATGAGTCTAGGTTGGTAGATTTCTTTGGCAACGGTGATCAGTGCTGGAAGAACTACTTTTTGGGTTTCGATGGCATCTTGCATGTCGGTCTTTACGATCAGCTGATCTTCTGCAACCTTTTGAATTTCTTTTACGTAGGAGATGTGGGGAAGGTTAAGAAACTCGGCGACCGCCGGTCCAACCTGGGCGGTGTCACCGTCGGTTGTTTGCATTCCTGTGATTATCAGGTCAAAGTCACCGATCTTTTTTACTCCTAAAGCAAGGGTGTATGCAGTTGCTAAGGTGTCCGCTCCTGCAAACTTCCTGTCGGAGAGCAGGTAGCCTGAGTCTGCGCCCATGTAGTAAGCTTGTTTGATGACGTCTTCAGCTTGTTTCGGGCCCATGCTCAGGACTATTACTTCTGCGCCAATCTGTTCTTTGATGCGCAGCGCAGTCTCTAGTGCATAGAGATCGTAGGGGTTCATTCTGCTGTCAACCCCTTCGCGCCTCAGCACGCCTTTCTCTTCGTCGATAGCGACTTCTGTTGTATCTGGTACTTGTTTGATGCAGACGATTATACGCACGTTCTCGCCTCCTTTTTTGTAATGTCGTACATCTGAATATTTTTACACGCAGAAAAAATCCCCTCTCGTGAGCTTGTCCTGTTTTACTCGAAATCTAGGAGGGGTTACAGGTAAAAAAAACAGGCAATTTTCTGCAAAGCTGTTTTATAACGGTATGGATCCCGATTTCGGGGATTACTTCCGTTTTTCGCCCAAAAGCGACAATTTACACTTTGAGATTTTGTGCTGTAAACTTTGGTTAATTGTAGAAAATTTGACGAAAAAAGTGTGCAGAAAGAAGGAGTGGGTGTGGAAAAGATCTTCGATTCTCTGACGGAGCTCCGCAAGCAGCTGGAAGAGTATCTGGAAGATAAACTCATCGACGATAACGATCCAACGCTGAACCAGATACTCGCGACAATCGACAGCCTTTGCGTAGAACTCTTTCAGAAGGAAATGGAGAGGTCAAAAAGCGATTCCGACTTTCCCTGATCCAGCTTTGGAGCTGGGCATGTGTCTTGTTTGCGGGG
>LFSI01000019.1:4506-28707 GCA_001512545.1 Clostridia bacterium DTU065 | reverse complement strand
GGCCCCTGGTTTGCCCAAACACAAATTGTGATAGAGGTGATTAAATGGTCGGAATGTGGTTTACGGAGGATCAGACGCAGCACCTGCTTATTTCTGTCAGGATTACCGATATTCTGCACACAGAAAAGACCCCCTATCAGCAATTGGTGGTTGTGGACACCGTTGAGTTTGGCAAGATGCTGGTTTTAGATGGAGCTATCCAGTGCACTGAAAAAGACGAGTTCTTCTACCACGAGATGATCGCACACGTGCCGATGCACGTCCACCCAAACCCAAAGAGAGTGTGCGTAATCGGCGGCGGAGACGGCGGAACCGTCAGAGAAGTGGTGAAGCACCCCTTGGTCACTGAGGTCAAGCACGTTGAGATTGATGGAGCCGTTATTGAGGCGGCGAAAAAATACTTTCCGACGCTCAGCTCGGGGCTAGCAGATCCTAGGGTTGAGATCGTCATTGCCGATGGCATAGAGTACATCAAGAATGCAGAGGCTGGTTCCTTTGATGTAATCATTATCGATTCTACAGACCCTGTAGGTCCTGCTGTAGGCCTTTTTTCTGCAGAGTTTTACGGATACTGCCACAGGGCACTTACAGACGACGGCGTGATCTGCGCTCAAACAGAATCGCCTCTATTTGAAAAAGATCTTCTTATCAAGTGCTGGAACAACATGAAAGTGCACTTTTCCAACGTTGGCGTGGCGTTAGGATTTGCACCTTCCTATCCCGGCGGTCTTTGGACTTACACTGTAGGCAGCAAACAGCTGCCGGTACAGAAGAACCGTGAAGTCCAGATCGAAGGGAGATACTTCAAAAACAGCATTATGGAAGCGGCCTTCGATACACCGCAGTTTTTGCAGGAGGTTTTAGCTAGCGGCCAAAAGTAGACTATACGGCAAAAGTGGCTCTAAAGAAAGGCTTGGAGTGTAGATCGGCGAACCCCAAAGTGATACGCGTTAATGATAGATGTTGTAAAGACGGGAAACAGCGGAGCGATTCCTTGCTCCGCTGTTTTGGAAAGCGTGTTAAGTTCCCTGGCGTTTAGGAGGACCTGGCATGTTCTCCCAGCGTTTCTGGGGGTCTAGCTGCAGAAGTTCGCTGACGGTGACGAAGCGATACCCTTCCTTCCGCAGGGCGTCGATGACCAGAGGCAGTGCTTCTGGGGTGTCTGTGGCGCTGTCTGAAGCGTGAAAGAGAATGATGTCTCCAGGATGGACCTTCTTGAGAACCCTATCCACAATGGCTTTTACGCCTGGTTTAGTCCAGTCTAAAGAGTCGGTATCCCATTGGATCACTGTGTAGCCAAGGCTTTCAGCTGCTTCAACCACTTTGTTGTTGTAGTCGCCGTTTGGAGTCCTGAGGAGCCACGGTTTTACTCCGAGGACGTCTTCAATTGCTCTGGATGCTTTGAGAAGCTCGGTTTGGATCTCTGCTGCCGACAGTCCGCTGAGATTGACGTGCCTGTATCCGTGGCTGGCGATTTCGTGTCCATCTTCTTTGATCTTCAAGGCGATTTCCTGGTTTCTTTCGACCCAAGGTCCGGAGAGAAAGAAAGTAGAGGTAACCTCTTTTTCCCGGAGAACATCGAGGACGGGTTCGGGAACCAGTGTTCCCCAGCTGATATCAAAGGTCAGAGCCACGACCTTTTCCTTCGTATCAATGGAATACACGGGAATAAGCCTTGCTGCACCTGCAGTGGTTCTGACCAGTGGACCTGAGACAACGCCTGCAAGAAGCGCAAGAGCTAGGAGACCTACTACCATAAGACGTTTGCGCGAGATGCGAAATACGAAGAACAAGGGCTCACCTCCCAAGTAAATGATTTCTTTAATGTATATGCCTAGATGACGCCGGGTATCTAAAATTGCAAAAAGGAGGGTTGGTCGATGAAAGGTAAATGGGACGCAATTCTGTTTGACATGGACGGAACGCTGATCGAAATCGATATTAAAGAGTTTCTCAAAGCCTACTTCGGCCTGTGGCTGGAGACGGCGAAAAAACATACGGAAAGACCTGAAGACTTTGTGAACAACCTGATCGCTTCGGTGGATGATATGATAAAAAGCACCGATCCTAGTTTAACCAACGAAGAAGTCTTCTGGCAGTCGTTTTCCCGTTTCGGTTGGGATCCAGAAGTCTACAAACCCATCGCTAAAGGTTTCTACGAAAACCAGTTTCAGTCCCTAGATTACTTAATTACTCAAAGACCTAAGATGATAGAACTAGTAGGAAAGCTCCAGGGAAAAATTAAGCTAGCCCTGGCCACCAACTCGGTGTTTCCCAAAAAGGCAATTGTTTCCCGGTTGCGGTGGGGCGGGTTTTCCGAGAGCCAGTTCGATTATGTAGCCTGCTACGAGGAGATGCACTTTTGCAAGCCCAATCCCCAGTATTTTCTGGAAATCGCACAAAGCCTTGGCGTGGCTCCTGAAAGGTGCCTTGTAGTAGGAGACGATCCCCAGCTGGATCTAGTTGCCCATCAGCTGAAGATGGATACGTTTTTCCTGGACCTTAAGAAAGGACAAGACGCTGAGTGGCAGGGCGAAGCGCTGCATGTTGTCAGCGAAGAGGACCGCATTAGAGGCCGAGAAATTGCCAGCCACCACGGCGACATAAATGATCTCGAACAGTTCATTTCAGAAGGATTAGCATGATCGTTAGAGAAAAATAAAGAGGAGATCAACGAAGAGGAGGGAAGGCAGCCTTATTTTTTTGTTGTTCAATAAGGGTGCCGCAATCTTTGAAGAAAACGTTTTACCATGTCCTTTTCGCTTTCGTATTAGTTCTACTTCTCGGTGCTTTAGCTGGGGCAGACTACCTTGACTTTCAGATTAGTTCCGATGATAGAGCTTGGCCCCAGATTTTTGACGTGGAGGTAGAGATGGCGAAGGTTGATATTGCAGGAATAAACCTGGATTCCATGAATGCGTCACTTGCGGCCAACAACTTTGCGCCTATAAAAGGACCTGTTTGGGGCTATACCTACGGCAGCTACATTAAGAGGGCACCTCACAACCGGATTAACTTCGGCATGTTCACCTCGATGCTGCAGAAAACCACGGCCAACGGTCCGAAAAAGGCTAAGTTCAACCTGATTACAATATCTCTTCAGTTAAACAAGGATTACGGCAGAAAGGCCATTACCTTCACGCCAAAGGTTGGTATTGGACTTGGTGTCGTGAGTCTGCACTTGACACATAAAAAAGCTACGGATATCTACGCTGAACCGAGAGAAGTCATTGAAAGCGGCTACTACCTCAACGGCATGGCCGGATTCGATATCAAATATAACTTCGATGAAGTGTTTTCTCTTGCAGGTTCAGCAGAGTACTTCGGTGGGTATAAGTTATACAGACCAATTCAAGATCTCGATATGTATCACGGTTATAAATTCGGTTTAGGTTTAGCTATCAGCCTGCCTTAACTTTGATTAGGAGTGTTAAACTATGGGTTTTTTGATTCCATTATTAGTTGTAGTTATTATAGTTGTTGCAGTGGTTGTCCTCCGCAAGAAAAAAGGTGGCGGTGAAGCCGAGAATGTAGACGCTAAGATTAACAGGGTTCTCATTCAGGACGACGGCAAGAAGGTTCACATTCAGCTGTTTGTTGCCACCACTTACAACGACGATCTTAAGTGCTTCTTCACCACAACATCCGACAAGGCACCTACCAAGGAAGATCTCAAAACACGCGACAAGGTTATCTTGAAGGGTGTTTGGGATCAATCGACCGTCCCCTACACCTTCAAGGTTAGGGAGATTGTCAACACAACGCAAAACAAAACATTTAAGTAACAGAGAGCCCGCACAGGGCTCTTTGTCTTTAAATGGCTCGTTGAACTTCCTCCGTGCTGGATAAACTACTGAAAAAGCAAGTAGTTAAGGAGGAAGACTTTTGCAGTATCTTGCATTATTTGCCAGTGCGTTAAGCGGGGTTTTCATGGCGCTGCAGGGGGTTTTCAACTCAAGGTTATCGGAAAAGGTCGGCCTATTCCGCTCGAACTTATACGTTCACGGAATTGCGCTGGGACTTGCATTCATTCTCTATTTGTTTGCGCCCCACCCGGTGATCAGGGAAAAGCTCACGTTTGTCGATTTTTTGGGCGGTTTTTTAGCCCCGGCGATTATTCTGCTTGTAGCCTACGGCATTGCCAGGTCGGGTGCTTTCTACGCAACGGTAGCGATCGTGGCAGCTCAAACCCTTTCGGCAGCACTTCTTGATAACCTAGGTCTCTTCGGGCTGGAAAAGCGGCCGTTTACATTCACCGAGTTTTTAGGTGGGGTTTTGATCGTTGTTGGGGTATATTTAGTGTTGAAGATTAAATGAGATCTCTGCAAACTGAAGGCAAAAAGCTTAAGAGCCGTATCTGTGGGTTTTTTCCGGAAAGGCAATCTTGAGGTTTTCGTCCTAAAGTGCTAATATATCTTAGTTAGCATGAGTGGGGGGGGAGGATTGGCTTTGAAGGAAAGGATAATGCTGCATATCGAAGCCTATCAAATAGGCGACTCAGGTGAGAAGGAACAAGTGGTGTCTCTAGATACAGTGGGCACTGCCAGGGAATTCGCAGATCTGATTTGCCTGGAGTACGAAGAGACCGAGCTTATTGGTGTCAAAGGAACAACCACTCAAATCTGGCTGCCAAAAGATGGCTCTAGTCAGGTGACCATCAAAAGACGTGGAACGTCCAACCTGCAGCAGGTCTACATCAAAGGGCAGAAGAACTTTGCAGCTTACGAAACCCCCTACGGAATTATGGAAATCGAAATTCTGCCTTGGGAAGTTGCAATTGAGAGAACCGATGAAGAAGTCAATATCAGACTCGGATACGATCTGTCGGTTAGCGGCCATTACGTTGGTCAGCACCATTTGAGTATTGCCGGAAGACTAGATGTCTCGGGCTAAAGGGGGTACGACGTTGGCTGAAAACACTATTTACAAACCGAAGTTGTATAAGCTAATTGCAGAATGGGTCTCCCTACTGTGGCAGCATTTAGGCGCAGTGGTGATCTTAAGTGCTGTTGGTTTTTTCGGATCGGTGCCGATCATTACAGGTGGAATAATATTAATCGGGATTTATAACTGCACCAAAGGTTTGGTTAGAAAAGAGCTGGTCTTACTGCGTGAAGATTTCACTTCTGCTATTAAGGAGAAATGGAAAACAGCAACAGCTCTCTTTTTATTGCTACTGGTCGCGATACTGATTATCGCTTTTGACCTGTGGTTCTTTTGGAGTTTTACAGTTAAAGCGTTTTTCTGGGTCGGTCTGTGGTTTGCTGTTTTGTTTTTGATGGGTGCAATCTATATGTTTCCAATGCTTGCAGATCAGAACATTGGATTGAAAAAGATCATCACCCGTTCGTTCTATATGGCGTTTGTAGATCCTTTGTTCAGTTTTCTGATAGCACTTACTTCTCTAATCTGGATAGCACTGTGCATTGTGATCATCCCTATGCTTGCGACTTTGTGTCTTGCTGGTCTCGGACTGTGGACAAGTATTGCCTATAGGGAAATGAGTTTGAAAGTTGACAGCATTCTTGCTCAGAAAGAGCAGCAAGAAGGCGATCAGAACTAAATAACTTCAGGGAATAAGGACTTACTTCAATACAGAAAGGAGTAGCAGCGGCAGTTCCTATTCCTGCGTCAAAATTGGTGTTTTGCCGTTGCACGTGTAACTGTGGCGAAATTTATCTTTGTTACTGGTGGAGTTGTATCGTCGCTAGGTAAGGGTATTACTGCAGCATCGTTAGGCAGGCTCTTGAAGAGCCGGGGTATTTCAGTGACCATAGCAAAGCTCGATCCCTATTTGAACGTGGATCCGGGGACAATGAGTCCTTTTCAGCACGGAGAGGTTTTTGTCACTAAAGACGGTGCAGAGACAGACCTTGACCTAGGGCATTACGAAAGGTTTATTGATGAAGAACTAACGCACTTGAACAGCGTAACGACGGGAAAGATCTACTGGTCGATCCTGAATAAAGAGCGCAGAGGCGACTACTTAGGTGCAACTGTCCAGGTCATCCCTCACGTGACCAATGAGATTAAGTGCAGAATACACGAAGTGGCCGAAGAAAGCCAAGCAGATGTGGTGATCGTTGAGATCGGAGGCACTGTTGGCGATATTGAAAGCTTGCCGTATCTAGAAGCTATCCGGCAGATGAAAAGCGATGTAGGTAGGGACAACTGCCTGTACATCCACGTAACCTTGGTTCCTTACATCAAATCGGCTGAAGAACTGAAAACCAAGCCGACACAGCACAGTGTAAAAGAGCTCCGCAGCATCGGTATACAGCCCGATGTGATCGTCTGCCGCTCTGACAGACCTCTCGGTCATAAGATCAGAGAGAAGATAGCCCTATTCTGCGATATCGATAAAGATGCGGTTATTCCCAACCTAGATGCAGAGACCATCTATGATGTTCCGCTGATCTTTGCTGAAGAAGGGCTCGATGAGATCGTTATCAAGAAACTCCAGCTGAACTGCTCCGATCACGATCTAATCGAATGGCGCCAGATGGTGGAGAAGATTAAAAACCCCAAACATGCCGTAAGGATTGCCATAGTGGGCAAGTACGTGGCGCTGCCAGATGCCTACCTGTCGGTTGTTGAAGCTTTGAAACACGGTGGAATTGCTAATGACACCCACGTGGAGATCAAGTGGATAGATTCGGAGAAGCTGGAAGAAGACGGATTCATTAACGAGGCACTTGCCGACGTCGATGGCATATTGGTTCCAGGTGGTTTTGGCCACCGGGGCGTAGAAGGTAAGATTCTGGCTGCCAAATACGCCAGAGAGCACAAACTGCCATATCTCGGTATCTGTTTAGGTATGCAGACTGCCATTATCGAATACAGCCGCAACGTTCTGGGCTTTGCTGGAGCAAACAGCTCTGAGTTCGACACCAATACTCCGTATCCGGTGATCGATCTTCTTCCCGATCAGGATCCCGCCAAGCTAGGCGGCACCATGAGATTGGGCAACTACCCTCTGGAGGTTGTTCCAGGAACGAAGCTTGCCGAAATCTACAACAACCAAAACGTTTTGGAGCGCCATCGCCACAGGTATGAGGTCAATCCCAACTTTGTGGAACAGCTCAAAGCTGCAGGTCTTGTTGTCAGCGGTGTATGGAAGGAAGGGCATCTGGTCGAGGCCATCGAGCTTAAGGATCACCCTTGGTTTGTTGCCACCCAGTACCACCCAGAGTTCAAGTCCCGTCCGACAAGCCCCCATCCGTTGTTTGCCAGCTTCATTGCTGCAGCTCTAGGAAGCAAGTAGATTAAAAAACTAGAAAAAATTGCCTTAGAACGCGTATAATTTTATGCTTCCCTACCCAGAATCAGATTAGCTGATTCGTGAGGGAGGCATTTTTTCATGAAGACGTCTCTTAAATTGGTAACTTTTGCAATAGCAGCGATGTTTTTACTGTGCATAGATGGAAGTGCCCAAACTGAAACTTCTTCCGTGACCAAAGCGATCCTTACCGGAGTAGTGACAGAAGGCGGATCGATCTACCTGCGATACAGGACTCCTATGGAGGAACTGGTGATCTCCGAAGTCACAGAAGGAACCAAAATCCTCCTGGAAGATGTGGAGATCTCTGCAGAGCAGCTGAAAACCCTTGTGGAAAGCGATGAGTTTTCTGCCTGGATTTGGCTCTCTGGGAGACAGGCAACTAAAGTGATGCTGGCAAAAAATGTGTATCAGATCAGAATCAAGGCCATCGATCCAGCTCTGAAGCGGCTCTGCTCGGTAGATGGAAGGTGGTACTACGTCGAGCACGACGTAGCAATCCACCGCCTAGTTGCAGGGGAGCTGGTGAACGTCCACCTGTCCTTCGACGGGACCCTTGCAAAAATCGTACCGGCAGAACCTAGCATTGCTAAAGACAAGATGTAGCTAAAATAGCCTTGTTTAACAGGGCTATTTTTTTGTGCCCTAACTTCGCTTTTTTGGCGAGGGTGCAAAGCGCGACTAGCGTACACTTTACCTTTTTGGCATTTTGTTATATAGTCAGAAGAGAACTGGTTTCTATGGGAGCAAGAGCCAAGTAGAGCTGGAGAACGAAGGCTTGGGCGCATTTGCAGTACATAGGCAGCTCAATCGGCCTCTTTTGCCTTTTTGGAGCACGATTTCAAGGCAGAAGTAAACCGTGGGAATATAGAAGCAGCCGAACGCCGGACCCTGGGCCGGCTACTTAAGACTAGCATTTACTGACTTGGGTTATACTTTTTTCAGAGGGATGGAAAGGATATTCTGCGTGAAAAGAGAACACTTACTTTATGGGGGAAACAAAGAATACTTAGGTGGGATGACTAATGCCAGATAAATTAAGACCAAAGGGTCTTCTTATCGTCGGCATTGCCCTGATTATTCTCCTTGGATCAGGCTCATATTTGGTGGTTAGAGCCTTTTTAGGCTACCCGCTGTTTTGGGAGAATAACATTGGTGGGGGTAATGAAGAGGATCTTCTCTATTTATTGGATAACATGGATTATTTGGCGTCCGATACATCCGATTTTGTCGCCGATACTGCTAGGATAAGCTACACGCCACCTGCAGCATCAGCTGCAGAGAGGATAGAGGACGCAGTTCCCGAAGTCTCGCAAGCAGCGGAAGAAGAGGAACCTGTACAGACGCCACTCTCCGCATGGGATTTGGTAAAAGTCCACGTGGTGGAAAAAGGTGAAAGCCTTTGGAGCATCGCTAGGAAGTACGATATCGACGTGGACACCATCATCGGTTCTAACGAGCTGAAGAGCTATGATACCATCAACATCGGGCAGAAACTCACCATCCTACCTTTTAAGGGTGTTACCCATAAGGTGGAAAAAGGGGATAGCCTTTGGAGCATAGCCCAACGTTATGGGGCATCCGTAGACGAGATTATTGAAACCAACGAACTTGTAAGCCAAAACATTCAAGTCGGTCAGACGCTGCTTATTCCAGGTGGCAAGCTATCAGAGGCAGAGAAGGAAAGACGACTCCTCATTGCAAGGGGTGGTATCCCCGAGTTCATCAGACCGGTTTCCGGCGGATGGATCTCCTCTCGTTTCGGTATGCGCTGGGGTAAGATGCATCAGGGCGTGGATCTTGCAGTTAGCATAGGTACGCCTGTCAAAGCAGCAGCTTCTGGAACCGTTACGCAAGCTGGAAATGCCGGAAGCTACGGTCTTCTGGTGATTATTAAGCATGCCAACGGTTATGAAACTCGCTACGCCCACAACAGCCGTATAACGGTAAAGGTAGGCCAGTACGTCAAACAAGGCGATATCATTGCCTACTCCGGTAACACAGGAAACTCCACAGGTCCGCACCTTCACTTTGAAATCAGGGTGAACGGCAAAGCGGTGGACCCGTTGAACTTCATAAAATAGCAGTTTAGCGTGCTATGCTTGCATAGCACGCTTTTGCTTTCTTGTGTACAGGTCCATGTTTTCTAAGAGGAGGGGAGGCCTCCGGCGAAAACAAACAGAGTAATAGTACGAAAAAAAGCAGACCACCGCAAGGTGGTCTGTGGGTTTTCTAGGGGAACTAGCTTGTAGGAGTTGTTTGGAAACAGTTACTTCTTCAACTCGTAGTGAGAGAAGTTGCCGACTTTGGTGTACTTGGAGATGGCATCAATAAAGTGCAAAATGCCAAGCCCCTTCTCCTTAAGAGGGATTTTTGCAAAGAGCCAATCGGGGTCGATGTTTAGGTTCCGGATCTGTACCAAGTCCACCCAGCCTTCTGCAAGCAGCTCTTCCCATGCACGAAGCTCGGTAGGAGTGTCGTTCAGACCTGGGATGGTTAAAAGATTCAGAGAGATAAACAGCCCGGCACTCTTTGCAGCTCTTCCCGCCGTGCGCACGTCGTTTAAGCTATATCCGCAGGGGTTGTGGTAGAGGTTGTAGGTCTCCTCAATATTGGAGATCATACTGATGCGAATAGAGTCCAGACCTGCTTCTCTAAGGCTTAATAGGCGGTCTTTAGAGAAGGCATTGGTGTTCATGTTGATAATGCCCTTTTTGGTAGTCATCCTGATCTTCTCGATGGCTTTTTTAATGGTGCTTGATGCAAGGAGAGGCTCTCCTTCGCAACCCTGACCGAACGAGATTATCGGCTCATCTCCCTTTTCTAGATGGTAGATGGCGATCTCGGCAATCTCTTCAGGAGTAGGTCTGAAAGCTATTCTCTCCTGAGGTGACGGGCAGCACTCCGACTCCTGCAGGGAAATGCAGCCCAGACAGCCTGCATTGCACGTAGGAGACGTTGGAATTCCGCCCTCCCAACGATTGAGGAAGATGTTCGAAGCAGTAAGGCAGTGGTATTCTAAAGCGCAGTGAGCAAGGTGCTCTACCAAGCGGTTTTCCGGCATTTCCTCTTTAAGGTAGGACACACCTTCTTCTAGCTTGTCCTGGGGGTAGTTTAGCGGATTCCATTTTACTGGATCATCTGTCCTCTTTGCTGCTACGAAAAACTCGCCGTCCTTGATAGCCACTGCAGCGTAGCCAAAGAGCGGGAGGATGGGAGCATCTACAGAGTTTTCGTAAGCAGGTAGGAAGAGCCTGGTGTATCCTGCAGGAAGAAGAGCGCAGAGAGGGTAAATATCTTCATCAGGGCTTTCAACAGACAAAAATTCTTCGTCTACGTAGGCAACGGGCAACCGTCCCGGAAGATAGATCAGGCTACTGCCTTCTGGGAGGGGGATAAAGTCGTGTGTAATGAAAAACTCATTCCCACTTCGTACCGCAGCAGGCAGCTCGCTGTCGATAAACTCGCCATCTGCGTTCATGTAAACCATGTTGTATGTCAAACTCGTGGCGTCAAAACTAATACTCGATTTCTTAGGCATAACTCTACCTCCAGAGGGTAATTGTAAAGGAGTAGTGCATACGGTCTCTGTAAATAGTATCAATAGTCTGGCTGCTCTGGCAAGCACTTCCAAAATTGAGGAGGGAATCCTGTGGCTACCAAACCGTTCGACTACAAAAAAGAATACAAAGAACTTTACCAGCCCAAAACTATCCCACAGCTGGTGGACGTTCCCGAGATGAACTTCATCATGGTAGATGGAAGGGGCGATCCCAATGATAGTCCCTTGTTTCAAGAAGCAGTGGAGATCCTGTACGGCATCTCGTATACCATTAAGATGTCCAGCAAAAAAGGCATGGAGCCGGAGGGATACTTTGATTACGTTGTTCCGCCTCTAGAGGGGCTGTGGTGGATAGACGGCACGGAGTTTTCTTTTACAGACAGAGAAAACTGGCTGTGGACCCTAATGATCCGCCTACCTGAGTTTGTGACCAGTGATGTATTCGCCTGGGCAAAGGCAGAGACGAAAAAGAAAAAGCCGGAGCTGGGTGTGGATAAAGCCAGATTTGAGACGTTTAAAGAGGGTTTGTGCGTTCAGATCATGCACATCGGCCCCTACAGCACCGAACCTGAGTCAATGGCGAAGGTGAAGGAATTTCTTGAAGCCAACGGTTTGGTGGAGACCTTTACAGAAGGTGGGAAGCATCACGAGATCTACCTCAGCGATCCGCGAAAAGCAAACCCAGAAAAAATGAAGACCGTTCTGCGCCATCCGGTAAGAAAAGTTTAGGTGCAAAAAGGGTTTTTGTCCGAAGTATAGTAATCTTACTAAGTGGTTTTGTAGAGACGGGGTGATTTCGGCAGAGGATATGGTATTGCAAGGGATAGGAAAAATAGTTTAAAATCTTCAAGTGATTGTCCGTCTCTTTCTTGATTATTCGGGTGTCCTATGCTACAATAGAAAACGCGAGTTTTATATGGGGAAAATGAGGTGAATCCGTTGAGAGAAAATATACATCCAAAGTATTTTAACGCCAAGGTGACCTGTGCCTGCGGAAATACTTTTGAAACAGGATCTACAAAACCCGAGCTCCGTGTCGATATATGCTCGAAGTGCCATCCTTTCTACACTGGCAAACAGAAGATTATCGATACTGGTGGACGTGTAGAACGCTTTAAGAAAAAGTACAACCTATAAGAACCATGGCAGGCTGAGCCTGCCTTCTTTTTTTCGGGGGTGAAGAGTATTAGAATCGGAAACGTCCAATTGGAAAACTCTTTAGTCCTTGCTCCCATGGCCGGTGTGACAGGGAAAGCCTACCGCATTATCTGTAAGGAGCAGGGAGCGGGCTTAGTGGTCACCGAAATGATCAGTGCCAAAGCTCTCACCTACAACGATAAAAACACAAAAAAGCTTTTGGAGATAGATCCTAAAGAACGGCCCACAAGCATTCAGCTTTTCGGTTCAGAGCCGGAGACTATGGCAGAGGCCGCTCGGATCTGTGCGGCTGAAGCAGCGCCTGATATCATCGATATCAACATGGGCTGCCCTGCGCCGAAAATCGTGAAAAATGAAGACGGTTCGGCACTTCTGAAAGAGCCTAAAAAGGCTGTGGAGGTAGCAAGGAGAGTTGTGGAAGCGGTGGACATCCCGGTGACCTGCAAGATCCGCTTGGGTTGGGATGAAAGCAGCTTGGTGCACAAAGAACTTGCCAAAGGCCTCGAAGCTGTTGGCGTCAGCGCTATCGTAGTCCACGGCAGGGTAAGACAGCAGTTTTACAGTGGCACCGCCGACTGGCAGGCCATCAAAGAAGTGGTGGAGGCGGTCTCCATTCCCGTGATCGGTAACGGCGATATCTGGGAAGCGGAAGACGCCCTAAAGATGGAAAGAGAGACCGGTGCAGCTGGAGTTGCTATCGGGCGCGGCGCTCTAGGTAATCCCTGGATCTTCCGAGATATCCTAGCACTCAAGCGACAAGAAACGGTGGAACCAGTGACACTTCACGAAAAGCTGGCGATGGCGATCAGGCATGCCGAGCTTCTCATGGAGTACAGAAGCGAGCGAAACGCCATGCTGGAGATGCGCAAGCACATGGCCTGGTATCTCAAAAGAGAAAGAAACGCTAAAGTCTACCGCCAGGAGATAAACAGCATCAGCCGCTTTACCGATCTTGAGCGGTTAGTGCAAAAAATACTGGATGAAGCGAACTCCTAGGATAACCTAGGAGTTCGTTGACTTTCAAAGCCCCCGTTGGTAAAATAATGCTGTACACAAAAATGTGCACACACCTCGCGATTTAAGTACATCATAAGGGGTGATGGCGTATAAGCACCTCTGTCAAGCTCATTCGGGTGGGAGACAAAGTTCTAAGTCGCGACAAAATCATCGCCAAGATCGATGAGATCTTGAAGCTGCGTCAAAACGGTATGTCGCAGATTGACGTTGCCAAGTTTCTCAATCTGGACCGGCCTTTTGTATCGAGACTGGAGTCTTTAGGTGAGGTGGCAAAAGGCGGCAAGATTGCCCTAGTGGGTTTTCCCATCGGCAACAAAGAAGAATTGGAACAGATGGCTCTTGAAGAAGGGGTAGAGTTTGTCTACGTACTCACCGACAAAGAACGCTGGAGTCTGGTTTCCAACACCGATGGAGCAATGTTAGTTAATGATCTTCTCGAGCTTTTACAGCATCTCAAAAACTTCGATACCATCATTCTCCTTGCCTCAAATCTCCGCAGTCAGTATGCAGAGAGCATCATCGGCAAGCAGGTCATATCCATCGAAATCGGCAAGTCGCCGATCAAAGACGATGTGGAAGTGGACATCGAGAAGGTGAGGCAGATCATCAGGGAAATCCGCCAAAAAGAAGGGGAAAAACAATGAAACAGATCATCAGTGTTAGTATTGGTTCCTCAAAGAGAAACCATGAAGTCCAGATCGACTTAATGGGTGAAGAGTTTCTCATCAAGAGAATCGGCACAGACGGCGACATCGATAAAGCTATTGAGATCATCAAAGATCTAGATGGTAAAGTCGATGCCATCGGCCTCGGCGGTATAGACTTCTACCTATTCTCCAAAGGTAGACGATACATCATTCACGACTCGAAGAGATTCCTCAATGCCACAAAAACCACCCCGATTTTAGACGGGAGCGGCCTGAAAAACACTTTGGAGAGAAAGATCATCAGGGATCTTCAGGAAAGCGGAAGCGTAGACTTTAGAGGGAAGAAGGTCATGTTGGTCTGCGGCCTGGACCGCTTCGGCATGGGTGAGGAGATCGCTAAACTCACAGATCAGATGGTAATCGGCGATCTGATGTTTGCCCTGGGCATAGGAATCCCCCTCCGCTCTCTGAACGCCCTGGATAAGGTTGCGAGAGTCTTTGCACCGCTTGCGATCAGGCTGCCATTTTCCGTGCTCTATCCCACAGGGAAGAGCCAGGAAGAGATCGTGGAGAAGTATGGGAAGTACTACAATTGGGCCGACATCATTGCAGGCGATTTCCTGATGATCAAAAAGCACATGCCGAAAGACCTTACCGGCAAGATCATCATCACCAACACTACAACCAAAGACGACATGGAGGAACTGAAGCGCCGTGGAGTTGAGGTTCTAATCACCACAACTCCCATACTGAACGGAAGATCCTTCGGCACCAACGTGATGGAATCGATGCTTGTCGCTTATGCGGGGAAAAAGGGAGAACTTTCTGAAGATGAGTACTTCGAACTTTTAGACCGGTTAAACTTCCAACCAAACATTGTATGGTTGCAGAAATAGAGGTGGAGTATTTTGGAACGCTTTGGATTTGTACTGCACCCAATATCCTACAGTGATATTAGCCGTAAATTTGGTAGAATGACAAAAGTCCTGCCAGAGTCGCTGGTTCTGTCAGTGATGAAAAACCTCCCCGCACAGAAGGTTTCGCATATAACGGGAATCAAGTCCCAAACCGGAGTTGAAGCCGAAGGCTGGTTCACCGCCTGTCCTTTGACCACCGAGCAGATGGTGAGTTTGCCAGAGGACTTTGTGATCAAAAAGATCATCGCAGCCGTTAACCTTGCCAAAGAGCAGGGTGCAAAGATCGTGGGACTTGGAGCTTACACTTCAGTTGTGGGCGATGCAGGAATTACCATTGCAAGAAATGTCGACGTGCCCGTAACAACAGGAAATACCTACACTGTGGCAACTGCTCTACTGGGGTTAGAATGGGCTGCAGAAAGAATGGGAACAAGTCTCGAAGCAAGTCGAGTGGGCGTGGTAGGTGCTTATGGGTCTATCGGAAAGGCCTGTGCTCGCGCTCTTGCCGGGAAGGTAGGAGAGCTCTGCCTTATCGGCAGGAAGAAGTCAGAACTGGAAAAGCTCAAAGCAGAGCTTGATGCAAAGGGCAACATTTCTATAAGTACCGACTCCAAGACAACCCTTCCCACTTTAGATGCGTTAGTGACGGTAACCAGTGCGGTCGATACGGTGATTGAACCTGAGGACCTGAAGATCGGGGCCATCGTCTGCGATGTGGCAAGACCGCGGGACGTTTCTAAGAAAGTCGCTGAAGTCAGAGACGACGTTTTGGTCTTTGAAGGTGGAGCTGTGGAAGTGCCGGGCGAGAACGCCGACTTCCACTTCAACTTCGGCTTTCCACCGAAAACCTCGTACGCCTGTATGGCCGAAACGATGATTTTGGCGCTGGAGAAGCGCTACGAGTGCTACACGTTAGGCCGCGACCTGGATGTGGAAAAGGTCTACGAAATGATGCGGCTGGCCGAGAAGCACGGTTTCAAGCTGGCAGGCCTTCGCTCTTTTGAGAGGGCTGTAACAGATGAAGAGATCTATCGCATCAGGGAGAACATTGCCAAAAAGAAACTGGCTTTGGTCAAGGTATAACTTTTAGAGGCGCGACTTTGCGCCTCTTTTAAATTTGCTGCATCTTGCAGGATTCCCAAACCTAAGGTCTAATTAACTAGAAGGTGTTGGTGGTGCAGTACTTGCGTTAGTCCGATCAGTAGATAGCCAGATTCTGCCAGGGTGACCACAGCGTTTTTTGATAATTCTTGACAATGATCGGTGGACTCATTATAATGATAGGCAACAACGGCAGATGCTACTTCTGCCCAACTTTATTTTAAACTCACGCTGCAGTCTGAATAAAACTATCATTTAGGCCATAATATACTAAATAGCTAGGGACGAATCCATCTCGAGATCTGCTGTGATACTAGATTGCAACAATCTAGTGTTTTTTTCGTGTCAGAAACACTATTGCGTCCCAGAGAAAGAAGGGAGTTTTAATGGTAGGTAAACCAGTACTATTAACTCAAGAAGGTCTCAAACGCCTCGAAGAAGAGCTCGACTATCTCAAGAGAATTAAAAGGCGAGAAGTAGCACAGCGTATCAAAGAAGCGCTTGCTTTTGGAGATATAAGTGAGAACTCTGAGTACGATGATGCCAAAAATGAACAAGCCTTTATCGAAGGCCGCATTGCCGAGCTCGAATCAAGACTCCGCAATGCAGAGATCATCGATGAGAATACTAGCGGAGAAAGCGTCACCATTGGATCAACAGTCACTTTGAAGGATGTTGAGACTGGTGATATCTTTGAGTTTACGTTAGTGGGCTCCACTGAAGCTGATCCGGCAAAAAACAGGATTTCCAATGAATCACCTGTAGGTAAAGCCATTCTCGGCCGCAAAACCGGTGAGGTGGTTCACGTCAACGCACCAGCTGGAAACATCGCTTACAAGATCGAAAAAGTTAATTAAGCTGTTATGGAGGTTAAGTCTATGAGCGACGAACGCCGCATCCACGAAGACACCGAACACACCGATATATCCGAACATATGCAGGTGAGAAGAGAAAAGCTCGAAGCTCTGATCAAGAAGGGCAAAAATCCTTGGGGCGGCAGATTTGATAGAACCCACTACAACCAAGATGTCGTCTCCCATTTCGAGGAGCTAGACGGAAAGGAAGTAGTCATCGCTGGCAGAATCATGGCTAGGCGCGGCCACGGAAAGGCTTCTTTTGTAGACATCCACGACCGCACTGGCAAAATGCAACTCCACGCTAAAGCAGATGTTTTGGGCGATGAAAACTACGAAGATTTTACATCTTTAGATCTCGGAGATATTATCGGCGTAAGGGGTAGGGTTTTCCGCACCAAGCGCGGCGAAATATCTGTAGAGGTTTTGGAGTACAAGCTCCTTACAAAATCCTTGAGACCTCTGCCCGACAAGTGGCACGGTCTGAAGGACGTTGACATGCGCTACAGGCAGCGCTATGTAGATCTGATCGTCAACGAAGAGGTAAAGGATACGTTCTTCAAGAGAACCAAGATTATCAGGGCTATCAGAAAGTACTTGGATGATCTGGGCTTCATAGAAGTGGAAACACCGGTAATGCATCCCCTTGCCGGCGGAGCCAGTGCAAGGCCGTTCGTTACCTATCACAATGCCCTGGACATGACATTGTACCTGCGCATTGCGCTGGAACTGCACCTTAAAAGGCTACTAGTGGGCGGTTTCGAGAAGGTCTACGAGATGAGCAAGGTGTTCCGGAACGAAGGCATCAGTACCCGCCACAATCCGGAGTTCACCATGATCGAGATCTACGAAGCCTATTCGGACATGGAAGGCATGATGAAGCTCACTGAAGATCTCTTTGCCTACGTTGCCAAAGAAGTTTTGGGAACGACCAAGATCACCTATCAAGGCCAGGAGATCGACCTGACACCGCCATGGCGGAGACTTTCCATGATCGATGCCATCAAGGAGTATGCCGGTGTCGACCTCAGCGGACAGATGAGCGACGAAGAAGCTCTTGCACTTGCTAAAGAACACCACATCGAGGTTGAAGCATCTTGGTCTTACGGACACGTAGTCAATGCGTTCTTTGAGAAGTACTGCGAAGATAAGCTGATACAACCAACCTTCATTTACGGACATCCTGTGGAGATCTCTCCTCTGGCGAAGAAGGACGAAAAAGATCCTCGATTCACCCAGAGATTTGAGGTATTTATTGTCCAGAGAGAGCACGGCAACGCATTCTCCGAGCTGAACGACCCCATCGATCAGAAAGAGCGGTTCATGCAGCAGTTGAAGGAAAGAGAAGCTGGAAATGAAGAAGCCCACGTCATGGACGAGGACTTCATTACAGCTCTAGAGTACGGCATGCCCCCTGCTGGAGGATTGGGTATTGGCGTGGACCGCATGGTGATGCTCCTTACAGATCAGCCTTCGATTAGAGATGTTATACTATTCCCCCATATGAAGCACAAAGATTAAAAGAATAAAGAGATTTAAACAGCAGGCACCTAGCGTACCTGCTGTTTTCGCATTAAGAGGATCTCCATTAGCTCCACAAGGGCTAGTGCTTCTTTGTTCATCTCCTGCAGCTTTTCTAGGGTTTTGGCAAACTCCAGTCCGTTTTTCTCCAGGTCTCGTCTTATGGTCTGCACTTTTTGGAGTTTGGGATCTGAGTTTTGGAGGGTAAATGCCCTGTCAGAGGGGCTGCCTAAAAACGTTCTGGCGATGGGGAGAATTTCGCTAGGTGCCGGGAGCTTACCCTCTTGGATCTTTTGAAAGACTTCGAAGGATTTTGCAAAGGTATCGTTTGCAAGAAGGGGCAGGAGTTTCATAATCGGGCTTGAGAGAAGCTTTTGCGGGTTTTCCAGAAGCGGTTTCAAAGCCGGGAGGCTGTTTGCAAACTCTGCAGGCAGGTTTTCTGCCAAGCTGAGGAGTCCCTGGACGCCGTCTTGTTCGCCCCCTCCTCCGGAACCCTGGCTTTCGGCCGTTCTGCCATTATTTTGCTGCGTTGACTGAAGCATGCTTTTGAGATCAAGGAGAGCTCGTTCCGTTTTCTCCTGCTCTTCCTTTAGGGAAGCCTCCAGTCTATCCAGCTGATTTTTGATTTCCTCAAGCAGCAGGTGATCATCGCCTACAGCGTGGCTGCTACTGAACATCGCCGTTCCCCCTTAATAGAACTTTTGCATCAAGACTCTCTTACTAGCTATAGATATGTCAGGTAGAGCCGATTTGGTAAAAATAGCGGTGGGAATCTCCAAATTTGTTGCGTTTCTCTCTAGGAAGGCGATTAAGTAGCAGTTTCCCCTTAAAATTTTGCCAAAAGGGTGGTAATGTTAAATATAGAACTACTTACTAGATCATGGTACAACTAGATAAAGAGGTGAGCAGATGAAATACCTTAGAGCTATTGCACTCTGCCTTCTTCTCAGCATGGCAGTTTTAGGTGCGCAGAGTTTCGGGTTTGGTTCGAGCATGGCTTTTTCCGCCGATTCTTCCACTCTTCAAGGAATCGTCTTCGACATTCCGACCAAGGGTCCGTGGAATGCTCATGTAGTCGGCATGCTGGATGTAGGCACTAGCACTGAATTCAATCTCGGTTTTAAGATAAACAGAGACATGGGTAAAGTGTACAACATCATGCGTTATGTCGGTGTGGGCATGGGGATTTCACAAGATTGGGCAAAGGATCTTAGGCTCGCCGGGCAAGCTCAGGTAGGTATCAAAATTCCAGGTTTTGTCGAGGGATTTTGGTTCGATCTTGAGGTTGGGTTTAGCCTAAGCGCGAATAAGGCAGGAAAGCTTCGGGGAGGCGCCTTTGTTTCAGGCGGCACCTCCTACAGCTTCTAACGGGAGGTGCAACAGATCATGAAAAAACTAGTCATAGCGTTGTTTCTTTTACTTTTAATTGTGCCTGCCTTTGCCAAGCAGAACGTGGGCTTTGGCTTTACCATCTCCGGAGAGGGCTCTGGGATCTTCTTCATGATTCCCAGCAAGACTAAGATCAATCCTGAAATCGTGACTTCCGGCTACATTACCGAGTACCACTACGACCTGAGTCTTGGTGGAAGAGTGCTGTACGATCTGGGACAGAAAGGTGTTGTCAGTCGATACACCGGTGCTGCCGCAGGTCTCACCCTCACTTCCAAGTACAATATGGACACCGACACCTACGCAGCAACTGTGTCGTATTGGGGACAGCTGGTTTTAGGTACGAAGGTTTCTCTGAGAGAAAGCTTCCTCAAGGCGCCGGTTAAGATCAGAGGCGAAGTAGGCTTCAGTCTTAACGACATCTGGGGTCGCACCCATGTCGGCGTTGGTTTGGAATACGAGTTTTAAGAGTTGCCTTCTAAAGAAAGAAAAGACCGCTGGCGGGGATTTACCCGCAAGCGGTCTAATTTTTACTGCTTATAGCTGAGGTTCGGACTCTATCCAAGCCACGTATGCGTCGTAGAGGGCTTTTGCTTTGGCGTTTCTGTTGGGGCTCATGTAGTGAGGCCAATCGAAGATTACGATCTTGTCAACAGTTGGCGTCTGGGTGATTACCTGACGCTGCACCCTCTCGAAGTCTGCAGGTTCGGCGCTGAAACCTTCTCCTGGCAGCTGATTGAAGACTTCCAGGTCGGACCAGAACTCCACGCCGTACTCCTTGCAAACTTTGTAGACTTCTTCGTAGTACCTTGGGATCTGCTCCAAAGGCAGTCTGTGGCAGCCTACTCCGTCTTGCAGCATCAAAACATCGAGGGGCACTTGTTCGAAGAAAGCAGCCCAGTACTTGCCGTGAGATTTGGGCATCATGTTACCGCCGAAGTACGGAGCGATAGAGACAGGTTTACCCATCTCCTGAAGACCGATAGTCAGGTCTCTGAAGAAGTTCATGTAGTTCTGGGGCAGAACGGAACTGGAAGGATACAGCTCGTGAGGAATGTAGAAACCGTAGAAGCTTTCGTAGTGTCCGTAGAGTTCGATAAGCTCTCTTGCAAGCTCCAGGTTCTCCTGGCAATCTTTGTTAAGATCGAGCTTTCCGCTCCACCAGGAATCGCTGAGTTGAAGGCCCAACCAGACCTTCATATCGCGTTTTTGGGCTTCTTCCAGGAGGTAGACGTAGTCGCCAATCCTCTCGAGGACAGGCGTTGCCCCGTTTAGGCTGATATCCTCAATGCCGGGAAGACGGCTGCTTGGAGTAACGGTGTCTACATAGATTGCGAGGTTCTCTGCCGGCTGATCTAAAGTCACGGAGATAATGATCGGCTCATCGGTGTCCGTCCAAACTACTGCTGAGTTGAGGTCTTTCACAATGCCGTCTGAAAGCTTGTGGCCGTCATCGCCGAAGATCGGAGATGGTAGCGCTCCTTTTAGCTCGTAGGAAAACGGTGCTGATGTTTCGATTTCGTAGACCACAATAGGACCTTTTGCGATAACGATATCATAAGTGCCCGGTTCAAATGACCCCATGAACTTGTAGGCCGTCTCGTAGTTGTTGTTGTGGAAGCTTGCAGTGTCGGTCACCGAATATTGAACGATAATTGTGTCCATGCCGGCTTTCTGCATGAGATCCAGCTCTGTTTGCCAGTAGGAACGGGGCTTGTTGGTGTTTCCGGCATTAAGTTGGAAAAAGGCACCGGTTATTCTGGCGTCTGAAACAAGCGTTAGCGTGGCAACGAGCATGACAGGAAATAGATACTTAAAGATCTTCACAGCTTTCCCTTCGCCTGTTTAGGCTGAGGGTCCCCCCTTTTTCATATTGTTTTCTCAAGCTAAGCTTGAGCCCCTCTGAAATAAAGTTTTGCCCTTGAGACCAAAAAGCCCTGCTTTTGGCAGGGCCTTTTTTTGTCATTAGTTTAGAGCTTTCTCAGCATCTCTGGATGGTTTTCTTTCAGCCAGTTGTAGTAATCGGTGTAGAGCTTACCGGCGTTCTCGTGTCCGGCGTAGGCCTTCTGTCCAGGTTTGGACATCATACCCTGGTACTGGTACACCAGAATATTGTCTACATATGGCGTTACGTTGGCAAACTGCTTGATGATCCTGTCGAAATCGGCAGGGATCAAAGCACTTCTATAAACCTGACCTTCGAAATCAAAGATCTCCACGTCGGCCCAAAGCTTTACATGAGGAACCTTGTCGTGGGCTTTGCGCAGGCCTTCGTAGAACTTAGCGGTTTCGTCCACAGTGGACTTCTGCACGCCGATCTCGTCCTGGTAAGCAACGATGTCTACGTCCATGGACTCCAGCTGCTTAACGTACTTGTCATCGGGAATGGCATCGCGGGTGCCGTAAGGTGCGATGAGGATCTTGCCGTGCGGTGTGAACCTGCGGGCTTCCTTGGAGCACTCGTTGACGTACTCCATGAACCTTTCGTTGTAGTGGCCGCCGATGTAGGCTTCGTTTGGCCAGTACCAGCCGTAGAAGCTCTTGTGATGGCCAAATTGGGCGTACAACTCGCCGATAGCCCTCAGTCTGCGTCTACGTGCATCGGGATCGGTAACGATATTGGGGTCGTCCCACTTGAAGAAGAAGTCGTTACCGAGGAAGATTTTGAGTCCGTATTTATCAGCGGCGTTGAAAACAACCTCTGTTGGGTTGTAGCAAGCGATGTCTGCATGGGGATACATGTCGGTAGGATAGTAGGCCTTGTCGTGCACCGCTACGTGCATAAGGACCACATATTCCATACCTAGCTCTGCGATTTCTCGGACCTTTGCGTCCCAGTCTTCAGAAGTAAACTGATCCAAGGTGGAGTTCCAGTATTTACCTTCAGCGGTGTTGTGGTGCTGGAACTCAAACCAGGTACCCATAATAGGTTTTATCATATCTAACCCTCCTGTACTCTAGACTTGCAAAAGCAGCTAGCTTAATGCCGTGCTTCTGGTATCTCGAGTTAATTATTCCCTTTTTCTCGGCGTTAGTCCTTCTCCGTTTTACATTTGCCGAGAAGAAGTATAGTTTTTGCGATCCTTGACAACTTTTAAAAATGGAACTTTTTGGCATAATTTCCTTAACCTGGCACAGACTATTACCAAAAGCCCTTTAGGGAGGAATGTCAGTTGAAAAAGGTCTGTGCCTTACTGTGTTTGTTAATGATTTGTCAGCCGGTGTTGGCTGCAGATTTTAGAAACGGTTATTTCGATTTCAACAAGATGGATCTTGTCACAAATGGTGAAGTGGTTTATGCTTTTGACTTTGGCACAGAGACCTCACCCCTCAAAAGCGGATATATCAGAGTTACGGACAAATTCCTTTTCGACCCAGAGGTCAGTTTCGGTTGGCTGAGAACCGACGGATTATTTGCCGGAGAAAGGACGACGATTCTCGCCGAACAAGAAAAAGACTACGTGGGGGGAAGGGGAGAAGGTATCTTCAGAGTTCTTCTGGGCAGAGGAAACTACCAACTGACTTTTCTGTTTAAGGACCTTGGCAGCCGGTCGGGGATCAACCTCAAGATCAACTTCGAACCGTATTTGGAGAATTGGTTCCTTCCTGCCATGCGAACGAAGGTACTCGTTGCAGATTTTGCCGCCGAACAGGGCGTTTTGGAGATCAGAATCAGCTCCGCAAAAGACCCATGGATACTCAACGCACTGGTTATCACCAAAACCGATTAAAATAGTCCTGCCACCTGCGGCAGGACTGCTTTTTTTGGGTATATGCAGAGAAGGATTAAAGTGGTTTGGAGAGAAACCTCTTTGTGATAGGAGGCGAGAACATGAGTTACGTTCTTGGAGTAGATGCTGGAGCGACAAAAACGCTGGCAATGGTAGCAGATTACAAGGGCAACATCCTAGGTGCGTTTGCCGCAGGGACGGGAAACTTCCAGGTAAACGGCATTGCCGCCGCTAGTGCCGAAGTTGATAAAGCTATTCGCGGTGCAGTGGAAGCTGCTGGGATCAAGAGAGAAGATATCACCGCCGCTTTCTACGGTATGGCAGGGGCGGATAGAGATAAGGACTTTGAGTACGTACGTCAGGTTGTTGAGCCGGTAAATCCTGCTCCGAAAATGTCCATTGAAAACGACGCCGTGATTATTCTCAAGGTAGGAGCTCTCGATGGAGTTGGTGTCGGCGTTGTTTGCGGCACCGGTACCAACTGCATTGGCTTTAACGGCAGAGGAGACAGACTGCAAATCGGCGGTCTCGGCGAGCTGTTCGGCGATAGTGCCGGAGCTGGGTACATTGCACGCCTAGCGTTTAGGAACGCAGTTCGCGGTTGGGATGGTAGAGGTCCAGAGACCATCCTTTACGAGATGTTTTGCAAAGAGATCGGTGTAGACAGACTCATCGACATTGTAGAGTTCTACTACCCCGGAAGCACACGCCCTGGAGTGAACTTCAGCAAGCTGGCACCGCTGGTTTTCCAAGCGGCAAATCAAGGTGATCAGGTCGCTATCGATGTTTTGCGTTTTGTCGGTGAAGAGATGGGGCTTGCTGTAATTGCTGCAATTAAGAGCCTCTTCAGACCCGATGAGCACGTTAAGGTAGTCATCGGAGGAAGCGTTGCCCAGAAGGGCGAAAACCCGGCCATGCTCGATGCCTTTAAGGAAAAGATCTCAAGTGCCCATCCGGACAATGAAGTGATCGTTCCTACCCTTGAGCCGGCTTTTGGCGCTATCTTCTACGCTTACGATCTTGTA
>LFSI01000019.1:0-4442 GCA_001512545.1 Clostridia bacterium DTU065 | reverse complement strand
AAACCTATGGACTTATCATGTTATTTTGGGAGGTGCAGCCTTTTTAGGCTAGCTTATGAAACTATGTGTAATAGGGGGCGGCAGTACCTACACTCCCGAGCTTCTCAGCGGGCTTGCAGGTAAGAAAGCCGAAATCCCAGTCAATGAAGTTGTGCTCTTGGATATCGATGAGGAGCGACTCAATGTTGTTGGTGAGTTTGTCATCCGTATGATGAAAAAACTGGCACCTGAGATTAAGGTTTCCTACACCCTAGACAGGGAGGAAGCGCTTTCAGGTGCGGATTTTGTGGTTACCCAGATCAGGGTTGGTCACCAGATCGCCAGACACGATGATACGGTTTTCTGTCTGCAAAACGGGGTCATCGGTCAGGAAACCACCGGAGCTGCTGGCTTTGCCAAGGCCATGCGCACCATTCCGGTGCTTCTGGACTATGCTAAAGACATGGAAAGGCTCTGTCCCGATGCCTGGCTCATCAACTTCACCAATCCTTCCGGCATTGTCACCGAAGCTTTGATCAGATTCGGCTGGAAGAAGACCATAGGCCTCTGCAACGCCCCTATCGGTATGCAGAAGTCGGTGGCACATCAGTTTGGCGTAGATGAAAAAGATGTGGAGCTCGATTACGTTGGCCTCAACCACTTAGGTTGGGTGAGAAACATCTCTGTCAAGGGAGAGGACCGCACCAAAGAAGTGCTGGAGAAACTCGCTCCTTACAATGCAACCAACATTCCCGAGCTAGACTACGATCCGACCTTTTACCACGCTTTAGGCTGCTATCTAAACGGCTACCTCAAGTACTACTATCTAGAGGAAGAGATGCTTGAGAGCCTCAAGAAGCAGACGAAAACCAGAGCCCAGGTGGTTATGGAGGTAGAAGAGGAGCTCTTGGCTTACTACCGCGATGAAAACAACGACGAAAAGCCAGAGTCCCTTTCCAAGAGGGGCGGAGCCTACTACTCCCATATCGCCCTTTCCCTGATCTCTGCGATCTACAACGACAAAAACGAAGTCCACATCGTCAACACCCTAAACAACGGTGCCATCAAGGACCTCAGCGACGACGCATCTGTGGAGATTCCATCGGTGATCAACAAGACCGGAGCCCATCCTCTCACTGCAGGACACGTTGATCTCAGCTTTAGAGGCCTCCTGCAGCAGGTCAAGGCTTACGAGCAGCTCACTGTGGAAGCTGCTGTAAACGGCAGCTACGATAGAGCACTTCTTGCGCTGTGCAATCACCCTCTGGTGCATTCTGCCAAGAAGGCCAAAGTGCTTCTGGACTTCTTTATAGAGAGACACGGACTTCAACTGAAGTAACGAAGAGCAGGCAGACTATGCCTGCTTTTTTGTATCTTGGGAATATCAAAAAGTATCAATGTTGCAGTAAAAGTTAGTCTGCACGGATATTTCTCAGTTAAATTATTTGGATTTGGGTATCTAGTATTGTAGGAATATCACCAGTGAACTCGAATATCAAAAATCACAAGCTTATCGAGTTAGCGAGATTCCGATATAAATATAAGGGGATGTGATAATGTGAAAGGGACGAGGATAAAAAGATCTCTACTCCTTTTAGGGATCGCAGTTTTGCTTGCAGGATGCAGTTTGCTGCCAGTAAGTGCTCCGTCTTGGGAGGCCGACTTCCAGATACCTCTCACTGTATCTAGCACCACAGCAAATGAGATTCTTGAAGAGAGCCCACTTCAGACCGACGGACAGCATTACTTTATGTCCGAGACTGTCGAAGGCAGTTTCACTTTGGGCATGGACAACTTAGAGCTGGATGACATTTCCAGCCCAGTGACGTTGGCTTTTCCAGCATTGGATTTAGGCAACATCTTATCCGACGAGTTGATAGTAACTCAACTAACTATACCTGGACTTGTGAGCGGCAACGACCTGCCCGGTGGCGAAGTGGACTTCGCTGAGTTTGAGCTTTTGGGGATCAAAGAGGGCGAAATGGTCCTAACCGCTGAAAACCACGGAGATACAGCGATCTCGTTTACGGTCAAGCTGGAGTTTACAACTGCCACCGTGGAGATCGAAGTGGCAGATCTCCAGCCGGGAGAAAGCAGGATTATCGAAGAACCTCTGGACAACCTAACTATTGACAATCACGCCGAGGTAACCATTGTCAATCCACAGATACCAAATCCTGCAGGATTTGCACAACTCGATCTGAAGCTTTCAAGCTTGGAAATCAAGTCTTTAGCAAGTATCAAGGGTTACAGCACAAGCCAAGTCATTTCCGTATCTACCCAAGTGGACCTTCTTGAGGACGACTTGGAAAAGATTAACATCGAAAGCGGTACTCTCACGTTTTCCACCGATGCAATTAGCGCCTTGACTCTGACTGTTACCAATCTAACCCTTGACGGCGAAGATCTGGTTGCAGTGGGAGGAAACAGCTTCTCTTTGGACGGCAAAACTCTGGATAAGACCGCTGTACTGGATGCTGATTTCAACATCCAAATCGACGGCAGTCAGCTGTTTACAGTGCCTGATAGCTTCAATGCCACTGCGACAGTTGCAGGACTCGTTCTAGAGTCTGTTGAACTGAGCGGGCTGACGGTAAATCTTTCCGACGCTGGATCCCAAGAGATTCAGATTCCCGACATGGAACTGGACGAACCTCTCAACCAAATTAGGCTGAGTGGAGCATCTCTTGAACTTGAGCTCACGCAAAATCTTGGAGACCTCATCTACGACGAGATCTACCTGAAGGTGACCAAGAGCGACAGTTCTACCTATAATGTTGATGTTGAAGAGGTTAGGGATACTGCAGGTGCAAAAACCATCGTCTTCAAATCAAGCGACGTATCCACTCTGGTTAACGATATTATTGCCGGAAACATCAGCAAGATGTCTATTGAAGGCACCATCAAGTCCAACGGCGGAGTCGTGATTTCTGGCGACAGCCTTGTAGAGTACACTGCCAAAATTAACCTGCCGTTCAAGCTCGAGGGCAATCAGTCTATAGATTACGCTGCAGACGAGTTTGATTTCGAGATGAAAGTTGACTCTGCTGAACTGGGCTTCGATGCTAAGAAGCTGATCAACCAAGCACTAGGCGGAGTAAGACTTGAAGCAGAGGTCCAAAACGGCCTTCCAATAGGTCTTGACATTGAGCTGAAGCTGAAAGATCAAAACGGTCAGGAAATCAAGACTCTAACAGGAACTGTATTACCCGGAAACACCGATGAAAACGGGCTAGTCACAAGTGCTAGGATTTCAATTGTCTCCCTGGCGCTGGGTCAGTCCGAAATCGAGCGCTTAGTAGAGGCAACGAAGATTTATGTAACTCCTACGCTCACGCTGAAAGTTCCTGAAAACGGAGCTATGTTAAAACCAGACGACTTTATCAAAGTGAGAGCGCTCTTGGTGGTAAAACTTCTCATAGATGGGAGCGGAATTCAATGACGCGTCGGTTATTGACAACCTGTATTCTATTGCTGGTTCTTGCAGCAGCGGTGTTCGCATGGGACCCGCCAACGGAGATACCTAACGACAGCTATTTCCCGATTCTGGAGTTTGGCGATCAAAACGGATTCTTGCTGACCACAGGCATTAAGGGAATGGGCTCCAGCGTTCTTGCAACTCGCTACGGCTTTTTCGGAGTGGACCTTGGTGCCGCGGTATCCGCAGGGAACGATACCTTTGGTTTTAACAACATCGGAAGATACGCAACTTTCCTCGATGATGACCTAAAGAATGAGATTATCGAACTTGCAGGAAATGACGGGATCTTTGTAACGCCGATGATGACTGCAGGACCTAAACTGCAGATATGGCGACTCGGACTCAGCATGCAAGCTGTGGTCAACGGGCAGGGCTATCTTACCAAAGACCTGCTTGAACTGGTTCTTAAGGGCAACGATCTGAACAGAACCTACAACCTAGATCCGAACCTTCGTCTGAGTGCCGTTGCCGATCTAAAGGCCCAGCTCGCCTTTGGCGTACCGCTTCTGGCGAAAGTCTTCAGGTTCAAAGACGTGTCCTTGGGTGTCGCCTACCACATCATTCCGGTTGGCGTATACGTCGTTGCCGATAGCAACGTCACCTTAGAAGCAATCTACACTGAAGACGACGCAGAAATTGACACGCAGCTTTCCGGAGACCTGTATGTTTCCCAGTCGGTAAGAGGTTCGGCACTAGACGTTGGTCTGATGATGAGGCCAACTGAAAACCTCTACCTGGGAGTTGCCATCGACGGACTCCAAGGCAAGCTGACTTGGAACAACTTCCGCTGGATAGATCTGAGGGACTTGGAAGACCAGGATCTCGAGGATATCGACTGGGCAGAGGCCGGAACGCCTGTAGCTGGTGAAGTGACCCAGAAGTTACCGGTAACCATCAAGCTAGGTGCAAGATACGATCTGCGCCGCTGGCTCAAGTTCTACGGCGAAGCCAGACACATCACCCTGGCTAACGACGACTCCTA
>LFSI01000066.1:76554-76816 GCA_001512545.1 Clostridia bacterium DTU065 | reverse complement strand
CAAATTGATTCTATCAGACACACACTATTTGTCCAAATCAATTAGGGGGCTTAATAGAAACCTCCCTTTTCATTCTGTCAGCCACCAACACAACCATGTCCCACCCATTTGACTCACTAACAAAAAGCCATTCACTTTCGATCAACGAAGACTCAAGTAACCGCCTTGTGTATGTAAGACTTCGTAAAAAAGAGAACTTCCGATCGAATTCTGAAAGCAAACAGCGTGACTTTTCCCAAGCGAAATCTCGTCACTCGGTTGT
>LFSI01000066.1:36490-76496 GCA_001512545.1 Clostridia bacterium DTU065 | reverse complement strand
GATCTCTAAAGCACCTCGAGATGATTGTCGTTCTGCATGTCGTTTCCCGTCTAGTGCATTATAGACCACCGTTGTGACCTTTAACATCCCTTTAACAAAGTCTTGACAACCACCCCTCTCTCGTATGCTGACAAACCGCAAAAAAACGTGCTCAAAGAACGTTTTGTCTCCACATTTAGTCGACTTGATAACAACATTCTGTCTGTTGCCAGTTGTTTCCTTCTCAAATGTTTTTCTTTTTCTATAATTTACTATTGAACAAAAAAAATTGAGTACACTCCAGTGTTCTGCAGTGGGGATGCGTTTCTTCCTACCCACCCTTCTTTGACTCTTCGAAGAGTGTTGTTCCGTTAACGTCAATTGCTACAAATCGTTCACGGTTCCCTAGAAATAGAAAAAGCCCGTTGCTTTGCTTCTTCCAAAGCCACTGGCTTTTTTACTTTTGCTTCAAACGGTCCAAAAGCTTTGTCAGGGAGTAGGTATCGGCGAAGATCTGCCACAGAACTCCTATGGCGATAAGTACAAGCTTCAAAATCGGAGCAAACTGCCACAGTGAAAGCCCCAAAAGGGCTCCTAAGAGATTGCTTCCTGCATCTCCTAGCATGGTCTTCTCGTGGGCTTCATACGGATACAGCACGAAAAGCATCCCAGCAACTGCCAACCCGTACAGGCGAAACAGATCCGTATTGCCAAAAAGCGTTGTAATGACAAGGATCGTCAAATAAAAAGTGATCGCTCTTTTGGGACGAGTGTCCAAGGTGTTCACGGTGTTTGCAAAAATGGCCGTTAGAACTGCATCTAGATACACGTGACTCCTCTTGAAAACTAAAGCCAGACCGAGGGAGAGGAGAAGTATGAACACCAATTTTAAGGTGCCTGTTGTTACTTTGCCTTGTAAAAGCGCTTTGACGTGACCCATCAAGCCTTTGGCTTTCTCTACCAGGAGATCGTCTAAAAGCCCCAAAAAGGAAATGCTCAACACGTAAAACCATAAAACAGGCACTTCGCTGTACCAAATCACAAGAAACATAGTAGCGAGGATTGATGTAAGTGCCAACCAAACTCCTGTGGAGTTTTGCACCTGAGCTTTCCTGTAGTTTTCAACCTGGAACACTCCCCGGTCGATCTGAAGAAAGCGAGGAATCAGAACCCAACCGAAGACAATCCCCGAGAAAACAGCGACTAGTTCTCTCATGATGTAAGACCCCTAATCACAGCAAGGAGCTGTTTGAACCTGTGAGTAATGCCTTTGATACCTCTGCCGTAACTGCGATCGGTCATCTCCACAGGCACCTCCGCAACCTTTAGTCCGAGCCTGCATGCCCTCTTTAGCATGGCAACTTCTACAGAAAAACCCGGAGCAAACGGCATCAGCTTAGCCCATACGTCTCTTTTTGCCGCCCTCTGGCCAGAAAGCGGAGCTTTGAACAGCTTCCCTGTAAAACAAAAGAGTAAAAAAGTAGCGGCTCTTCTCACCAAACCAAAGCCGCCTTTTGACCGGAATCTCGCCACAGCAAGATCGGCCCCTTGAAAAACTGCATTGGCCAGCTTCACCGCTTCCCTGCTGCTTTCTCCAAGATCGGCATCGATTAGGCAGATCACTTCCTCATCCACCTTGGGGAGAGCGAAATTTAAGATTCCTCCTTTGCCCAGGTTTCTTTCGGAACTAAGAAGCACAGCACCGCTTGTTAGAGCGACCTGGGCTGTGCCATCTGCTGACGCATCGTCTGCTACATAAATCTTCTCAAAACCGGCGCTCTTCAGACCCCATATTGTGCTTGGCAAATATTTCTCCTCGTTGTAGGCAGGTATCAACACCGCTACTCGCTTTGGGTCGAAACCAGGTAAAGAGCCAGCTCCCATAATTTGATACTTTTTGGCACCTCCACAAAAGTCGCACTCCCGTCTGCAATGGCCTTTTGCGACAGCTCTCCACCGTCTCTGAAGGTGAAGTAGTAGTCGTAGTCCTGCCCTTCAAAGGACGCAAGAGGCACTCCGAGCAGAGCGTCGCTGCCGTCGACTTTGATCCTCTTTTCCTTGGACAGCTGAGTTATGTAAGCCGCTGCAAGGTTGTTTAGGTTTGATTCCATTTTGGTTTTTTCCTGGCGAAGAGCAAGAAGACTTGCCTCGTCTGAAGCCTGTTTGTTTCGTAGAGCCTTGTTTTCCGCTTCCAAACGGGATATGAGATTTTCCTGGTACAGAACCAGATTCTGATCGGAAGCCAGACTTCCGCCGATAATGAGTCCTAAAGCCAGAGCCAGAAAAACCGCGATTAAAGACGCAGCGTGATAGCGCAGATCCATTAACACAAAAGGCTCCCTCCTTAGAATCTGATCTGTCTCAAGAAGATCTTTAACCAACTGGCAACCGGCGGCGAAACCAAAATCAGCACAACAAGGGGAATGAACGCCGCTAGAATCACCAAAAATGCATAGGTGTTTTTAGGTCTGGCTCTATAGATTACGCTCAGTCCCCGAGCATCCACTAACTTATCGCCAGCTCTGAGTCTAGCGAGAAAGGTGCTTGCCATGCCCTTTCTCCCCTTCTCCAGAAAGTCGATCATGCTGCTATGACTACCTACCGTGATGATAATGGATGCTCCAAGCTGATTGAGGATGAGGAAGGCCAAATCTTCGCTGGTCCCCTCACACGGCACAACGGTACAGTTCAGCCCCAAGTCCTGCAAACGCAAAAGACCAGGTGCTCTGCCATCTGGATATGCATGAAGCACAATGTCAGCTCCAAGGCGGAGAACCTTGTCCGATACAGAGTCCATGTCGCCAACGATCATGTCAGGTTTGTAGCCCAGCTCCCACAGAGCGTCTGCTCCTCCGTCAACTGCCACTAGAAGAGGCTTCCTGTCTTCGATAAACGAAGCAATGGCTTTAAGGTCTTTCCGGTAGTCATACCCCCTCACCACAACCACTGCTTCCCTACCGTAGACCTTCTCTTTCAGGTGGTCTACAGGAAGGGTCTTGGTGAGAAGAGCCATCTCCTTCTTGGCATACTCCAAGGTGTTGGTGGTGAATTGGTGAAGCCGTAACGGTAGGTTTTCCTGGGCTTTCTTCAGTCCTTCCTCGATGTCTTCTTTGGTGATTTGTCGGAGAGGGTACCTACTGCCATTGACAAAAAGTATTCCATCTCTGATCTCAGCTTCCGCTTCTTCTGGAATGTCATCAAAAGCCGAACTAGCTATCTCCCACATGGGAATAGACGCACCTAAAAGATAGCTTGGCCCCAGGTTGGGGTAGGTTCCGGTAATATACGATGCTGCATTGATTACTCCACTTGCTCCTTTTCGCTCCAAGGATTCTGCAGCGACCCAGTCGATGTCCGCATGGTTGATGAGAGCAAGATCGCCAGGGCGAAGCTTCTTCACAAGATCTTTGGTTTTTGCTCCCTTCTTCAGCCTCACGTCCCTTCACCCCATGCTTAGTATGCCCCGCCACTAACACGGAGGTTCAGGTTGTAGGAAAATGCATCAGGGTACTTTATGCCAATTAAAAAAGACCTGCAGAGCAAGTCTAACTACCGAATGTAGCTTTCCCGTTAAGTTTAACCAGTTCCACCAGCCTACCGATGAAACAGGCATTGGAGGGTCTGCCTGTTTCTATGCTGGTCGAACCAAAGTATCTTTCCAGGATCTTCACGTCACCGTTCAAGAACGCGTACTCTATGGCATGTCTGATAGACCTTTCCACCTGCACACCCGAAGCGTGGAAGATCCTGCCCACTTCAGGATACAGCTGGTTTGTAACCGAGTAGATTAAGCTCCAATCGTCTAGCACCAAGAAAACTGCGGTCTTTATGTATTCATATCCCTTAAGATTTGCTGGAATCCCGATCTCATCGAGAATGCCAGCGATTATCCCACTTACATCCGCTGTGTCCTCGCTGGCGGCCACTTGTTCTCCGCCCCTGCAAATCTCCTTGATGCGCTGGGAAAGCACGGAGAAGTCGAACGGTTTGACCAAATAATAGGCTGCACCGAGTTGGGCTGCGGTCTGCGCAATCCATCTGTGACTAAAAGCAGTGATCACCAATGCCTTGGTATCGTTCTGCCGCTTTCTCAGCTCATGGAGCACCGAAAGACCATCTAACCTGGGCATGATTATGTCAAGGAGGATAAGGTCTGGCTTGTATGCCTCGATCAGCTTCAGAGCCGTTTCGCCATCGCCAGCTGTTGCCACAATGATGATATCGGATCTAGCAGAGTAAAACTCCCGTAGTTTATCGCAGAGAGCTCCATTGTCATCTGCTACGATCACTTCGATTGGCTTTCCCATTAGACGCCTCCTCTTAACTTTATTAATCAATTCGATAACTTTGGAAATTGTCCTCTCAGCTGAGTGAAAAAACACAAAAATGGGACAAAAGTCCGAAAAGACATAAATACCAGTCTCCATGTGGATACTGGTTTGACGTTGGTTTTTGCTTAAATTAAAAAGGGCAGGCTCGATGACTCTAAAGCCTGCTCTAAGTCGAAAGCTCCTGCCTCAAGGGCCATCCATTCTGCAAGGGCTCCGTAGCCTCTTGTGGGATCGTTGACAAACACGTGGGTGATGGCTCCAATCAGCTTTCCGTTCTGCAGTACCGGCGATCCGCTCATCCCCTGAACGATCCCTCCTGTGGTCTGCAGTAGACGGGGATCAGTTATGCGAATCACAAACGACCTGTTTGTAGGCTCCCTTCGTGCGAAGATCTGGTCGATAGTTGCGCTGAAAGTGTCGAGCCTATTGTCTTCTACCACCGTAACAATCTCAGCAGGTCCGATCTGGATCTCATCGTAGAAAGCGATCTCTACCAGCGGCCCGTCCAGAGGCTCTGTGAGCGTCCCATAAATACCGAGACTGGTGTTCTTCTCGATAAGTCCCATGGGCTTTGTGTCGCTTCGGTCAAAAAGACCTAGCTTCTCGCCTGGAGCACCCCGTTCACCCTTCAAAATGCCGACAATTCTGGCGTTTTGGATTCGCCCAGAAGTTTCAATATCGGCATTCCCGATCAAGTGCCCAAGAGCTGCAAACTTCATGCCGTCTGCGGTGGCAAAGGTTAGAGTTCCAACTCCCATCACCGGATCTGCAAGGTAAATGCCGATTGCTCGTTGCCGGCCGTCACCTGTTATTGAATCTGCAGGATACACTTTGGTCTCAAAAGTCTGACCCTTCCTTTTCACCGTTAGGGTCAGTTCGCTGCGGTCCAAAAGCCGCTCGAGGTCTTCTATACCCTGCACCTTGATTCCATCTGCATGAGTAATCACATCGTTGACTTGGAGGCCCCCTTCTCTAGCTGGCCAAGTCTCAATACCAGAAGGCTGAACAACTGGGTAGAAACCTGCGATCTTCAGCCCCTCGCTTTCGAGGATAACCCCAACTGAGTGACCGCCAAGCCTCACATATGTAGGTTCTAGTAAGTAGATTTGCGTCTTTTTGATGGGAATGATTCCCAAAAAGTTTAAGGTTAGGCTGTTTTCTCCCGGCTCAAGAGCCAGGTATTCTTTTCCTGACACCGAGTTTTCGCCTTTCAAGGCGAAAAGACGCGGTAGTTCGATTGGGGTTTTGTCGCCGATCAGTATGATCTGTCCTGGGAAAAGATACGCTGAAAAACCGACATAAGCTGCAAAAAGGCAGAGAAAGATGAGGACTAGAGCTATGTTTCTTTTCTGACTATGCAATACCGTTCAACCCCCTTCTCTAGACTTTCTTGAGAAAGGGGAAGGTATACAGGTAAATGGAAGCCTTCAAAGAGAATTGCAGTCACTTCTGCGTTGAATTAGGAGCCTAATCTGAGCATAAAAAAACCCCGGTTAAGCCGGGGTGATTTGTCTTACCTATGAGCTTCGTAACAATTGGAGCAGTAAACTGGTCTGGTTCCGTTTGGTTTGAAAGGAACCTTGGTTTCCACACCGCAATCTGCGCAAACTGCTTCGTAAAGTTTGCGTTCGCCTCTGCCAACTCCTCCGTTGCTTCTCTGGGCTTTATAGGTTTTACGACATTCTGGACAACGAGCTGGCTTGTTTTCAAAGCCTTTTGTGGCGTAGAACTCTTTTTCTCCTGCGGTAAATACAAATTCACTGCCACAATCACGACATACTAAAGTTTCGTCTTGGTACATTAAGTTACCTCCTGGCGGTCTGGAAACCGGCAAATGTTTTTTGCCCACTTTGAGCATAGCTTGATTATAAAGCACTGCTCAACAGAAAGCAAGATAAATTTATTTAAGACTACTTCTTTTCTTTCAGGGAGTTTGTAGCTTTAAACTCGCCGGCCTTCTTCAGGATCTCTTCTGCATGGAGCAGAGATCTCTGGGACTCCTGCCCTGACAGCATCCGCGATAGTTCTTCAACCCGTTCCACCTCGCTGAGCTGTGTGAGGCGAGTGAAGGTGCGCCCCTTTTCTTCCTGTTTTTCTATATAAAAGTGTACGTCGGCAAAAGAGGCAATCTGCGGCAGGTGGGTCACACAGAGAACCTGATGGAATGCGGCAATTTTAGCCAGCTTCTCTGCTACAGCTTGTCCGGTCTTTCCGCCGATACCAGCATCGATTTCGTCGAAGATTAGGGTCGGTATTCTGTCGGTTCCGGCAAGAGTTAGTTTAAAAGCTAACATAAGGCGGGACATCTCACCTCCGCTGGCAATTCTGCTCAGCGGTTTCGGTTCTTCGCCCACGTTGGCGCTGAACAAAAACTCGATGTTTTCGATACCGCCTAGATGTGGGAGGTAGTTTTTGCCAAATGCCGGTATACCCAAGTCGTCCTCTTTTCGTGCAAAGGTGCACTGGAGAGTGGCGTTTTCCATAACCAGATCCTTTAGCTCTGTTTCAACACCCAGCTTGAGGCGAGAAAACGCCTGCTCCCGAAGGCCGGATAGCTCCTCAGCAAGAGCTCCGAGCTTTCTTCCGGCTTCTTCAATATCCTTTTCTAGGGTGAGTTCAGCTTTATCGTCTTCTTCGATCTCGCCTAGATCTGTCTCAATCTGGTTTTTCAACTGGATGAGTTCTTCCACAGAACTGCAATGGTGCTTCCTCTGGAGGTTATCCAGGAAATACAGTCTGGATTCTATCTGATCCAACCTTTGGGGATTGAACTCTATGCCGTCTGCATATGAGCTGAGGTCTCTGGCAAGTTCCTCAAGCCGGTATAGGCAGTCTGCAGCCTCATCGAGATAGGCTCGGGTTCCCTCGTCGATTCTGGCGAGTTTTTCCAGGTTTTCTTTCACCACTCGCAGTGGATTGAGTATTTCAAAGGCATCAATATCATATCCGCTGTTGGAAAGCAACTGACTGGACTGATAGCTCAAGTTGTAGAGGGCATCGGCGCTTTTCAATCTGCTTCTTTCCGCTTCGAGGATTTCTCTCTCTCCGGCTTTCAGATCGGCCTTCTCCAACTCTGCCAGTTGGTACTCCAGGAGTTCCTTCTTTTTTTGCCGTTCTTCCTTTAAGTTGATAATCTGTGCCAGACGCCTTTTCAGCTTCTGCCAGGCATCGTACGATTTAAGGTACTCGGCCTTGGTCCTGAGAAGTTCATCTCCGCCGAAGGCATCCAGAAGCCTCAGGTGATTTTCGGGATAGAGCAGCGATTGGTGAGCATGCTGACCGTGGAGGTCCACAAGCTTTTTACCGAGTTCTGCTAAAAAGCTAACTGTACATGCCCTGCCGTTAACATAGCAGCGGTTTCTCCCATCGAGGTTGACCTCGCGAACAATAATGAGGGCATCGTCAGAAACGTCGTAGCCTGCCTCGCTGCAGATCTCTTTTGCTCCATCTACAGCACCGATATCAAAGACTCCCTCGATCCTAGTCTTCTCGCTCCCCGTTCTAATCATCTCTTTAGTAGACCTTGCACCAAGGAGAAGGCTGACTGCATCGAGCAAGATGGATTTTCCCGCACCGGTTTCACCGGTGATGATATTTAGCCCCGGACCAAACTGCAGGGAGAGTCTGTCTATTAGGGCAAAGTCCTCTACATTTAGTTCCAAAAGCACAAGTTTCACCTGCCTAGCTTCTTAAAGCTTCAAGCTCTTGGATCACCGTTCCCACTGCTTCTTCCGGCTTGACTACAACCAGAATCGAATCATCGCCGGCAACTGTGGCTAAAACTCCGGAGATTCCCATGCCGTCAATGACAGCAGCCACACCTTGTGCCGTGCCTGTTAGGGTTTTAATCACCACCAGATTCAGCGATGAGTCGATGCTGAGGACCGCTTCTTGAAAGATGCGCCGTGCTCTTTTGATATCCTCTGGTTTGTCGAAAGCATCAGGAGGCGGTGCATAACGATAGCGACCGTCTCCAACGGCAACTTTAATCAGCCGCAGTTCTTTGACATCGCGGCTCACCGTTGCCTGAGTCACTTCAATCCCCATATGCTTTAGACGGTCTACAAGCTGTTCTTGGGTATCAAGGGCTTCTTTGGCAATCAGCTCCAGAATCAAAGCTTGTCTTTTGGCTTTCATCTGCTAACCTCCCTTAGTTCTCTGGGGTATTCATATTCCGGCAGCTTTGGAACCTTCCCCGCAGAACGTCGTAGAAGGTCCTAACATTCAGCTTGGCAAACATCAAGCGTTCTTCGTCAGCCTCGACAATCAGCTCCTCCCCTTCTGTCAGAGTGCCCTTCAAGATGCCGTCAACTGAAAGGAGAACGTCTTCGTCGCTCTCGCTGACTCGTATTTTAATCTTATGCTGCACGCCCACAACAACTGGCCTTGCCGAGAGCATGTGGGGACAGACAGGTGTAAGCAGAACGCAGGAAACCTCGGGATCCACCAGCGGCCCGCCTGCAGAGAGAGAGTAGGCCGTGGAGCCGGTAGGCGTTGCAACCACAATTCCATCTGCAGGATACTGCCCGGCAAAGCTGTCGTCTACATAGACATCGAAATAGATCAACCTAGCAGCGGCTCCTCTGGAAAGCACCGCATCGTTCAGGCAGTAGAAGACCTCGCTCTGCTCCTCTTTGCCGTGAATCTGAGCTTTGATCAGGATGCGCTCTTCAATCTCGTAGTTTCCTTCTGCAATATCGCGAATGTACTTTTCTACTTCATCAACTTCGAGTTCGGTTAAGAACCCGATGTGTCCGGTGTTGATCCCCAGAAGGGGGATTCTTCTTTTTCTTGCTTCCTGGGACGCTTTGAGTATGGAACCGTCGCCGCCGACGACCACAATTAGGTCAGCTTCATCTAGAGCAGTCTCGCTTGCATATTTAAGCATTTCGTCGCCTTTGGCATACTCCCGTGGCACCAGCACTTTGGCACCATGTTTTTCCAGGAGCTCGGCGGTACGTCCTGCCACACTTAAGGCTAATGGCTTTCCTGTGTGAGGTATAATTGCAATGCTTCTCTGAGTTTTCAAGCGAGACACCTCCTCTTTTGTATTACCATTCGCCCAATATTATCTTATTACCTGCATATTAGCTTCTGCAACAATGGACTTTAAATCGTAACCTGGGTCTGTATTTTCTTGCAACCTAAACCACCCTAAAAATTCAATGTTTCCACTGCCGCCGGCAATTGGTGAGTATGCTGCCCCCCAGGCATAGAGCCCTGCATCAGCAAAAGCCCTGATAACGTTTTCCAGAACTTCCAGATGGACTTTGGGGTCCTTAACCAGACCGCCTTTTCCCACATTTTCAGGACCGGCTTCAAACTGCGGTTTGATCAGCGCAACCACATCGCCGGTCTCTCTTAAAAACAAAGGCAGCCTGTCGGCAAACTTGGTTAGGGAAATAAAGGAGACGTCGATAGTAATGATATCGAACCTTCCTACCGCTTCCGGCTGGAGCTCTCTGATGTTAGTTTTCTCAAGGGAGATCACCCGAGGATCATGCTTCAAGGATTCGTCGAGTTGATCCCTGCCCACATCAACCGCAACAACCTGGGCCGCACCGCGCTGCAGCAGGCAGTCGGTGAATCCGCCTGTTGACGCTCCGATATCCAGGGCCCTTCTTCCTGTAACGCTTATTCCGAAGACCTCCAGAGCGTGGAGCAGTTTAAACCCACCGCGGCTGACAAACTGGACTTCTTCTGGCAAAACTTCGATGGACTCGGAACCGCTTAGCAAAAAGCTGGCTTTCGCCAGCTTGCCATCTACTAAAACTTTCCCATCTTCTATTGCTTTTTTGGCTTTTGAACGGCTGGGAAAGTAGCCTTCCGCCACTAAGTATTGATCTAGTCTCATTTGGAAGCCACCTCCGGCACCACCCTCAGAAGACCGAGAAACTGCCTGATATTCATGGCGATGCTCTCATCGTCAAGGCCCAGACGCTGGTGCAGCTCCTGTACGCCTCCTGAAGGAATAAACTTGCCTGGAAGACCGATGCACTTCACTTCTGCGCTAGATCCGGCTCTGTTCAAGGCTTCAAGAACTGCAGCACCTAAGCCTCCCTCCAAGCTGTTGTTTTCCAGTGTTACAAGGGGTTTATCTGCGAGAGAGCACAAAAGCTCCCCATCTAGAGGCTTGATGGAGCGGATGTTGACCACGCCAACATCGAAGCCCTCTGCGGCCAACTTCTCTCTAACTCTGACAGCTACCTCCACCATAGCACCTTCGGCTGCAATGTTGGCATGGCGCCCCAGACTGAGAACTTCTGCTTTACCGGGGACGATGAAGGTCCTTGGTCCAGATGAGATAGCCGAAGTTTCGTGCTTGGGATACCTGATAGCCACCGGACCGTCAAGCCGGAGGGCAGTGTGCAGCATATCTGCAAGCTCTCTTCCGTCTTTAGGCGAGAAAACCGTAATGTTCGGTATGGACCTGAGAAAAGACAGGTCGAAAATACCGTGGTGGGTTGGTCCGTCGGGACCTACCAGTCCTGCCCTATCTACGGCAAACACCACCGGAAGATTGGGCAAGCAGACATCGTGAACGATCTGGTCGTATGCCCTCTGGAGGAAGGTGGAATAGATTGCTACTACAGGCTTCTTGCCCGCTTTAGCCAGACCAGCTGCAAAGGTCACTGCGTGCTGTTCGGCAATAGCCACGTCAAAAAACCGCTCCGGATACCTCTGGGAGAACTCCAGAAGGCCGGTTCCTTCGGTCATAGCGGCGGTAATAGCTACGATATGAGGATTCTCCTCAGCCTCCGACAACAGTGCCTCGGCAAAACAGCTGGTGAACGAAGCTGCAGATCCGGACTTAATCTTTCCGGTGTTCACGTCGAAAGGCCCGACTCCATGATACTTGGAAGGTACGTCTTCTGCAGGTTTATACCCCCTGCCCTTTTTGGTGATAACGTGAACCATAACGGGACCTTTGATCGCCGACGCTTCGCTAAAGACCTTGCACATCAGCGGGATGTTATGTCCGTCGATCGGGCCGAGGTAGGTAAAGCCCAGCTCCTCGAAAAAGACGCCGGGAACCAGCATGTATTTAAAGGTGTTTTTGGCCTTTTCAATGGCTCTGGCCAGAGGCTTTCCGACAACGGGAACCTTGTCTAAAACGCTTTGAACGTTGGACTTTAATTTGGAATAGCCCGGTGCAGCTCTAAGATCAGACAAGTACCGGGACAGCGCACCGACGTTCTTGGCAATGGACATCTCGTTGTCGTTCAGAATCACCGTAAGGTTTTTTTTCAGGTGCCCGGCATGGTTCAGAGCTTCGTAGGCCATTCCGCCGGTGATAGAGCCATCTCCGATCACCGCTACAACTTTATAGTCCTCTCCGTTTAGATCCCTAGCAGTTGCCATACCCAAAGCTGCCGAGATGCTGGTAGAGCTGTGGCCAGTTGCAAAAGCATCGTGAATGGACTCTTCAGGTTTGGGAAAGCCCGAGATGCCGTCAAGCTGCCTGAGGGTAAAGAAAGCGTCCCTTCTCCCTGTAAGCAGTTTGTGGGTGTAGCACTGGTGCCCAACATCCCAGATGATTTTGTCCCTGGGACTGTCAAACACCCTGTGAATGGCGATGGTCAGCTCTACCACGCCTAGATTGGGAGCCAAATGCCCGCCGTTTAAAGACACGGTATGAATGATCTCATCGCGGATCTCTTTGGCCAGTATGTTCAATTCGTGATACGAATAACCTCGCAAATCCGATGGGCTCGAAAGCCTATCTAGAAGTCTACTCATTTCGATACCCCAATTCCTCGCGGTATTGATCTGTTCTCTTTTTCCTTTTGCACTTCTCTCAATAGTGTTTCAGAATCCCGCGGATTTTTGCTTTCACATTCAGGTTGCTCTTTTAAGTGAAAGTATATCATTACACAGGTCCCACCTGCAACAAAGCCCAAAAAAACACAAAAACCGAGCTGCGGCTTCGGCTCTTTGCCAATAAAAGCCGCAATAGGGCACAGCTTTGCAGTTGTGCCCGAAAGCTCTGCAGTTACTAATGCTGACCGTTGCGGTTTTTGCGTTTTTGGTTGTTCTTCTTGGTAGAGGTTATCTTCATACCTGTAGCCTTTTCGAAGTAGAAGATCATTTTGCCTACAAAGTAGATGATGTCTGTGGCCTTGCCCAGGGCAAAGGACTTCTCGGCTCTTTTCAGGCCAATGGTTAGTGCTGCAGCCATCGCTGCCATAAAGACCCTTAAGAAATAACTGGTAGTGGATAACCTATAGGCGATAGTGGCAGCTGCCGCACCGGCTAGTGTGCCGCAGATGTCTCCGATAACGTCGTTGCACAGAGATGCCACACTATCGGCATTCCTAGTGAGCCATATGGCCTGCTTTGCACCGGGAACTTTGTCTCCTGCCATGGCATGCAGCGGGGCTTCTTCAGCAGCAGCCACAGCGGTTCCGACCATGTCAAAAACTACACCGATGAGAATGATCACGATCAAGCCCAGTAGGGAGGGCACAAGCCCTGCGCTGGCAATCAGCGAATCTGCTCCGGCATTGAGAAGAAAACTGACGACAAGTACTGCGATAAAGGTAACAATCACGCTTCGCCAATGGTCTGACAAAAACCATCACTCTCCGAGTTCATGAAATAAGGAAGACCATAAACAACTTTTTAGGTTGGAACAAAACTAAATGAGAAAAAAGCTGAAGCCTGGGCTTCAGCTTCGGGTTTTATGTATCCAGGGAGGTGACCACTTCTTAGGTTAATTCTATGGCTTAAGGTCTAGCAGGATTTCCCAAAAGCCGCACTTAGTGTCGCCACGTAAGCGGTTCCCCTTTAAGGGCTTTTCTGCTTTGTCGCCAGAAGCAGGGCTAGATTACCACTCAGACCATACTTTAATCCCTAAGAAGCGTATTACAACAGCCTAGGAGTTTTCCTCAACATCAGTTGTCTACTATCTAGCCTCTTTTGCAGGAGAGATTTCAAACAGCGCCGGGCCACCAACTGTGGATCCGCCAGTCAGCGGCTTGAACCTGTTCTCCCTCTTCCCCCACTCAAGGCAAGCTACACTGCATGTAACATTTGCGGCACGTTAACCGGCTATATCACATTGCAGGTTCTTCCTAAGCCGAAGGATCGGCCGTAGCTTTCACCCTCGCACTTAGGTCTCCGCGAAGAAGGGTCAACGCCCACATGCCTTTGTGGATCGCCCCTCTTCTTAACCCCCAGCATAAGCCCAAGACTGGGCGTCCCAAGCCAACACCAGGGACTTCATCGATATGCTCTTTAACGGATTTTTAGGCCCGTCTTCGATAATAGAGCTGATGACTAGGATACTGTGTCACCTCAACCTCTATATGCATTATATCATCTGCATACTAAAACCGCAACCAAGATGCCCAGGGAAGCTCCGGCAAACACTTCATAAGGTGTATGTCCTAGAAGTTCCTTCAACCTTGCTTGCTTGAGTTCGCCGGTGTGAATAAGCTCATCTATTAACTTATTTAATATGGCAGCCTGTTTTCCTGCTGCCCTTCTGAGTCCGGCGGCATCGTACATTACGATCATAGAAAACACAAAGCACGCTGCAAACAACGTGCTGCCAAAGCCTTCAAGAATACCAACGGCTGTAGTGAGTCCCGAGACAAACGCCGAATGAGAGGAAGGCATTCCTCCCGTGCCTAAGAAGTGCTTCCAGCTGAACCCTCTCGGCCTGATGGATGTAAAACCTTTAAGAAACTGTGCTATGGCCCAGGCAATAAACGCCGAGCGCCAAGCCAAGTTATCCCATACTACAGTGATAATGTTCAAACAGTCGCCCTCCCAATACTAGTGCCAAAATACAAACGAACGAGTGCGAAAGCTTATTTTGTGCGAACCAAAATGAAGTCGGCAAGGTCCTTCAGAATGCCGCTTCCAGGCAAGTTCTCTGCAGCAGATTTCGCCTCGGAAGTATACTTCGCTGCCAGAGACTTTGCTTCCTCCAAACCTAGGAGGGTCGCGTAGGTATTCTTTCCGGAAGACGCGTCTTTCCCAGGCGTTTTGCCAAGACTTTCCTTAGTGCCCTCAAAGTCCAGGATATCATCGGTGATCTGGAACAAAAGGCCTATCTTCTCTCCGTAGGTTGTAAGCTGCGGAAGAAGTTCCTTTCTATCTGCAGCTAGTGCCCCAAGCTTCAAAGAAGTCGAGATTAGGGCACCAGTCTTTTTGGCGTGTATGGTTTTAAGCTGATCGGTCCCGATGGCTTTATTCTCGCTTAAAAGATCTAAAACCTGCCCACCAACCATGCCCTGGGCGCCTGAAGCTTGAGCCAACTCCTTCACCGCCAAAAGAGCGTTATTTTCTTGAGTTGCAAGTACCTCGAAGGCTTTGGCAATGAGAGCATCGCCAGCAAGAAGAGCCACTGCTTCGCCGTAGGCTTTGTGGCACGATGGCTTGCCTCTGCGAAAATCATCGTTATCCATGCAGGGGAGATCATCGTGGATTAGCGAGTAGGCGTGTATCATCTCCACAGCGCAAGCCGCTGGCAGAGCTAGTTCCTCGCTGCCGTAAGCACCTAAAAAGCACAGGGCGGCTCTGATCCTTTTGCCGCCATCTAGAGTCGAGTAGCGCATGGCCTCAAAGATCACGGGAGGATCTCCTACTTTCAGCACCTTTTCCAGTGCCATTTCCACTTTTTCTGCTGCTTCTTCAAGATACTGCCGAAAATCATCTATCATTATCGATGCCTCCAGGTAAATCTACTCCTCTTGATCCAACTCATCGCCCTGCAGCTGGCTCAACCTCTCACTGGCTCCATCCAAAGCCGCTTGGAGCTCCTTGGCAAGTTTCGAGCCTTCCTCGTACAGTTTGAGCAGTTCTTCCAGAGTGTTCTCACCGCTTTCCAGTTGAGAAACGATCTCTTCCAGCCGGCTCAGGGACTTCTCAAAGTTTTTCAGACCTGTTTTGGCCATCTGCTTCTTCCTCCTTGTAGGTAGCGGTCACTACGGCGTGAATGACACCGTCTCGGACTTTGGCAGAGATCTTGTCCCCTGCCTTGACGTCGGCAGTGCTCTTAACAACTGCCTTTTCCTTCAGAACAATGGCGTAGCCTTTTTTCAGGACGTTTTCGGGATTTAGAAGTTCCACACCGTATATCAGATTTGCCACAGCGTCCTTAATCTCGGCAAACCTCCTATGAACCGTGCTGTCGAGCTTATAGGCTTGTCCACTGACTTTTTCCCGGAGACTTCCGATCAACCTCTCGGGATGATGCTGGGAAAGCCTCTGCTCTAGAACGTTGAAGCTCTTGCGCTTCAACTCCAACGTGTAGACAGTCTTTGCTTTGAGGAGCGAATCTAAAGAGCGCACCTTTTCTTTGATCCGCAGAAGTTCTTTTTTGGGCTCGTATTGGTTGAGTATGGAGAGGTAGTCGCTGAGGAGCTTCTCCCTTTCCATCAGGGCCTGCAGCGTGTAGTTGTAGAGACTGCGCTTCAGTGCTGCAAGGTTTTTCAGCACTTCTTCTATGTCGGGAACTGCTGCCTCTGCTGCACCGGACGGCGTTGGCGCGGCGTAATCTGCAACAAGATCAACGATCGTCCGGTCGATCTCGTGGCCCACCCCGGTAATGGTGGGAATGGGCGATGTAAAAAGCACTTTCGCCACATCTTCATCGTTAAAGGCCCAAAGGTCGTCAGACGAACCTCCACCCCTTGCCAAAATTAAAACGTCCAGATCTGCAGTATAGGCCTGATGCAGTGCTCTAACGATGCTTGCCGGTGCGTCCGCACCCTGGACCAAGGTGTCAAAGACCTGAATCTCCGCCACAGGCCAGCGTTTTCCAACTACGCGTTTGATGTCCTCAATTGCCGCTCCGGACTGGGACGTGACCACGCCGATCTTCAGCGGATACTCAGGCAAAGGACGCTTCTTGGCAAAATAGCCGTCTTTTTCCAAGCGGGAAATGAGCTCCAAGAGTGCCTGCCTGTATGCGCCCTGCCCTGCGCTTTCCACGTCAGTTGCCAGCATTTGGTACACGCCTCGTGCCCTGTAGACTGAAATAGAGCCTTTAACCAGAACTTCCATTCCTGATGTCAACGTGAACTTAAGATTACGTGCTTGAGAGGCAAAAAGAACAACTTTTAAAACAGCAGCGTCGTCTTTAAGGTTAAAATACCAGTGCCCCATAGACGATCTGGTGCATTCGGCAATCTCGCCCTTAACCCAGATCCCCTTGAGATCAGGAGCGTACTCCAGTTTTTCAGCGACTAGCTCTGTAAGTTCTGCTACTGTCAAGACTGTTTCCGAACTCATTCTTTTTGCCTCCTAGGTCTATTCCAGAAAAACGGTGTTGTTCAGCATTTTCAGCTTGGCTCCCGAGTCAGCGACGATTATGGTACTCACCGAAGCGTTGTCGACAATAAAATTCGAGCGATCCTCCTGAGAGATCCCGAGAATCTGACAGATCAAAGCTTTAATGATGCCTCCGTGAGTGACCAGGACCACGCCGTCTCCCTTGTGGCGCTTGACCACCGAATCCCAAAGGTTGCTAACTCGTCTTTCGATTTCGATCCGGGTTTCACCACCTGGATAGCCGTGAACGTGCTGCTTTTTCACCCAGTCGGGATACTCCTTTTTGACCTCGTGCCACCTGAGGCCTTCGAGTTCGCCAACGTCAACTTCGCGTAGGCTCGGGAGAAGTCTGTACTTCATGCTTTTTGCCGCAGCTATGTACTCTGCGGTCTGCACTGCTCTCTTCAGATCGCTGGTGTATATTGCATCTATCTTCTTGTCTTTCAGATAGTCTGCTAGCTTTTTGGCTTGCTCGATGCCCTGGTTGCTTAAGGGGATATCCAAATGGCCCTGGAAGCGGTTTTCCAGGTTGTACTGGGTCGTTCCATGGCGTACTAAGTAAAAGATGCTCATAACTCTACCCCCTCAAGAATGTTGCAAAGGCCACTCCTAGTGCTCCGTCGCCTGAAGCTTCGACAGAAGCGAAGTGGAGACTGGCTATCCGCTGCAGATCCTGCTTAAGCTTATCTCTAATGATCTCGTTTGCCATCACTCCGCCGACGAGCAGTATATCCTCCACTCTATATTCTTCAACGAGTTTGCGCAATACCCTACCCACCGATTTGCCTACAGCAAGAAGGGCGGCATAGGCGATCTCACCGGGATCGACTCCCCGGGAAATGAGTTCTTTAATCTGGGCTTCAGGACCGGAGTAGGAAATGGCGGTGCCCTTCACGGTGACTCCAACTCTCAGATCCGATTGTCGGGCGATCTTTTCAAGGTAAGGGCCTGCGGGAAAGGGAAATCCCAGCTGGACACCGGTTCGGTCAAGGAACTGTCCGGCGCTGATATCAGTGGTCTGGCCTACCTCTTTGATTTGGAGATTCTGGTCATTCCATGTGACATGGAGAAACTCGGTGGTTCCTCCGGAAAGGTGAACCGCAATGAAGGGTTTCCCGATTAGGGTACGGTTTTCGTAAAGACCAGCCCATAGGTGGTTTTCCTGGTGGCTGATGGCAAGATACCCCCTGCCTGCAGCTAAAGCTCGTACAAAGGACTCTCCCACTACAAAACAGGGCATATAGCTCCCTTCAACAGGTCTCGGTCTTGTGGTCACGCCAAACTGCACATCTGCTAATGGCCCCATTTCTTCAAACATCAGAGGAAGGGCTTTTAAATGCTGAAAAACCGCCTCCTGCTGTCTTAACCCCAGCTTACCCTGAGGCACTAAGAGCAAGGGGCGGCGCTGATAGACTACCCTTCCAGCTTCATCCAAAAGGCAGCAGCTGGTGCGGTAGTTACTTGTATCTATGCCGAGAAAGCCTTTCTTATAACTTGCCGGCTTATTCACTTTTCTCACGGACTGCTCGTCCTAAAACTCCGTTGACAAATCTCCCAGCCTCTTCGCCGCTGTACTCTTTGGCAAGTTCCACTGCGGCGTTGATAGCGTAAGGAACCGCTACATCGTCGTAATTTATCTCGTAAAGAGCAAGACGCAGAATATTCCGCTCCACATACCCGATCCGATCGAGCTTCCATTCGCGGCTGGTTCTAGAGATCATCTCGTCGATCTCATGGCGCTTCTCCCATACTCCAACGATCAGCGCTCGTTCGTCTTCTAAAACAGGTGGGTCGGCATAGCTAAAGACTTCATCAAGGCTTTTGCCGGTGAGTTCTAGCTGGTAGAGCAGTTCAACTGCTCGCTCTCTCTTTGTGCGTCTTTTTGTGCTTTCATCCATTGCGATTTCTCCTCAACCTTTCCCACAAATCAACGAGGCTCTCTTGATTATCGGCCTTTTTCCCCAAGTAAAACCCGAGGGCCATAAAAAGTCCGACGACCAGAGCTCTCAGAAAACCTATGCTTAGAACAAGTATTGCCAAAATCAAGCCGAAAAGCACGCCAATAATTCTGCCTTTATAGGGAGACAATCGATCGAATATCTCTTTGATAATTGACATCTAACTAAGCCCCCAAACAAAACCTTTTAGCTGACTCTGTGCGGTTTGCTCTCCTCAACACTGCTAATAATTACTTCAACGCTTGTAACTTTAGTACCGAGAGAATCGGAGACGTATTCCATAACCCTCTCCTGGACATGCTTTGCAGTGTCTGCAGTCTTGACGCTGGTGTTGGTGGAAAGATCCAGAACGATGGACAGTCCCTCTGCTTGAGACTTGATCTTCGACTTCACACCAGTTACGCCTTCGACACTTTGAGCAGCGCGCTCGGCGTAGGCTTTAATAACACGTTCCGCAATATTGACCTTACCGATCTCGTTTTCGGCAACAATGCCAACCTCTTCCTCTTTTTCTCCGAGCAAGTTACCTGCAAGGTAGAACCCGATTATACAGAGCACTGCTCCCACAAGGAAGCTGACCAGCGCGTTTGTGGCCAGGTAGTCGTGCGCACCAGCAAAAGAATTCCAGAAATCCACACCGAGCCCCAATAAGATCAGGGTAATACCTAAAATTGCCAGCACAAGAGACGCCACAAAAATGAGGACTTTGTCAAGCCAATTCATCTGCTTTCCTCCCAACTTGCAAGATGCGATCAAGGTCTTTGAACTTCCAAGCTTGTCCCAACCTAAAGTGCCTTACCCCTCCCGAACGGGAGGGGTATTTGCGTCTATTTTACTCTAGTTTCCTTTTCCTCAGGCACTTGGGTCTGGGGGAAATGAATACCCTGAACATGGACATTTATCTCCACGACCGTCAATCCCGTCATGCTTTCGATTGCTTTCTTGACGTTTTCCTGCACTCTTGTTGCTACATCAGGAACTCTGTAGCCGTACTCCAAGAAGATTGCAATATCAACAGCTACTTCTACTTGGCCGACTTCAACCTTGACTCCTTTGGAGAAGTTCTTGCGTCCGAACATGTCGTAGATTCCGCCGGTTATACCACCGCTCATGCTGTGTACGCCTTCTACCTCGCTGGCTGCAAGGCCTGCAATAATGCCAACGACTTCATCGGCAATACGCACTTGGCCAAGGTCGGATCTTTCAGTATTCACCAAAATCTGTTCACCCATCAATATACACCTCCCGACCTAATTCACTTAAAAGTATATCAATTCGGAAGCAAAATGACAATTAGTGGTCCTTGAGTATATGCTTTGCAATAAACGCGGTATCTATATCTCCCTGCAAAAAATGTTCGTTTTCCAGAACTTTTTTGTGAAACGGGATCGTGGTGGGAATGCCTTCAACGATAAACTCATCAAGGGCCCGCCTCATTCGACATATTGCCTCTTCTCTATCATTACCCCATGCTATGAGTTTGGCAAACAACGAATCGTAGTAAGGCGGAATTTCGTAGCCGGCGTAAGCTGCCGTATCCACCCTGATGCCAGCTCCACCTGGAAGAAGAAATCCCTGAATCGGTCCGGGAGCAGGTCTGAAGCCCTTGTCGGGGTCTTCAGCATTGATCCGGCATTCTATAGCGTGCCCTTTAATCACAACATCTTCCTGCTTCAGAGAAAGAGGCTGACCTGCGGCGATTTTTATCTGCTCTTTGATGAGGTCGACGCCTGTCACCATCTCGGTCACCGGATGCTCCACCTGGATACGGGTGTTCATCTCCATAAAGTAGAAGTTCCCTTGGGAGTCTAGAAGAAACTCCATGGTTCCCGCATTGGTATATCCTGCAGCCAGCGCGCCCCGCACTGCAGCTTCGCCCATCTTCTGCCTGAGTTCCGGCGACACTGCCACAGAAGGCGACTCCTCCAATACTTTTTGGTGCCTTCTCTGCAGGGAACACTCTCTTTCCCCTAGGTAGATGCCGTTTCCCAGTTCATCAATGAGAATCTGCACTTCAATGTGCCTAGGATTTTCCACGTATTTTTCCAGGTAGACTTCGCCTGATTCAAAAGCCTTTTCTGCTTCGGTGCGTGCAAGATCGTAAGCTTTTTTCAACTCGCCTTCGTTTCTTGCAACCCGCATACCTCGGCCTCCGCCACCTTGCGCCGCCTTAACGATAACCGGGTAACCCACTTCCCTGGCAAAAGCCATGGCCTCCTCTAAGCTGCAGATGCAGCCTGGCGAGCCGGGGATCACCGGTACACCGGCTTCCTGCATGAGGTTTTTAGCTTGAGCTTTGTCGCCTAACAGGGCAATGGCCTCTTTGCTCGGCCCGATAAACCTGAAGCCGTTGTCGCTACAGACTTCTGCAAATTCGGCGTTCTCTGCGAAAAAACCGTAGCCGGGGTGAATGGCATCAGCACCAGAGACGATGGCACTGCTGATGATGTTGGGGATGTTCAGGTAGCTTTTGGACTGCTCTGCAGGGCCTACACAATAGGCTTCGTCGGCAAACTGTACGTGTAGAGACTCCTTGTCTGCCTCGGAGTAGATGGCCACCGTTTTAATGCCCATTTCCTTGGCAGAGCGGATGATCCGAAGTGCAATCTCTCCCCGGTTGGCAACGAGGATTTTTCTAAACAATCACAGCCACCCCCTTACACTCTCTCGAGCAAGAACAGTGGCTGGTTGTACTCTATAGGCTGCCCGTTTTCCACGAGGATCTTCACGATTCTTCCGCGGTATTCGGAAGTGATCTCGTTCATCAGCTTCATGGCCTCGATGATGCAGAGCGTGTCGCCTACGTCCACCGTTGAACCTTCCTTGACAAACGGTTCAGCGTCAGGAGCCGGGGCTCTGTAGAAAGTCCCGACCATCGGTGAAGTTATGGTTTTGAGCTCCTGATCTAAATCCCTTGCGGAGATCGTGTTATCGAGCTTCTGCTCATCCTCAAGAACGGACTCTGCGCCTCTAACGGGAACGGACTTAGACGCCGCTTCCGAGCAGTTTTTTTCCAGTTTAAGCTTAAATCCATTTGGATCTTCAATCTCAAGTTTGGTCAGGTTACTTTCGTCAAGAAGTTTGATGAGATCTCTAACGTCTCTTAAATCCATAAGTTAGCCCCCTTATAACTAGTGTTGGCGAAAAGCCCGGATTGCTTTCGTATCTAAGACTAGTAGACATTATTATACCAAAACAGTTACGGGAAAGTTAGTGTTAGTAGCTACATATATAAGTTCGTTATAAGGGAAGCTTTTCCTCCTGTTTCCAGTAATTCTAAATGCTGGTAAGAACGATTTGATCCTTGCCAAAGGTTGTCAAGTTGTAGATAATCTCGGCGATTGCCTCGACTTTTTGCTTGTTCAGGTCTTTGGCAATGACCTTTACCATGTTGTCCTCAATGGTAATCACCGTGTCGCCAAAGCCCTTGGCTTTCAAAATGCTCTCTAGTTCCTCTTCTTTACTGACATTTCTGGTTTGGTTGAGAAGCTCAATAGAGGCATCGACGCTTCCAGAATTCGCCAGCCTTTCCAAACCAATCCTAGCGTTTTCCCTGGCAATATCTCGAGCCAGCCTGTATTCGATCAAAGGATCGTAGGATGCTACCACCGCAACTACTTCAGGGTCTTCTTCTTCACGGACATAGGAGATCTCCTTCGGATCCAAAAGCAGCGGATCGTCTTCGGGAATGTCGAAGTTCTCATACTTTTTGTAGTCGATGTCATCAACCCTTCCGCCAAAAACCGGAAGGGAAAACCTTAGACTCGACACGGCTTCTCTCCCGCCAAAGTTCCACCACACCGTAATACCTGTACTGAGAACAAGCAGCAAAACAAACCAACCGATTGCCCTCTTCATCAAACGCTCATTCCTTTCCGAGAACTACTATCCTTCCTAGAGGTAAATCCCACAAAGCACGGATCGCCTCGATGATCCTCAGTTTCTGGGCTGTGGATAATGGTTTGGAAGTGGTCACCACAACACCGCTCACCTTTGGGGACTCCTGAACCAAGACAAGCCCCGTCTCGCCGGAGGCGGTTTTCATTCGCACCACTTCGGTGCTTTCTTTCACCGAACGCACTCCACTGCCGTCGTATGTGGTTTCTACGCTTTTGTCTTCTGCCACGTGAGTTTTGCCTTCGTCTTCATAGGTGATCATCACCTTGACGCTACCGATCCCCAACGACGACAAAAGCTGAGCAAGCTTTTCCTCCTCACCGATCTGGGGTCTTTCCAGAGTGGCTTCTATGACAGGAGCGGGCTTTTTCTCCGGAAGGCTACCCCAGATGAGCAGAACTACCCCCACAAATCCAACGACAAAAAGCGGCCACGGAATTTTCTGCAAAACCTCTTTGATCTTTTCGAGCATTACTTGGTCAACCCCTCAAAGTCGATCTGGGAAAGCAGGTCGCCGATTTGGAAAAGGTTCAGGAGCGGGCCAAGAAGCACCGCAAGAAACAAGAGCCCGAAGACGAGCCTAACGGTCTTTCCCAGTTTTTCATCGTGAATAAACAAGCAGCTCATCTCTTCCAAAAAGCACAGTCCGATGAGTTTTGCCAGAGTCTGCCAGATTTCGTTCATTACGGTCACCTCAAGATCAGGGCGCCTAGTGCAGCAAGGGTGCCAAGACCGATGTAAAACATCACTGCGGTCAGCACAATAAGGCCGAGGAAAAACGTCAGGGTTTTTTCCATAGTCTCAAGGGCGCTTACAAACCGCGTCTCTGCCACAGCTTCAACTACTGCCGTTGTGAGCTTGTAGGCAAGAACCAGTGCTGCCAGCCTGAGCACTGGAAACAAGGTGGCAAAGAAGACGAACAAGAGTCCGACTGTAGAGGCTGCAGACTGAATGGCTCTGGTAGACGCCTGCAGAAGGTCGGTAGTGCCTGCGATCTGCCCCCCCACCACAGGTACAGTTCCCATCAACCATTTTGCAGTGCGAAGGGCTAGGCTGTCCTGAGCGGCACTGCCAAGGCCTAGAGAGGTAATCAGGCCGAAAAACACCGCATTCACAAAGCCCAAGGTCAAGGTTCCCAGCCAGCGGAAGAATCCCGAAAGCCTCAGCAAGCGGGGCTTTTCTGCAACGCTACTGGCAAGTCCGACAGCTCCTGATGCCAGGGCGAAAGGCATCACCACTCTCTGTACCACAACGCTTACCACAGCGGTTAGGCCGAGGATTAGCGGGCTTAAAGTGGCGTTTGTCACCAGTTCGCCTCCAGCTGCAAGGAAAAGCCCCACCAGAGGAACTGCAACCTGGACTGCAGAGGCAAGGAGCACGATAGTTGAAGTAGTGAGGTTTGCAGCTTCTTTCAAACTGGCAACAACAAGGAGCACCAACATGAGGTAGGTGGCAAGAAACCCAGCTTCAGCAGCTGCTTTGCTTAGGGAAGTGCCGATCTCTTTGAGAACTGCTGCAATGGCAGCAACTAGAATGATCTGGCCCATAAGCCTGGCATGTAACCTAACTTCCTTCCAGAGGTACTGCCAGAGAGTGCTCAGGACTTTTTCTGCAGAGGGGTCCCGCAAAAACTCTTCAATGGAGTAAGGCTCAATAGTGTCCGGGAGAAGTCTTTCCAGTTCGGTGGGGATCTCTAGAGTATCCAGGGCAGCGGCAGAAGACATAGCTGACAAAACCACTAGGAGAAGCGCTATCCACTTCATCTCGGTAGTACCTCTAAAAGGCCTGTCAAAACCGCCTGCAGGACCGGCAGAGTGAGGACGATGATAATGATTCTGCCTGCAAGCTCGATTTTTGCCGCAAGAGCACTCTCCCCGCAGTCTCTGCAGATGTCCGCTGCAAGACCTGCCAGGAAAGCGGTGCCCAGGATCTTGCCGATCAGTTCAAGATATGCAAAGTTAATCCCCGATATGTGGCCAAACTCTCGAAAAGTCTCCCAGAGAAGCTTTAGGGGCTCAAAGATTAAGCCCAAAATCACTAGGAGACCTGCAAGGAGCACCGGCAGACTGGCCTCTTCTAGGTACTTCTTTAGAACCAAAGATGCAACAAGTGTGATGATGCCAACACCTACCACCTGCCAGATGGCCATGGTATCCTCCCCTTTAGAGCCCGAACAGCAGACGGATGCTGCTGAAAAGCCTGCTGATTTCATCTAAGATGAGAATGAAGCCGATTACTACCGCACCGATGGTGACAATCAGGGCGATGTCTTCTTTCCCGGCCTGCTTCAAAACTATGTGCACTACCGCTGCGATGATGCCAAGACCCACAAGCTGCATGATTACGCCAATCTGCACTGCCCCTTCCTCCTAGCATGAAAGAAGTACGATAAGAAGCGCCGCAAGCGGCGAAAGCCACCGCCAAAGTGGTGAAACCCGTTTGAGTCTTTCTCTACAAGTCTGCCTGCTTTCTTCCAGACGCGAAACGGCTTTTAGTATGAGTGCGATCTGCTCTCGGTCGAGGCCCCTACCAAGTCTGATGCCCACTTCAAACAAGATGTTGGCTTCATCGTCTCTTAGGGGCAGAAGATCCACATTAAACAAACAGGTCTCTCCATCTTTGGCCCTTCTGGCAGCATCGAGAAAGAAGACTTTTGCGGCTTTCAACGACTTGGCAGCATGGGTGAAGGCTTCCGGAAGGGGCCTCAGGGCAAAGGAGATCTCGTTTTCCACGATGGACAGGCCCAGCTGCAGTTCCTCGATTAGGCTGATGTATTTTTCCTCTCTGCGCACGCCCCACATACCCAAAATCAGCCCGGTAAAAAGGATTACCAGCTGTCCTAAGATCTTCATGAATCCAACCTCCCAACAAACAGCGGCTCTGTCCCCGGAACTGGGCCGAGGAGCGCGCCTATCTCAAAAAAGCTCTTCGGTGGTTCTGTGCCGTGCCAAGTGGCCACAACTTTAACCCCCATTTGGCTTGCAGTTTTCATGCTTTCTAAGTCATCGCCAAAGCCGATTTCATCTGTAGCAATAACATCCGGTCTCATGCCTCTAAGGAGAATCTCAAAGCCTTCCCGTTTGGGACAGCCTGTAAGGACATCTACGGTGTGTCCGATGGCAAAACCGGGCAGCCCTTTATACGAAGCGGCGATCTCTCCCCTTTCATCGATAAGTCCCACCGTAAGGCCGCTGGACGAAAGGAACCTGACCAGATCTCTGAGTACCGTGGTCTTGCCGCTTCCCGGGGGACCTACGACCACTGTGTGTTTGGGGCCGCAGCTTAAGTGCGGGTACAGAAAGGCCGCTGCACCGGGAACATCCTTGGCCAAGCGGATGTTAAGAGAGCTGATGTGCCGCTGCATGTACACCCCAGACTCTGCCAGGCTGACTTCGCCTGTGATACCCACCCGGTGGCCACCCGGCAGCATCAAGAAGCCCTGTTTGAACTGCTCGCGAAAAGCATACAGAGATGCTTCTGTGATGCGGTCCAGAGTCTCTGCGATATCCCTTTCACTGGCGATGTAAGCTGCCTCCAGCGGGCAGACCTTCCCCATGTACACGCCTACCTCTTGGGCAAAAAACCTAAGTGTAAGGGGACGACCTAGACGGACCCTGATCTCTGTGGCCGAATTAATCAAGCTGCCAATGTGGGTTTTGAGGTTTACCGCAAGGTAGTTCAGCATGGCAAATCTCCCATCCGGACAATCTCCCTACATCATATTAACCTTCGGACTCTTTTATGACAGGCTGTACATCGGTGCAGGAATTGCCCGGGCTTTGCCCAAATACTAAACTGATAGAATAGGGAGGCCTCGAAATGATTAACGGTACGTTTTTTGAGTTTTTGCACCACAACGAAAAAGAGACCACATGGAACCACCAAGCGGCTCAGTTCACCGACGAAATGTGGGCCGAGAAGGTCGATGAAATGGCCGAAATCGGCATCGAAGACCTGGTGATTACTTTTGTGGCACTAAATTACAAGACTTTTTATCCCTCAAGGATCTTTCCCAAGTGGGATATTAAAGCCCAAGATCCCCTCTATGCTGTCCTGCACGCTGCAGAGCGGAACAAAATGCGAGTCTTCGTGGGCGCGGGTTTTTACGGCAACTGGACCAATCCCTGGGAAGCTTTTACCGATATGGAAGTCCGGAGGAGAACGGAAGAAGCCATCCAGGAGCTGGCTGAAAACTACGGCGACTTCCGCAGTTTCTACGGCTTTTACTGGCCCAATGAACTGGGTATTGGACCGGACGGGCACTTCCCCCAGGTCTTCATCGATCACGTACGGGAGTGCAACGGCTTTGCCAAACGCTACCTTCCTAAAGCCAAAACGCTTATCGCTCCATACGGCACCAACATGGCCATCCCAGATGACCTGTTTGTGAGCCAGCTGAAGGAGATGGGCATAGACTTTGTAGCCTATCAGGATGAGATCGGCGCAAGGAAAACCAAAATAGAACAGCTCCCCCAGATCTTCAGCGGGCTGAAGGAAGCCCACAGAAAGGCGGATATCCCCCTCTGGGTGGATATGGAGATCTACGAGTTTGAAGGCGAGATACTTGTGTCGAAGCTCCTTCCGGGAGACTTTGCCAGAATTGAGAAGCAGATTGAAGCGCTTTCGCCGATCGTCGATCGGATTTTGGTCTACCAGTACCAGGGCATCATGAACAAGCCCAGCACAAAAGTTTTTACAGGCGTGAAGGAGTCGGAGAAACTCTACTCGGATTATGTGGCAAAATTCAATCCAGCTTCCAGGCAGAAGTTCTCGAAGTTCCCCAACAGGCCTGTGTAAAAAAAGAAGCGCAGGGCTTTCCCTCCGCTTCTTTTCGTTCGCACTCTATGGAGTTTTCCGGTTAGCCATCTACTGCTCTGCGGGGCAGAAGTCAGGACATGATGGCTTTGATAGCCTTAACCAGTTCTTCAACGCTGGACTCGAAGTTCTCCTGGTCCTTTACCAAGCATTCCTTAACGTAGTTTTCCATGAGGAGTTCGGCAGCCTTGTGCAGAGCGGCACGTGCCGCCCAGATCTGAGCGAGCACATCCAGGCAGGGTTTGTCCTCCTCAATCATACCTTTGATGCCCCGCACCTGACCTTCGATGCGGCTCAGCCTGTTGACAATGTCTTTTTTCGGTGACTTAGTGTTTTCCGCCAAAGTCCTGCCTCCTTACCAATGCTTTCCAGTTCAGTTCTGCCATTGCCTGATCAGGCAAAATCTGACTTCGGGGTGATTACATGCCAAAAAGAGCGCTGCTCCTCCTCATTGTTCTCTGTCTCAGTTCCCTTGCTCTGTATGCTTCTGGTCCCCTAACCATCCTCAAAAGCACTCTGTCTTTTGAACGGGAAAAGATCACCATCTACGTGGAGTACCCTTTGGTTTCGGGAACCGAAAACCCAGAGGTCGCCAGTAAAATCAACAGCACTATCGAAAGCGACGCCTTGGGATTCTTTGATTACTTCCGAGGTATTGCGCTAGCAGGTGTAGACGAAGTGATGACGGCATATGCAGGACACGTGAGCTACGAAGTTGTGCTGAACACATCAAACCTTCTCAGCATCAACATCATCTACTACGAGTTCACCGGCGGTGCCCACGGGATGACCGAAATGATCAACTACACCTTCAACACCACAACAGGAGAAAGGCTAAAGCTCGAGGACCTCTTCAAAGAAGGTACAAACTACGTACAGGCAATTATAGAAGAGGTTGTCAAGCAGATCGAAAAGACTCCGGAGATGTTTTTCGATGATGCTGTTGATGTAGTTCGAGAGAGCCCGTTCAACTTCTACTTAGCTCCAGATGCCTTCGTAGCCTACTACGGTCTCTATGCCATCTGTCCATATGCCCATGGGATACCAGAGTTCAAAATCCCCTACGAGCTACTTCGGGACTACCTACTGGTACCTCTTGGCCAGTAAAACCCCATATGCCTCAGAAGGCAAAAAAACTCACAGACGCGCTGTGAGTTTTTTCTTTTACTCAAATCTACTCTTCATCAGAAAAACCAATTTCTACGTCGTCATCATCGTCCAGGTCATCGTAAATGGAAGTGTTGCATTCTGGGCAGACAACGTCCTCGTCATTGTAAAGCTTATATTCGGGAATGGAGAATTCATGGCCACAGGTATCGCACTCGATAGCAATGGTGTCATCGCTCTCATCGTCAACGTAGTCTTCGTATAAGTTATCTTCAACCTCTGCAAGATCATCGTCGATGGAACTTACGTACTGGCCCAAATCCTCGAGATCATCATCTAAGATCTCGAGCTCGTCGGCGACTGTGTCAAAGACGTCCAGCACAGCTTCCCAAATCTTGGCGCTGGCCGGATCTTCCAGCTTACCTAAACCAGCCAGTAGACCCTTGAGGTACGCCACCTTTTCTCTGACTTCACTCACTCCAAAGCCCTCCTTTGCCTAAATCTGATAATTATATGATAGCCTAGACGCGACTGAGGTATTCGTTGGTACGAGTATCAACGCGTATCTTGTCTCCCACTTGAACAAACAGGGGTACCTGTACAACAACTCCGGTTTCAAGCTTGGCAGGTTTGGAACCTCCTGATGCTGTGTCTCCCTTCAGACCCGGGTCTGTCTCCACTACTACCAGATCGGCATAAGTAGGTAGTTCAACGGAGATCGGCCGATCCTGGTAGAACTGGATAATGATGACATCGTTTTCTTTGAGATACCATTTGCCGTTATCGATAACGTCCTCTGGAATAAATGTCTGTTCGTAAGTCTCGGTATCCATGAAGTAATAGTTGCCTTCCATCTCGTAGAGATACTGCATTTCTCTGGAACTTACCTGGGCTCTCTCGAGTTTCTCGCCGGCACGGAATGTGCGCTCTAAGGTCTGGCCCGTTTCTACGTTCTTTAACTTGGTCCTGACAAAAGCTGCACCTTTTCCGGGTTTAACGTGCAGAAACTCCACTACAACCCAAACCGAACCTTCGAGAAGTAGAGTTACTCCCGGTCTAATGTCGTTACTAGAAATCACACATACCACATCCTTAGCTTAAGACTATTAAATCTTTCGAACTCAGTGAAAGCCTTCTGGCTCCCGTTTTTTCCACCACTACCAAATCCTCTATTCTTACCCCGCCAACGTCCGGAAGGTAGATGCCCGGTTCGATGGTAATAATCATGTTCTCTTCTAGAACCGTGTCTGATGCGGCAGATACCCTCGGACCTTCGTGAATGTCCAGACCCACGCCGTGGCCTAAGCTGTGACCGAAGTAGTCTCCGTACCCGTGCTCTTGGATGATGTCTCTTGCTACTTTGTCGATCTCCGCTCCTGTTTTGCCAACAGCAACAGCCTCAAGAGAGGCCATCTGCGCCTTGTAGACGATGTCGTAGATCTTCTTCAACTCAGCGGAGACTTCACCTACTGCCACTGTTCTGGTCATGTCGGAGTGGTAGCCTTGGTATACAGCGCCGATATCCATCGTGACAAACTCGCCTTCCTGAATGACTCTGTCCGACGCGACGCCGTGAGGCAACGCTCCCCGTGGACCTGAGGCAACGATGAAGTCAAATGAGGTGTGGCTTGCACCTTTTCGCTTCATGGAAAACTCCAGTTCTCTGGCGATTTCCATTTCGGTAACTCCTGGTTTAATCATACCACATATTTCCATGAAAGCCTCATCGGTAATCCGCGCAGCAATGCTGATCAGTTCGATCTCCTCTGGAGACTTAACCATGCGGAGCTTTTCCACCGGGCCTTTAGCCTCTTTGATCTCCGCTTTGATCCTTGACTTAAGCTGATTGTAGCTTGCCAAGGTCAGGTTGCTTTCCTCCACATACAAAACCTCTGCTTCTCCCAAGAGGTCGGCAACTGAATCCCACACGATCGGTTTGTGAACCACAAGCTCAAGGTGGGGGCACTGGATCTTTGCCTGCTCCACGTAGCGAAAATCCGTAAGGAAGTAGGCTTTCGCGGAACTCAACAGAACAATCCCCGATGTTCCCGTATAGCCGCTCAAATAGCGTACGTTCTTGAGGTCCGTAACAAGAAGGAACTCTCCGTCTTTCAGTCCAGATGCGAGTCTTTCTACCCTAAGTTCTGTAATTGTCTTCTCCATTTTCAGCCTTCCTTTATCAACTCAAGTAGAGCGTATAGTCCAAGTACGTAACCGTATGTCCCCAGTCCCGCAATGAGCCCGTCGCACGCACCGGCTGTAAGGAGGTTCCTGCGAAACTCCTCCCTGGCTGCAACCTGCGAGATATGAACTTCCACTTTTGGGATAGTAATGGCTCGCAGAGCATCGTAGATTGCCAGACTGTAGTGAGAGTAGGCTCCCGGATTGAGGAGAAGTCCATCTGCGTGGAGCCGTGCCTTCTGAATTAGTGTAACCAGTTTACCTTCTTCGTTTTCCTGGAAAAACTCCAGATTAACTTGGTTTTCCTCGGCTATTTCACCTATTTTCTTTTCAACATCCGTTAAAGTTTCCCTGCCATATATTTCCGGTTCTCTTTCGCCAAGGAGATTGAGGTTTGGCCCGTTGATAACCCAAATCGTTGCACCTTTCACCTGCATCACTCCCCAAGAAGATCTAAGACGCTCTGAAACTCTTCATACTCTACTCTTACCCCAAATAGTGCGTGATCAAAGGGAAACTCCAGGTTTCCCTCCTGATTTTTTTGGGGAAGCACCCAGTATACTACGCCAGATGCGGCTTTCTTGTCTTTATAAGTTTTCTCCCACCACACCCACGGCTCCACCGGAGAGCTGGGCTTGGTGGGAAGTCCGACTTTCTCTATAAGGCTTTTTACCCTAGCAAACTGCTGTTCNNAATCTTTGTAGCCACCGAGCTCCTCTAAGGCATGCCCTAAGGTGTGTCCCAAGTTCAAAATGGCCCTTCTTCCAGCTTCCTTCTCATCGGAGGCTACCACATCGGCTTTGATCCTGACATTCTTTTCCACGAGCTTTGCCAAAAACCAAGGATCCCTGGACTCGATCTTTTCCAGGTTCCCTTCGAGAAACACCAAAAGATCGCTTCTGGAAAGGAGCGCATGCTTGATAACTTCGGCGTAGCCGTTGCGGTACTCCCTTTGAGACAACGACAGCAGAGTATTAGGATCGGCAAACACCCCGATCGGTTGGTAGAATGCGCCTACGAGGTTTTTTCCAGACTTGAGGTTGAAGCCGGTCTTTCCCCCTACAGAAGCATCTACCTGAGAAAGAAGCGTTGTAGGAATGCTGGCATAGTAGAGGCCTCTAAGGTACGTTGCAGCGGCAAAACCGGTTAGGTCGCTCACTACGCCTCCTCCAAGAGCTACCATCAAACTCTTTCGATCCAACCCGCTATCCAAAGCCTTCTCCCAGATCAGCTCCACACTTGCAGCGGTCTTAAAGATCTCTCCTGCAGGCAGGACCATCTGAAAAGCCTCATAGCCCACCTCCTGAAAGGACCTTACCGCCTCTTCCAGATAGAGTGGTGCGGTGTTGGAGTCTGCTACAATCAACACCTTCGAGATTGCAAGGCCTAAAGAAATGTCTAATTCTTTAATCTTCCGTCCTACAGACGTTAAAATGCCCGGTTCGATATAAATCGTATAGCTGTGATTCGGCAAGTTCAACGCAACATCCACTGGTATACCTCCCTTGCAACCTCATCTGCAGTTTTGCCACTAGTGTCCACCACAAGATCGCTGACCTCTCTGTACAGAGGTTCCCTTTGGAGAAAACGCTCCTCCAGTTTATGATCTGCAAGGGGCCTTGTCCCCGGAGTTTGGGCGATGCGCTTTCTCAACACCGAAAGATCTGCCTGCAGATAGACTACAGGCTGCTTCTTTAGAAAACAGCGGTTCTCCGGCACTGTGACGATACCCCCGCCGGTTGCAATAACACCTTTATCGGGCTTCGCCAAAAGGGCAAGGCGTTCTCTTTTCCGAAAGCCCGCTTCCCCTTCGTTTGCGAAGATCTCCGGAATGGTCATTTGGGCCGCCTCTTCGATTACCGCATCCAGGTCGATGAAAGGTACACCCAGCATTTTCGCAAGTTTCCTACCCACTGTGGTCTTTCCTGCAGCCATGAACCCTACTAGATACACCAACATTAGATCTCACCTAGGCGCTCAAGATACGCCGCAACGCTTTTCTTCATATCTGTCAAAGAGTCTCCACCAAACTTCTCCACAAGGCTCTCTGCAATGACCCAGGCAACCATAGCTTCCACAACTATGCTAGCTGCGGGAACTGCGGTAACGTCGGATCTTTCGATGGAAGCTTCCATTTTCTCGTGGGTCTTAATCTCAACTGTCTTTAGAGGTTTATACAGCGTTGGTATGGGCTTTTTTGCAGCTCTGACCACCAGATCTTCTCCGTTGGAGATCCCGCCTTCGATTCCTCCGGCATTGTTGGACAGGCGGAAGTACCTATCGGTGTAGCCGATCGCATCGTGGACCATGCTTCCGGGGAGACCTGCCGCAGCAAAGCCGAGCCCGATTTCCACGCCCTTGATGGCGGGAATGCTCATCACTGCTTGGGCAATCCTTCCATCAAGCCTTCTGTCCCACTGCACGTAGCTGCCGAGACCGGGAATCATACCGGTTACCTTCACCTCAACCACTCCGCCCAACGAGTCGCCGTTTCCCTTGGCCCTTTTTATCTCAGCAATGAAGGGCTCCGGATCGCAGAGGACTCTGAGATCTGATGCTTCGAGCCTGTCCAGATCCCAGTCGGTATAGAGGTTTTCGTCCCTGACGCTGCCAATGGAAACGACCCGGGAATAGGTTTTGATGCCGAACTCTTTGAGCAGCAGCTGAGCAGCGCTTCCGGCAATGACCCGTGCTGCAGTCTCTCTGGCAGATGCTCTTTCGATCACCGGACGAATATCGTCAAACCCGTACTTCATCGCCCCTGCAAGATCCGCATGGCCGGGTCTCGGACGGGTAACCTGAACTCCAATTCTATCGAGACTTTTATCCCTGTCTATTTCCACTTCTTCTGCTTCGCCGGCAAGAGCAGCGCTCCATCTGGCATGATCCTTGTTTTCTAACAAAAAGCTCAGGGGAGCACCTGTGGTCTTTCCGTAGACCACTCCCCCTGTAAGGATTGGACTGTCCGTTTCAATCTTCATTCTGCCGCCGCGGCCGTAGCCCGATCGCCTCAGTGCCAGACGCTTGGAGATAAACTCCAGGTCCATTTCCAGCCCAGCGGGCATCCCTTCGATGATCACCGTTAAAGCTTTTCCGTGGCTTTCTCCGGCTGTCAAAAACCTCATTATCCACACCACCTAATCAGTTTCCATAATTTGACTCGGTCTGTAAAAACTCCTGCAATCCTATTGACTGCCAGGTTTGTCTGGAGTACTATAAAGATGAACAATAGTTCATTAATTAATGAAGTATTTAAGGAGGATTACAATGCCCAACGATATCTGTGCAAGTTACGAACCTACCGGAGCAACAAACGGTCTGGATCTCCACCTCGACGAGGTCGGTAGCCTTGCGGAGATCTTTAAGATTCTCGGCGACGAAACGCGGGTAAAGATCCTCTATATGCTCTCTCAAAAAGAGCTCTGTGTATGCGACATAGCCGAGGCCTTAAAAATGACGATGCCCGCAATCTCCAATCACCTGCGGATTCTCCGAGCCATTCGACTTGTCAGCTACCGCAAGGAAGGTCGCCAGGTCTTCTACTCCCTTGACGACAACCACATCCTCCAACTGATTACCATAGCCAGAGAACACTTCTTAGAAGAGAAGGAGTGACATTCGTGCAACTGAAACTCGAAGGACTTAGCTGTCCCACTTGCGCCAGCAAAATCGAAGCAAAAATCCAGGAGATGGATCCCCAAGCGGTGGTAAGCTTCAACACTGGAACCATGACTGTTGAAGACAAGTTCATCGACTCGGCCAAGAGAATCGTCCGGGAAATCGAACCGCACGTAAGGGTTGTACCTCTAGAACAAGGCACTGACGACCACCGCCAAGCTGAAGATACGCACGCCCACGAGCACGCACACAGCAGCCTAAACCAAAAGCTTACTCTTGCAGCTGCCGCGGTATTCTTTGCTCTGGGTTTTGTTTACAAACCCTTCTTCTTAATTGGGTTTATTATACCAGGTTTTCCGGTAATTAGAAGCGCTGCGTTGCGGATACTGCGAAAAGACTTTTTAGATGAGAAGTTTCTGATGTCCATCGCAACCATTGGCGCTGTGGCCATTGGCGAATGGGCCGAAGCTGCAGCAGTAATGATTCTATACGCTTTAGGCGGGTATTTCGAAGACCTTGCCACTGAAAAGACCAGACGGTCGGTGAAAGGCCTCTTGGACCTGACCCCGGACCGAGCGGTTGTGGTGGAAGGGACCAGTACCACTGTTAAGAATCCGGAAGACGTGAAGGTAGGCGAAGTGATCCTTGTAAAGCCCGGGGAGAGGGTACCTATCGACGGGATCATTGTGGAAGGAGCTACCTCGCTGAACACCTCGGCCTTGACAGGAGAGTCCCTGCCCAAAGCGGCAGAGCCTGGTGATTTTGTCATGAGCGGTGTAATCAACATCAGTTCGCCGATCAAGCTGAAAGTAGAAAACACCTACAGCGACTCCACTGTGGCTAAGATGCTCAGACTGTTAGACGGAGCTGCCAACTCCAAAGCTCCTGCAGAACGCTTTATTTCGCGCTTTGCCAGAGTCTACACGCCCATCGTAGTGCTGATCTCAGCCCTTACCGCGTTCGTCCCTCCCCTGTTAGGCCTAGGTGCATTTTCCACTTGGGGTTACAGGGCACTGGTGCTTCTTGTGGTATCCTGCCCTTGCGCTCTGGTTATCTCGGTGCCGCTCTCCTACTTCTCCGGAATGGGTAGAGCCTCACAGCTAGGCCTGCTGGTGAAAAGCGGCGAAGTCCTGGATAGACTGAAAGACGTGGATACGGCAGTCTGGGACAAAACCGGCACCCTCACCAGCGGAGACTTTGAAGTAGTGGCCGTAAGGCCGGAAAACGGAGTTAACGAAGCTGAACTTTTAGCTCTTGCAGCTTCTGTAGAGCAGTACTTCACTCATCCCCTTGCTGCGGCCATCACAAAAAAAGCCAAAGAAGGCGGCATCAAGCTGATGGAAGCCCAAGACCTTGAAGAGATCCCCGGAAAAGGGGTAACGGGCACAGTAAGCGGGCAGAAAGTCTTCGCAGGAAGCCTGGGCTACCTACGTTCTATGTTTCCTCAGCTGAGCCTGGACAATCAAACGAGTGCCACCGCTGTTGGCGTCGTAACTGCAGGCTCAAGCCCCGAGCTCCTTGGCATCTTGGAATTGACAGACGCACTGAAACCTTCCACAAAAAGCGCAATCTCGAGCCTTAAAAACTTAGGTCTTGCCAACATTGTCCTTACAGGAGACAGAAAGAGCAGTGCAGACAGCGCCCTCACGGGTTTGGATTTAGATGCAGTGGAAGCAGAGTTGCTTCCTGAAGATAAACTGAAGTACGTGGATATGCTCAAGCAGACGAAAAAGCCCATGTTCATCGGCGATGGCGTTAACGACGTGCCTGTTCTCGCTAGCGCATACGTGGGAGTTGCCATGGGAGGCATCGGATCCGATGCAGCTATCGAAGCTAGCGACGTGATCCTTGTGACGGATGAGCCTAAGAAAGTGCCGCTCCTAATTAAGCTGGCCCGAGCTGTTCAGGGTAAGGTGGCCGTAAACATCGGTCTTGCGCTGGGCATCAAGCTTCTAGTTATCGCCCTTTCCATCTTTGGACTCTCGGGCATGTGGCAGGCGATAGTAGCCGATGTCGGCGTGACCCTGGTGGCTATCCTGAATGCCGCATCGCTCTTTACCAAGTTCAAAAACGCCTAACCCAGCCTTCCGACAAAAGTCCCATTTTTCCTTGCGCCCAAAGGGAAAAGCGCCCTTTGGGCCTTTTTTTGCGGGTTTTCAAACCGGCTCTCTTGACTGTGAAGATAAAAGGTAATGTGAGTTTATGCAGGAAATCAAACAAGAGATTATAAAATAGATAGATAGTAGCGCGAAGTGGGGTGAGACAATGTCGGCTCGTAACAAACTTGCAATCCCTGGATGCCGCTTAAACCTCCTGGGCTTTCTTAAAGCGCTGGGCTTTTTCCGGTCGATCTATCTCCAGTTCGACAAGAAAGTTAAGGGGTACTGGGACGAAGACTCCTTTGTAATCGAAACGTCTCTAGAAAAGGGAGAACTCATAGCCTGTTTTGCCAAACGTTTCAGACCCCTTCCGGTGTTATCTCCGCTGGAAGAAGACAGAAGTGGCGACATATACAAGAAGTTGGCAAATTCGTCCAATCCGATGCTCGAACACTTGCAGCATGCCCTAAACGCCTTCTATTCGGTCAAAGACGACCTTTCGGGGCTGACTTCCCCTTTCCCCTCTACCAAGTGGCTTCATGAAGTGGAAAGGAACTTAAATGTGCTGCCTGACGTATGTGCACCTTCGTACAAAGCCCTAGCTATGTTCTTTCACGGTTTAGGCGATGCTTTAAGAAGTTCCACCGGATCTCACCTGTACGGCAACTACCGGTTCAACCTCATGAAGCTGAAAATCGAAGAGAACTACCTGGCCTCTGTGGCCAAACTTATAGATTTTACCTCTAATGCACCGTCGGACGGTGCGCGGCGGCTGTTCATCGATGCGGTGTTTTCGGAACCCAAGCACGTGGAAGATCCTACCATTTCCCACAACAGGTTCCAGTTCAACCGCTGGGACGAAGTCGTCATAGACTTTCACGGCAATCCTTGGGACTACGTTTTTGCCGTATACGGACTGGTTGCACTGTGTAAGAACTATCCGCTGCTCGCAAAGATTCCTCTGCCGTTTTTCCTTAAAGCGATCGGCAGCAGATGGGTCTTTGGCAGCGAGAACTCACTGCAGAAAGTGATTCAAAGAGAAGTATGGTTCCCTCTTTGGAACAGCCCGCTGGAGTACAAGGATCTGGTCAATCTCCTGACCAAGTTTGCGGTAAGCCTGGAAGACTCCCAGCTTACCTCTGCCCTAGACCTGACCTGTGAGGGAGCTGTTTGGGGCATAAATCCGCTGCTCTCGCGGTTTCTACGGGTAGGTCTGAGTTTCGATGCTAAGATGTCGGTTCTCCCTGAAACGGTGAACCTCGGAGTCCTAACTTTGGAGGAAACCAAGTTCCCCAAAAGCATCGGCTCGATCAGGTCTTGGATGTCCTCACTAGAAGAGTACATCGAACCGCACTTTAAGGGGTCTCCCCAAACCGACAGTCTGAGAAACTTGGAGACTTCTCTGTTTGCCTTTCTCGTAGGCGAAGCGGACTCTTTCCTCCCCTGCCTGATGAACCTCGGTATGTTCTTGAAGGGTACAGTTCTCAGACCGAGGACAAAGAGGCCTGAACCTCTAGTTCTTTCTCACGAAATCCTCGACATAGCATGTGAGGAGAGCCCGGAGTTTAGGATTGCGCTGGCTATCGCTTCTCTCAGTTCTAACCAACCTGTGAGGCAGTACTTCGAACCGGTATCAAAGTCGGACACGGGAGAATGGGTAAAAAGCGACCTCTCGTCGGTAGTAAGCGGAAACCTCATCGACAAGCTTGGCCAGCTGATTGAAGCAAGAGTAAACGGTGCAAGAGAAAAGGGTCTTAACTCTCTAGGCCTTACCTCGTGCCACCCGGCAAGACGCTCGGATGTGGAACTGTTTCTTTCCGGTAAGACCAACGACGACTACTTGGAGTCTCTATTGTACGGGTTGATCCTGATCGACTATCCCGAGCCAGTTAAAAAGCCTGTGCCTGAGCCTCAAGATTCAACACTTATCGATTTTCATCTGCTGCTTCGGCGGTGTTTCTTGTGTTCTAACGATTACCCTACCCTGATGCTGCTGATCAAAAAGATCCGTTTTAGCTCTCTGGCAGAATCTCTAAAGATGACCAAGGAACTCTGCGAAGTCCACAATCTTGCCCTTTCGCCGAGCTTCCATCCATCTTTAAACCTAAATCAAAGGCTTTTGGCATCGCTGGTGATCGATTCGGTTTAACCTGGCAAAAAGTCCCCATAGACTGTGAAAGCTCCACCTTGCGGTGGAGCTTCGTTTTTTTATGCGCCTTTTGCATCTACAGCTCCCGACAGGAGCAGTTTAAGCCGTTTTATGGAAAACGCAGAGCAAATAATAAACAAACCTAGAGTCTCCAAGCCAAAGACCGTAAGACCGATGATCTTGGCTGTGGTGTCACCGAGACCTGCTAAGAATCCGATGTGTTTGTACCAAATGGGGAAAGTATACGTTGCACCGATCAACGCAATCAGCGGCATGGTTAAAAGGTTGATCAGGAGAATCTTACCAGTACCTTCGGTAGACTTGCTCGAACCCATCTTGATGTTAAAGTTGGGGAAGTAGACATCGGACCAAACATCAAGAGCCAAAAGCCCCATCAAAGCCACAACCATAACCGGCAGGGAGATATAAAGAGGGAACATCGGCATGCCGGGCAGGAAGTAGAAAAGCAGCACGCCTATAAGTCCTTCTATCAGCGCTGGAGCTGCTCCGAAGATGAACTTGCTCCAATAAATCGTTTTAGGCTCTATAGGTAGAGACTGCAGGAACCTCCAGTTCTGACCTTCCCTGGAAAGAGACAGTCCCGCTGTGTTTGGTCCCGTAATGCCTGCAAAGAAGATGATCATAAACAGGCTGAGAGACATCATTCCCGTATCCATCGTCATTCCGACTTCTCCAGGAGGTGGGGCATTTCTCGTCATATTGAAGGCATAAAAACCCATAACGATCAATCCCACAGCCAGCTGGTACCACATCATCGGTTCGCGCTTGAGATACACGTATTCCTTCCTGAGCATAGCCCCGAAAGGACTGGCTGTTTTAACTTCCTTTTTGGGCTCAGCTTTCACAGCTTTCTTCTTCTTCTGGACGTCAACTTCGGTGCCTGCGGCAAACCCTGCAAGATAGAGTCTGGCCGAGACCTTCACCGTCAACCAGAAAACTAAGCTGGACACCAAAAGCAGCGGTAAGAGGTTAGCCCACAGGTTGATGGTAGAGCTGGGTAAAGCGGCGATACTGGATTTTGCCATCCATACGTGAGGTAGAAAGCTTGCTTTGTTCAAGCCCAGGTCACTCAAACCGTAGATAACATTGACGAGCTCTTCTTCTGTGATGTTCATCATACCAGAAGAGAACACCTGGGTAATAAAGACAATCACCAAGGCCATCACCAATGTGAGGGACATAAGCACCTTCTTTAACCGCTGTCCGGGGACATACCTCATGATGAGCAGCAGAAACAGTGCCGACAGCGAGCCAAAGAGCACAAAGCCAGCAAGGAAGCTGATGACCATCACCAGATAGTAGGCAAACCCAGCTTTGAAGGTAATGCCCAGCCCGATCATGGGAGCAAGGGTCATAAAGCTGATGGATATAAAGATCAAGGCCAAACACTCGGTGAATTTTGCTGCAAAGATGTTTTCCACCTTAAGAGGTGTGGCCAGAAGGAAATGGACATCGGGAGAGTCATACAGGTATTCGAAAATGACCCGCATTCCCGTAAGGAAGAGAAACATAAGAGTTGCAAGGCTCAAGAGCTGCGCTACTGTAACCAGCATCGTCTGCAACAGGATG
>LFSI01000066.1:0-36422 GCA_001512545.1 Clostridia bacterium DTU065 | reverse complement strand
TGATGTAAACCAGACGCGAACACTGTTTCTTAAAAGCAGTAGGTATTCTTGCAACCCTCTCACCCCCTAAGCTGGCTGATGAGTTCTTTGTCTTCTTCGCTTGCAGTAAGCTCCAAGAACAGGTCTTCCAAGGAGCCATCTTTACCTTGGGCTTTCCTCAGCTCTTCGACAGTACCGATAAACTTCAGAGAACCTTTATTAATAATCCCGACTCGATCTGCCATCTCCTCGGCAATCTCCAGGATGTGCGTGGACATGAAAATGGTTCTGCCTTCAGCAGTAAGCTTCCGCAGGATATCCTTGATCAATCTGGCAGAACGGGGATCCAGTCCTACAGTGGGTTCGTCCAGGAACATTACTTTCGGTTCGTGGATGAGTGCGGCTATGATGTTAGCTTTCTGCCGCATACCGTGGGAGTAGCCTTCCAGAAGTTCGTCTTGGCGATCGGCTAGGTCAAAGATCTCCAGGTACTCCTCAGCCGTCTCTTGTGCCTTTTTGCGGTCAACGCGGTAGATGCTGATCACAAAATCCAGGAATTCTCTTAGTGTAAGCTTGTCGTACACGTTGGGCTGATCGGGCACAAAGCCGATCCGCTTTTTAGCTTCTACAGGATTGTCGATAACTGAGACGCCATCAATAAATGCAGCTCCGCTTGTGGGGATAAGCAGGCCTGAAAGCATCTTGATGGTGGTTGTTTTTCCAGCGCCGTTAGGCCCTAGGAAAGCAAAAAGTTCTCCTTCTTTTACGTCAAAGGAAACGCTGTTCACTGCGGTAACATTGCCGAACTTTTTCGTCAGTTCTCTGGATTCAATCATTCAGTTCTCTCCTCCTTGCAAGTAGCTGAGTAGCACCTGTTTCATTACGCCGATTGGCGCTTCTTGACCATACCATTTTGTAAATGAGATCGCTCCCTGGAAAAGCAGCATACCTTCTCCCGTTACCGTTTTGTGTCCTGTTTCCTGGGCAACCTGGATAAACCTGGTTTTCAGTGGGTTATAAACGATATCGCAAAAGCAAGTCTTCTTAGGAAAGCTTGCGGGGTTGACGATAAGTTCGTCGTCAACATTAGGGTACATTCCACACGGTGTGCAGTTTACCACCAAATCCGCATCCACGACCAGATCCCTGCGGAGTTCTTCCCAAGGGAATCTGTTCCAGAAACTCTCCTCGGGCTTTCTTCTGCTGGCAACGATCACCTCAACCCCCTCGTTTTTCAAACCCGCTGCCACTGCCCGTGCGGCTCCGCCTGCACCGAGCACAAGCGCCCTCCTTTGGTGCAGGTCCACACCTGCACTTTGCAGTGAGGCGATAAATCCCGGAGCATCGGAGTTGTCGCCTACGTAGACAGCTTTCCCGCCTACGTCTTTTTTGTAGACGAGATTGACCGCTCCGATCTCGGCAGCCTGAGGCGTGATCTCGTCCAGTAAATCGATGATTTTCCTTTTGTAGGGTATGGTAACGTTAAAACCAACTGCTCCTAAAGCACATAATCCTTCAACGGATTTTTTCAAACTATCTTCAGATACGTCAAACAATAAGTATTTTCCTTCAATTTTCAGTGTTTTCATCGCCGCGTTATGCATCAAAGGCGACAGAGAGTGTTCTAAGGGATGTCCCAAGAGTCCTACAAGCACCAGCTTCACCTCACTTCTTCATACGATGGTTGGCAAAGTTTGTTTCAAAAAAAACGGGCTTTCGCCCGTTTTTTATTCTCCGGCTATACTAAGTCCGTCCACGAGCAGCGTTGGCGCACCTGACGAGCCGTACATCCTCAGGTCGCTACCGACCTTGACCACCCTCGAGAGGAGATCCACCAGGTTTCCGGCGATGGTAATGCCCCTTACAGGCCTTACTAGCTTTCCGCTTTCAATGAGAAAGCCCGATGCTCCAAGTGAGAAATCGCCGGAAATCGGGTTTGCTGTGTGTAGGCCCATGACATCGGTGATCATAAGACCGCGGTTTAGCGAGTCGATCATCTCTTCCTTGGAAGTTACTCCAGGTTGGATATAGATGTTTGTCGGTCCGCAGCCCACAGTGCCACTAGGACCGGAACGAACTCCGTTCCCTGTTGAAGCTACACCCATTCTGTTCGCAGTGTAGCTGTTGTGGTAATAGCTGGTGAGGATGCCACTGTCGATAAGAACGGTCCTTTGGGTTGGCACTCCCTCGTCATCCACGATGGCCGTGGCCACCCCATCCTGGAGAGTACCATCGTCGATGATGGTGATTAACGGGGAGGCAACTTTGGTGCCGAGCTTGTTTTCAAACAAGGACTTTTTCTTGATCACCGCTCGTGCTGAGAGGATATCGGCCACGATCTCCAAAACGCTAGTTGCCACTTCTCTGTCTAAAATCACAGGAAGTTTTTCAGAGGCAATCGGCTTTGCACCGAGCATGGAGACGGCTTTATCTGCCGACTCTTCTCCTAGGTTGCGGAAGTTGATTTTGGCAAAGTCTCTGACCACATCGTAGCTGGTTCCCATCTCCACATTGCCGTCTTCCTCTGCTTGGCTGGAAACATAAGCACTGTAGTAGGAGTTGGTGTACTCTGCTTCTACGCCTTCAGAGCTTGCTATCATGATCTCTGCCAAAGAATCGCTGTAGCCTACACGCTGTACCTTAACGATTCTCGGATCGTAGTCTTTGGCCTTTCTTTCAGCGAGCATGAGGTTTTCCAGTTTTTCCTCAAAGCTGACATCGGCAAGGGTTTCCTTCTCCCCGATGGCAACGTTCTTGCCGGGCAGGATGTTGAACTGGTCTGGTGCTGTCACTTTCGCATTCTCAATGGCCTGTCTGAGGGTATACTCAACGCTTTCCTTCGAGAGAACTGTGCTGAAAGCAAAGCCCATTCTGCCGTCAACGAGAGCTCTGATGCCTACCCCCTGGGTGTTCTTCCTATCCATGTTTTCGAGCTTCTGATCGGACACTTGCAGGGATAGCGATTGACTGCGCATTACGAAGATCTCTGCCTGTGCACCTAATTGAGGAGCTCGCATCGCTATCTCTTTGATCTCTTTTAGGTTCATTTGTCTTCCTCCTCAACCAAGCCGCCAATGGTCATGCTTTTGATTTTGATGGTAGGTTGTGCGTCGGATACCGGAACTCCCTGACCTTCTTTACCGCAGACGCCAATGGCAAAACCCAAGTCGCTTCCAACCATTTCAATGTCTCTGAGCACCTGCGGACCGTTGCCGATCAGCGTTGCTCCTCTAACCAAAGGTCCGATCTTTCCATCTTCTATGAGATAGCCTTCGGCTACATCAAAAACAAACTCTCCGTTTGTTGTATTGACCTGGCCTCCGCCCATTTTCGTGACAAAAAGTCCCTTTTCCGTCGACCGGATGATCTCATCGGGGTCGTCGGTGCCTGCTGCAATGTAGGTGTTGCTCATCCTAGGCACAGGTCTGTGGGCATAGGACTGCCTCCGGCCATTTCCTGTAGGCTCTAGACCCAGCTTTTTGGCGTAGCGGAGGTCCGTCATGTAGGTTTTCAGAACGCCGTTTTCAATAAGCACGGTCTTCTGGCCTTTGGTACCTTCGTCGTCGTAACCGTAGTAGCCGTACTTACCCTCCATGGTGGCATCGTCAATAACCGTGACTTTCTCTGAAGCCACAACCTCGCCGAGCTTGCCTGCGTAGACACTCATGCCGCGGTACACCAGATCGCCTTCTAAGCCGTGTCCGCAGGCCTCGTGAACCATGGTTCCTCCGGCAGAAGAGCTCATGACAACGGTCATTTTACCTGCAGGAGCCGGTTTTGCGCTGAGCATCTTCACCGCTCTGTCTCCTGCGATCTGTGCCAGTTCTTCGGCGCCCTTCATGACTTCAAAACCCTGAACGCCGCCTCTAGATTCATAGCCGGTCTGGACCACATCACCGTCCCTGGCCACTGCGTTTACAGAGAACCTCGTCGAAACTCTGCTCTCTTTGGTAAAAATGCCTTCGGAGTTAGCGATCAGGATCTCTCTCTTCCCGTCTACGTAGCCCACTGTAACCTGAACGATTTTGTCAGAGCAAGCCCTGCACGCGTTGTTTGCAGCAAGCACTGCTTCGGTCTTCTCGCTGATTGGCACTGCGCTTGGATCGATTTCCACCGTGCTTTCCACAAGGTCGCTTTCAACGAGTTCTTTGGGGTTGACCTTTCTGCTCTTGCCTACTGCCAGCGCTGCCTCCTCGGCAGCTTTTTTAAGACCTTCGATAGTTAGGTCGTTGGTCTGGATGTAAAGTACTCTATCTTCGTCGACAACTCTGATCCCGGCACCGCAATCAATGCCGGTTGAGATGCTCTCTATGCGATCTTCTTCACACAAAATGCTAGTTGCCGTTCTGCTTTCAACGTACAGATCGGCGAAATCTCCTCCTCCAGAAAGTGCCACCTCGAGGATCTCTTTCGCATCGTCTTTGGTGATCTGCTCGAAAATCTCCATTTTTCTCTTCCCCCCTAAGCTTTAAAAATGAGGTTGCCAATTGCGCGAAAGGAGGACGAACCAGTGAAAACAACAGTTGGCTTAAGCTCGGAGCGAATAGAAAACGCTAGATCTCTCTGCCTTAAAACCCGGAGAAACAATCGCTCCCTCATTTTTGATTCATTAGTAGTAATTATGATCATCTGTTAATTTACCTTATTCTCTTACCGGTGGTTGTATGCTTTCCTCTTCTTACAAGAGGCGATCTTCTTGGCAGTCCCAAACCTTTAGGACAGATCACCTCAAAAGATGCAGGCGTATGCCTGAAAGATACCCAGCCGAGCCCCGGAACTACCAGATCCTCATCGCCGACCCTGAGATCCCTTTTTTCAAAGACTATCTTTGGCTTGCACTCTGCGCAGGGAATGGCATCTGGGGCACCTGCTTCTTCCAGAAAGCTCTCAGCTCTATCCCTGTTGACGCGGGAAATAGAGACGGACTCCGGTACGTAAGCCATGACTACCACGGGATTTTCACTCTTTAAACTCAGATAAAAGAGATTACCCAGGGCAAGCCCCTGGCCTGGTTTAAGCTGGAAGAGCTTGCTGTTCAGCCTTTTGTTTGGCACAAGACTCGCACTGCAGACAGGGCACAGCATCTCCAGCAGTCGTCCGTTTGGCTTTAAACCCGGGGTGTCCACAATCACGCCTTTTTCATCTTCAAAGGTAAGGTTCCCCAAAGTAGTTCCTAGTGACGGTGAAACCGTAGGCTTTGCCCCTTGGACAAGCCTTTGAATCAGCGTGGATTTTCCAGCGTTGGTGGTTCCCACCACTGCCGTGACACGGCCCCTCATGTCCTTAAGTTTATCTATGCCCCAGCCCTTTTTGCCGCTTACTACTGCCACTGCATCGGCGTAGGGAACCCGCTTTTTGACCCATTCCTCCACGTCTTTTTCAGAGACTATCTCTGGAAGAAGATCGTATTTTGTCACCACAGCTACAGTATTCTTTCTGAACAAAAGTTTTTCAAAGGTCGGGTTCAGGCTGGACTCAAAATCGATGATATCGAAAACCTGGAAAACGGTGTCGGCGCCGTCCAGCGCTTTCGTTGCCGCATCCATGAAATCTTCTTCAGAAAGAGGTGACGCCGTATAGTCGGCGTAGTGGGTCAGCCGAAAACACCTCTGACACACTTCAGCTTTCTCGTAAACGTTCTCGGGAACGTAGCCCGGTAGGTTCGGGTCGTTTGTCTGCAGATCGATACCGCATCCCTTACAGGTTTTCATCACCGTTCACCTTTCTCTCAGGAAACGCCCCTTTTTTCTGAAGGCGTTCTTTCACCTTTCGCTCTAAAATCCTGACAAGTCTCGTATAAAAAAACTCTTTTTCATCGTGAGGTGTAACCAGTATGGTGTAGCATCCGGCCCTGTTGCCTCCGAGGATATCGGTAAAGAGCTGGTCACCGATGACCGCGGTTTCCTTGGGGCTTGTACCCATCAGCGACATAGCCCGGAGAAAAGGCGTACGCCGGGGCTTGGGGACCCCTGCCACAGCTTTGATACCGAGTTCAGCAGCAAAGCTCTGCACCCTGCTGCTTCCTCCGTTAGAGACGATGCAGATGTCCATCCCAGCATCCTGGGCCTTCTTCAGCCACTCTTTCGTCTCTTGGCTTGCGTGCGAAGGGTCCTTTTTCCAGGGAACCAAAGTGTTATCCAAGTCCACTATAACGCCTTTAATGCCAATATCTGCCAGGTCCTTCACTGGAATATGCCATATTTTGTCATACCATCTATTAGGAATTAAACGACTCATTACTTCCTCCTCGTCACTTGTAACCGTCCAGGAGCATTGCTTTGTGGATTTTGCATATGGCTCTCTTCTCAATGAGTGGGTCAGATAGCGCAAATGCCTAGATCAGTGCGTAAACCCGGATCTCGCCGGTTGCTGTTACAAGAATTTTTTCGGTAAAAATCTCCAAAGCTTTCTTGCGCAGGTTTGGAGGTACCTTTGTGGAATACGGCGCATCTGGAACCTCCTGCCCTAGCCTTTCAATATCTTCGAGCAAAACCTTTTTACTTCTTTCTACACTTTTTTTCTCTTCCCTGTATACCTCCGGGTTAATTACGCCAGAGAGCAACAAATCCAGTAGCTTTTCCTCTCTATGCTTAATATTACCAAGCTCTTTGTTTTTACTCTCTAGCAGTCGCTCCCTGCGATCTTTTTCCAGCTTTTTTTCGTACTCTCGGAACTTGGGAGCAGCATGAGCAAAGCGCTTTTCAAACTCCACCCACACCAGATGGTCCAGAGCCTCTGTAGGCAGCGGTTTGAGTAAGCAGAGTTTTCCCCGTCTTTTCGGACAGACGTAGTAGCTGTAGGACTTCCCCCGCACGCAGTGGGCGGAGACCTTAAGAGACGAACCGCACAGACTGCAGGTAAGCAGGTTTTGCAAAAGGTACTCCTTCTTTGTCCTGCGCAGCGATCGCCTGCGGTTTAGTGCTTTGATTTCCTGGGCTTTGGCGAAGTCTTCTTCGCCTATGAGCTTCGGGACCTCAATTTCAATCCCTCCTACGTCAAGAACGCCCAGGTATGTTCTGTTCGATAAGATGCGTAGAACCGTCGACGGATGCCATTTGGCACCTGAAGGAGCAGGGATCCTCTGCTTGTTCAACTTCTCTGCAAGGATCCTGCCGCTGTTACAGCCTCTATTGTACTCCCTAAAGATGTAGGAAACAACTGCAGCTTCCCGCTGGACCACGTTCAAACAGTCGTCTTTGGGGTTGAACCGGTAACCGTAGGGCTCTACAAAACTCGGCAGGCGGCCTTCCCTTGCCTTTTGGCGTTTTCCCCTCAAGGTGCGTTCACGGATTAGTGCGTGTTCGAACTCGGCAATAGCGCCCCTCATCTCCAAAAAGAGCCTGCCAAGAGGTGTAGACTCCCAAGTGAAGTTGACAAACACCAGCTCCACATTGGAACGATCCATCTCGCTTGTCAGAAGCAGTAGATCTGCAAGGTTCCGGCTGAGCCTGTCGGGATCAAGGCAGATGACAGCATCGATCTGGCGACTCTGCACCAACTCCCGCAGCTGGTTCAATGCAGGTCTTTCTAGCTCCGCTCCGGTGTAGGTATCTTCTAGATGGTAGATGACTTCAGCGCTGAGCTCCTCGGCCTTTTTTAAGCACGCTGACTTCTGACTTTCCAAGCTGTAGCCTTCCTTCTGTCCCTGAGTGCTTACCCTTGTGTAGATCAGGACCCTCATGGAAATCCTCCTCAAGACGCAGATCTGTAAAGAGAGACCAGGCTTTTAGTGCCTGGTCTTCGTTTTCCGTTTTTATCCAGGTGATTTGCATACGATCCCCCGATAAAAACCTATTCACTTTGCAGATGTACCATACCAGTTTTTGTGCTCACACCCCAAAAGTCTCGGTATTTTTCTCCAGCTAGCTTCTGCTCCCTGAGGCAGAGATCCCTGATCTCGCTGTAATGGCTGATCGCCAAATTGACAATAGCAGCGTCAATCCAGCCTTTCTGTGCCATCTCTGTGAGTATCATAGCCGTCTCGTTCTCCGAGACGCCTTTTCTGTAAGGCCTGTCTTCATTAAGAGCTGTAAAGATGTCGGCAACGGTGATAATCCTTGCACCTAAGGGTATCTCTTCCCCTTTAAGGTGGAATGGGTAGCCGGAGCCGTCGAGTTTCTCGTGGTGCAGCGCTGCCCAAAGTGCGACTTCCTCAAAGCCCCTAATCTTTTCCAAGATCACCTTGGTGTAGTAGGTGTGGCTCTTGATAACGTTCAGTTCATCTTTGGTTAGGTAGCCGTCTTTCTCCAAGATGTAGTTGGGTACAGCCAGCTTCCCTACATCGTGAAGATACCCGGCAATCTTCATCAGAGTCAATTCACGGCCTCGAAATCCGCTTTTTTCGGCCAAAAACACCGCGATGGCTGCAACTCCGCTGGAGTGGGTTGAGGTGAAGTGGCTCCTAAAGTCAATGACATGGCTGAAAAACCGGCCGAATCTTAACAGGCCGTCGTCGTCTAAGTAGAGGCTTCTTTCATTGGCAATGCTTACGAGCCTGTCCACAAAGTTCATTGTGAAAAGGTCGAACCAAAAAGCTTCTACCTTCGCTAGCTCGGCAAAGGCTTCTACTATTTCCGGATGGAACCTCGTGCCTTTTCTGCGGTCGAGGGCCTCCAAAACTCCGTCGATCTGACTGAGAGGATCGCTCTCATAGTCCAGAAGGACATCGACACGGTCTGCCAAGCTCAGCAGCTGGGACAAAAAAACCTCCCGCCTAGGTTCCCTCTCTGCAACCCTTTGGTACTCGCCGTGATGACCTCTGACGATCAACGCGATGGTAGATAGCTCCGGTATAGTCCTCAGCAGCCTGTACCCAACTTCAGCATGAAGAATGTCTTCTTTATCCAGTTCAAAGAGACTAGCTGCATTTTTTATACCGATGATTCCCACATCGTGGATCAAGCCACTAATAATAACGTCTATGAGGTCATCAAAAGCCATTTCCAGCTGGGCTGCCAGCCGATAGGCAATATAGGCCACTCTCTTGTTGTGTCCGTCGAGCCGTTTTTCAATAAGCTCAGTTGCACTAGAAATCGCCACGGTCATATCTCCCAATGGCAAAACGAAACTTGTTTCGATCGTCAACGCCTCCTGCACATTCCATCAAGTATCGATCATTTGATCATCGCCGGCAATTTAGAACATCGCGTATCTTGCTTTATTTACTACTATCGTTTCGGAGATTTGTCCTGCACTAGAAAACCAGAAAACCTCTGTAGATTGTTAAAATAGGCAATCTTACCCAGAAAAGCAAATATGAGNNCCCACCAAATTGCAGACAAGCAAAAACTCTCGGACTACGTAGAAGTCTAGAAGTTCTGCCCGGTTAATCTTCGAATTTTTCCGTGTAGGTTCCCTTTACAAATTCGTAGGTTGCATCGTATATTCTTCTAACTTCAGGGTCCTTGCTATGAGCTGCCTGGTAGTAGAGAGTTACATCCTGATAATAGCCTCTGAGAATGTCGTTGCCATAACCTAAGGTGTTTGCGGCTCTGAGGTAGTCGTAGTAGAGCTCTCTGTCTTCAGCGCTGCGAAGTATCTTTGACGAAGACTCGAATTCCAGACCCAGCTGGTACTTTTTGGCCTCAGCTGCAGCAAACACGAACCTGGACTTGTTGGGAATGTCGGTAAACATGTAGTTCGGCTGCATCATTACTGCATCGAAGCCCAACTCTCTCCACTCTCTGTAACCTGGAGCCATGTACCAGGGTATCCAGTAGAACTTCAGGCCACACGTCCGTACATATGCCCCAATATCCGGGAGGTAAAACCTGTCAAAACCTGCGGAATCGAGGTTCTCTGAAAGCCAGTAGAACCCGATCAGTTCAAGTCTGCTGTAGTTCTTCTCATTCCACCGTGTAAGGACTTCGTCGATGTACTCTTTGACCACCTCAAGCCTGTTTCTAGCTGCTTCTTCCATCCCAACGACGTCCGGATTCAGTTTTCCCGGGTTGTGGGGATCGAAAGGCAAGCTGGGTAGCTCTGTTGGATAGGGAATCATCACGATGACCTTGGCTTTGTACTCTTCATCTCCCAGTGCTTGCCCGACAGTGATAACCGCCTTGTTGAACGCATCAAACCCCTGTCCATCGGCAAACACCCGATCCAGCCACCAATCCCAGTGGGTCTTATCGGTTACGGAGTATGCAGCGAAGTTGTACCCTCCAGGAGCAGTCAGAGCCAAGAAAAGGAAGGTGTCGAAGAACCAGTCCTTTGGCTGCAGATCTTCATCTAGGTAAGCGACATACGGCAGGGCGTAGTGTTCGTTCCAAACTATGCCAGATGCTTGATCGTAGACCAGAAGAATGTCGTGGGCCCAACCGGTCTCCTCTGATACTCGCATCAGGTCTCCTTCAACTGCTTTAAAGTAGTCGACGTTAACAGTGCTCAAAAATCCCCGGTACAGTGCGTCGAAGTCGACGTTTGCCAGGTTTGATTCGCCGTCGTTGCCGAGGGAGACGGGATTTCCGTAGACTTCAATCTCGTCAAAGAAGACCCAAAAGTTCACACCGAAAAACACTGCCACGTACCTACCTGTAGCTTGATTAGCGGCGATGGTACGGATAGCTGTTTGGTTTTCCGAAGACAGGCCTTCGTAGATCTCTTCGTTTACCACCTGCCAGTTTATCCCATCATCCGAAACCGCTAGAGACAGGCTATTTGGCACCCAGACGTTGGATGGCTGATCCTGAATGAAACCCATCTCCACTCTGTCGATCTCGTAAGTTGCCCCCAGATCAAGCACCAAAATGCGGTATTCCTTCTGGGCATGTCCTTGCCAGGCTGCGTTGAAGATGCTATTTAGGCCCCTTTTACCGTCTGTGGCTTCTAGGTTCCCGAAGTCTCTGTACCTGCTTTCTGCTTCGATATTGATGGTATATGGCTTGCCTAGTGCTAGATTGGTAGGTTCAGCATTGACCCCGACCGAAACCAGAAACGTCAAAAGGAGTACTAGTAAAAACATTCGTTAACCTCCTGAAAATGGTGATAATCAGCACATTGGGCGGGTGATCCCGCCCAATGTTTATTTGTTAGAAGTTCTTAAAAGTTTTAGCGCCGCTGCCGGCTCGTCGGTGGTCAGTACGACTACACCGCACTCAGCCATTCTTTCCATTACAGCCTCGTTGTTTACAGTCCATGCCCAGAGGGAGTAGCCTCTTTCAATGAAGTAGACTGCAGAGTCTTTATCGATAAGGCTGTAACTGAGGTCGAGTATGGTGGTGTTTGCCTGTTTGGCAATGTTCTCGATCTGAGCGTAGGAGCTGGCACTTCCGATAAGAATTGCAGCAGGGATATCTGGGGCAATCTGACGGAACGTGCGCACTGCTGTGGTGTGGAACGAGATTATTGCCACCTGATCTCTCATGCCCAGCTCATCGATGATCTCGAGCACCTTCCGCTCCTGTCCGGTGGTCTTCAACTCAATTACTACACGAATCTTGTCTTTAGCAAGTTCCAACGCTTCTCTGAGAGTAGGAATCTTCTCCCCTCTGTACCTCAAGGATTTCCAGGAACCTGCATCTAGCTCTTTGAGTTCTGCTAGAGTGTAGTTGGATACGCTGCCGGTACCATTTGTGGTGCGATCAAGGGTTCCATCGTGGAGGAGGACGATTTCACCATCTTTAGTTGGATAAACGTCGATCTCGACCATATCTGCTCCTACATCGATAGCGGACTGGATGGCAGCCAGGGTGTTTTCAGGAGCAACTGAGGAGTTCCCCCTGTGGGCAACGATTCTAGGCAGTATAGGCCTGATTTCTTTTGCCACCATCTCTTCGAACTCTTTGTAATCTGCGCTGTTGTAGCTTTCTATAACAATATTGTCAAAAGCAACTCGGCAGCCGTTTACGTGGAGACCGAAAATGCCGCTTTCTCTAAAGCCTGTCTCATAAGCTGCAAACATCAGCTCGTCGTTAATAAAGTAGAAGTAGTAGTTCCCGGTGACCGCGACTTTGACCCGGTAGGTCTTACCGATGGCAAAGCGTTCTTTGTAAGCGGCAGTCCTCCTGACGTCCCAGTTTCCATTGGGATGTCTGAAAGCAAGTTCAGTACCGTTAGATGCCGTTGCGTTCTGCCTGATGGTGAACATGTGATACGGCGCCATACCGGTTGGCGTGGATCTAAAGAAAATGGACATCCAGCGGCTGTCATTTACTGCACTTAAGAAAGTCACGTCTACTGAGTAGACGAAATCCTTAAGATCAGGACCAAAGACTACGCGCCCTTGAATAGAACCTGTAGGTGAGTCGCCGATTATCCGTCCGTCTTGAACCACCCATGTCCCTTCAATAGGTCTGAAGTCTTCCGGCATTTTGCCGTCATCGAAGTTCTGCGTGTAGAGCACTTCCCCGTAGACTCCCAAAGCAAAGACCAGCACTAAAGTAAGAATCAACAAAGCCTTTTTCTTCATTCTCTCTCCCCCTCTTCAAATTAATAAACACACATCTTTGTTCTCCACGCCTCAAAGTTTCCCCTGTTTTTCCGGTTAATGTCATAGATTCGTTTTTGTGCTATACGCCCCAACCTTTTCAATGCGCGAGACGTAGGAACGGGAAATGCCGAGGAGTCTTGCAATCTCCCTTTGTGTGTGGCGCACTCCGTCCACAAGGCCGTAACGGAGCTTGAGGATCAACTTCTCTCTTGGAGTTAAATAAGCTAACTTCTCATACAACTTTTGCTTTTCCATGCGGTCTTCCACTTCGTCTAGCACCAGTTCATCAGCTGGTATGACATCCATAAGGGACAGTTCGTTGCCCTCCTTGTCTGCACCGATAGGGTCGTAGAGGTGTTGTTCTAGTCTGGTTTTCTTGGCTGATCGAAAATGCATCAAAATCTCGTTTTCGATGCATCTTGCCACATACGTAACTAGTCTGGAGCTTTTTTCGGGGTCAAACGTGTTTACACCTTTTATCAAACCAATTGTGCCAATGGAGATTAGGTCTTCGTTGTCCTCGCCTTTTTCACAGTACTTCTTAACAATGTGAGCTACTAAACGAAGATTTCTTTCGATCAGAATCCTGCGCGCCTCTTCGTCTCCCTGTTGCAGTCTTTGGATCAGCTTTTCTTCTTCCTCAGGCTCAAGAGGTCGGGGGAAGGTACCGCCGGAGACGTGGGAAACGAACAAAAGCGCTCCGAGCCAAAGCCTTGGCCTAAAGACCATAGCTTCAACCTCCTCAAGTCAGTTAGACTACAGTATATGCAAAAAAAGAGGCCCCTCGTGCCTGTACGTGGGCCTCAGAACTATTTTGGTATAGGCAGTATCAATGGCGGAATGCTAATGCCCTTCAGAACAAACGTGGTTGATTTCGGACTAAACCAACTGGGCTAGTTCTACGAAACGGATCTGTTAAGCGGAACCTGTTTCCAGTTAACCATCCTTCACCCGATGGTTTGATCTCTATAACGGTATTAGATGGTACTGCAGTTGGTGAAAAGTTCCTAGTTATTTCAATGTAAAAGCCGTTTCCGTCAAAAATGTCTCTAATTATTAGATTGTCGTCTCCTTCTCTATACATAACAGTACCTTGACCGGTATAACTTGGATTAAAGTACGTCGGAGAAAACTCATAAGTCACTGTATCAAAAAAGAATTCATACCAAGCGGGACTGCCAATCCAGTAGCTAACCCGGATTAGCCTTTCATCAAGGACAGACACGTGAAGCTCCCGCTCCCTCGGAAACTGGTAGGTCCAAATCAAGTTCCCATTGTCATCATAAAACGATACGCTGTAAAAACCCTCTTCATCTATGTATACCTTGCCGTGTTCAAGAGGATAGCTGTGTCCTAAAACAGTGCTTGTTATTAAGACAAACATAAGAGCAATGAGCAAGACCTGCGACCTGTTTTTGCACATCTGAAACGCAAGATCATCGTCTCCTGTCTCCTTCGACCTTTGTTTCTCAAGCACAGTTCTGGTTTAAGAGACGCAGACTCTTCTTCGTATCCTCCCTCTTGCCGTGCGAAAAAAGGTCAGTCTGCTCTCTTTTTGGAAGAAGCAACTGACCCAATCAATGCGGTTATTATGTATCAACTAGTGTACTATCTGTGTGCTTCGTGAATGGTCGGAGTGAGGGGATTTGAACCCCTGGCCTCTTGGTCCCGAACCAAGCGCGCTACCAAGCTGCGCCACACTCCGAACTTACTGTGCAGCTGCTACATTGTCACTGCACTTCTGCATCCTAAACTACAGAAGTATACTTCTTCGCGAAAGCTGATATTCCTTCACCTTCTAGAGCAACCAAAGTCTGTTTTGCAAACTTTTTCGGGAAGCAGGAACAAGTGCTGAGTGGTATGCTACCAACCAAATCTTGCAACCTGTTATTGTCATCAACCAACGCTGTTTTAGTTCCGTTTTGGATACTGTAGTTCACCTTCATATTCTCCGCCTTTTGCGGCACCATGTCAAGAGGCAAGGTTCCGACCAGGTCATCACTCTACTTGTTTTCTTACATAGCTCATGCACCTGTCATACAAGTCCTCGTAAACGCTACTTTTCAGTTGGTAAAAAGAGTTGTCAAGTTCAGAGTATACGTCGTACTTATCATCATCGGTTTGATCGGACTCATAGATATCTATCGCATCGGCAAGCAGCTTGGAAAACTCAGCTTCACCGATCAAAGTTAAAAACTGCAGAGTGTCTCTGGCATACTGCCCATCGGTGTCTAAAAAGTATTGATCAAACCTGCCACTGTTTACCTCCATTGGCAGTTTACCCACTTGGGAGAAGACTTTTCGTTCTCATCCAGATTGCCGTAACCTATCTCCATATCCATTGCTTAGTCTATGATTTTGTAAAACAACTCCTCATTGTCGCTGCGCTCTTTTAGCATGTCTTCGATCATTAAGCTCTCCCCTTTCCTTCCTTTTGCCGCAACGGACACCAAGTGATGGTGCGGGCACAAAACCTCTGCACTGAACGTATCTCCTGATGGTTAATAAGTACACTCCGGATGCTTTTCCCCCTGCTGTCTAAGTAGCACCCATAACCGCCTCAAGCGTAAGCAGAGCTTTTTGGTGCAGGGAAAAACCTCCAGTTCTTGAACTCCTTAACAAGAACAAAAAGTGTCAGAACTGTCGAGGTGTTTGTATGTTAGTTGAAGAGCTAAAGCGCAGAAAACTCCCTGACGTGTTGACGTTTCTAGACGGAAGCAAGGTCTCCTCAGACAGATGGTCTGAAAGAAGGCAAGAACTCCTACGTATCCTTGCGGAAGAAGAATACGGTGAGCTTTACGAGCCCCCAAAAAGCATTGACTTCGAAATCGTCGAAACTGAAGAGAACTACTGCGCTGGGAAAGTTGTACTGAACAAGATTATGCTCACGGTCGAACTTGATAGTGGCAGCTACTCCTTCCCGTTCTACGCTGCCATACCTAAAGCGGTAAGGCCGTGTCCTGCGTTTGTGCACATCAACTTTTTTGAACCCTACCCCAACAAGTATATGCCCGTTGAAGAGGTCTGTGACAACGGTTTTGCAGTGTTCAGCTTCTGCTACAAGGATGTAACCTCAGATGAAGACGACTTCGCCCATGGCCTTGCCGGAGTGATGTATCAGGGAAGAGAGAGAACCCCTACTTCACCTGGTAAAATCTCCATTTGGGCATGGGCAGCAATGCGGATCATGGACTACATCCAAACTCTAGAGTGCGTAGATTTGAAAAACGTTGCGGTGGTTGGCCACTCAAGGCTAGGGAAAACCGCACTGGTTGCCGGTGCATTTGATGAGCGCTTTGCCTTTGCTATCTCCAACAACTCAGGCTGCAGCGGAGCTGCCATTTCCAGAGATAAGCAGGGTGAAGACATCAGAGTAATTGCAACCATCCGCCCCTACTGGTTCTGTCCCAACTATCAGAAGTATATAGACAACGAGCATTCCATGCCCTTTGATCAGCATTTCCTTATAGCTGCCATTGCCCCACGAAAAGTTTACGTATCTAGTGCCGTCGAAGACGTGTGGGCAGACCCGTACTCTGAGTATCTAGCCTGCGTTGCCGCAAGTCCTGCTTTCGAGCTTTCAGGAGAAAAGGGCTTCGTCCATCCTGACCGTTTCCCAGAGGTAGGAGAAAAGCTGCATGAAGGTTGGGTAGGCTACCACTTAAGAGAGGGCACCCATTACTTCAGCAGGTATGACTGGCAGCAGTTCATGGATTTCATCAAGAAGCACAAAAATATGTAATAACGAGGCAAATACAAAGGGAACCGATAAGCACAAAACTTATCGGTTCCCTTTTCCTTTTATCGCCCTAGAAGGCGCAGAACTATCTTAATGCAGTGACTTTTACGTTGTCGACTCTTAGTGCAGCGTTATCGGCTCGGAAGCCTATACCGCCATCAAAGTAAGTGTCTTCCGGGTCTTCGAACTCTGCAACCAGTGTACCGTCAAGGTACAAACCAAATTTGTTGCCTTTCATTTCCATGCGAACGTGAACCTTCTGACCTGGCTTTACGATCAAGTCCAATCCTTCTGCCAAAACTCTGTACTGGTCGTATGTTCCCAGGAAGCAGTGAACGATCCACCCACCTTCATGGAAGGAAAGACCATAGCCTGTGAAAGGTTCGTAGGAACGGAAGAACAACCTGACAGAACCCCATTGACCGTACTCCAGAGGAGTCATCTCCGCTTCCACAACGTAGTCGTCCCAGTCTTCTCCAGTAAAAATGTCGCTGAATCCGACGATTGGGAACTCTAAAGCTTCGTCGACGATCTCCCAACCTGCGTTGGTCATGATCCACTGATCGAGGTCGCCGGTGAAATCGTCTTCAAACAATACCTTCGGTGCGGCCAGTGCCATTGAACACAGGAGAAGTACACACAAAACAGCTGACACAGTTCTCATTGCATTTCCCCTCCAAAACATGTTATTAGACCATACAGTTAGGTTTGTCCCACTTTACAGAAGTTCCTTCTTAGAATACGCCTAGTTCCTGCAGGTAGCGCGTATACTCTTTGCGGCGCTTACCCATGTCCTCGTTCATCTCTTTAGCAGCGTCCAAGATCGCTACCTCAGGATCCACACCACTTAGGACGCTCTTGTCCACCGCAAACTTCACGTAACGGTAGAGAACTGCGACGTTGATCGCAGGTGGCACAGGCGCGGACTGCTCTGCCTGCTTGACAAACGTCTCGCGAAAGCTGTCGTCAACTGCGATTTCCCGCAGTGCCTGACGGTTTGCAGGAAGCCAAATACTTCCAGTGATCCTCTCTAAAACCGTGTTGGCATACCGCCTCTGCACTTCAGCAGATGTCATCCACTTAATAAACTCCCAGGCCTCTTCTTTGTTTTTTGATAGGCTGGAGATGGCAAGGTAAGTTCCACCGACGAACGATCCGTGGTTAATCTCACCATTTGGCCGCTTGGTCCCTGGAATCAGGTCGATAGCCCACTTGCCAGACAGCTGCGGAGCACCCTTGATGAGGTTGGAGTGCAGCCAAGCACCGTCTGTGAGCATGAGCCATTCACCGTTGATAAACGGTTCCAGACCTACTCCAGCTCTTGGCAGGTTGTATTTGGTGAAGAGCTCCACGTAGTTTTTGAAGCCTACTACAGACTCAGGCCGATCCAGAGCACTGCTGAACCCGTCTTCCGAGAAGAACTGCCCTCCTGCTTGAGTCACCAAAGTGTACGCTCCCCATTCAGAGGCGTAGTCTACAGAACCGTAGTACAGGCCAAACGTTCTGCCCTGAGCGTTAGCTTTTGGCTGCCAGTTGTAGATATCGTCCCAGGTGACGGGAACTGCCATACCCATGTCCGCAAGAATGTCGGTCCTGTAGGCCGTGACCATCCCTCCACTGTCGTAGGGAACACCAAAGCGAGTGCCGTGGAAGGATACCGGTCCCATGAGAGCACCAAAGAGCTGCGCTTCCACTTCTTTCAGCTCATCTGGCTTGAACTTGGCCAGATCTACCAGTCCACCGCGAACGCCGAAGTCCATAACTTCACTGCCCACTGCAAAGATATCGGGCGTATCTCTGCTTGCTAGGGCTAGCAGGGATCTGTTATAGTAGTCGGCCCAAGTCAAAATGTAGATGTTCACTTCAATTCCGGTTTGGCTGGTGAACGTTTCGTAGGCCAGGTCAGAGAGAATCCCCGCCATCTCGCCTGTAAGGCCTACAAGCCACACCTCGATTTGCGTACCATAGGCAAGTACGCTCAGTACAAGCAGCAAGATCAAAGGTAATGCTAAACGTTTCATAGCAACCCTCCTAATAAGCTGTGGTATACTCGCACACTAATCGCCGATCTGCTCGCCTTTGACGAACTTGTAGGTTGCGTCATACAAGTACCTGATCTCAGGATCTACGCTGAACGCAGCTTTAGCGAAGTCGTCTACTCCCTGGTAGTAGCAGATCACCGAGTTGTTCTGATACCCGAGTTTTGTTCCGTACTCCAAGTACGCCAAGTACTTTTCTCTCATGCTGCGGTTTTGCAGGTCTGGGTGCAGCTCCATCTGGAGACCGAGCCCGTACCGGGATGCAAGTTCTGCAGCTTGAGTCAATCTGTACTCTGCTTCGGAAAGATCCAGCCCGGAGAAGGAGAAGTTGGGCTGCATCATGGCAACGTCAAAGCCGAGATCCTGCCAATTTCTAAAACCTCTAGCTTGGTAGTAAGGGATCCAGTAGAAGTAAAGACCTTTTTCATGGAGCAGATCTGCGGTGTTTTTAATCACCGGGTCGAAGATCTCCGGGGAGTTCCTGGACTCAATGTCTTCCTGATACCAGTAAAAGCCTATAAGTTCCAGATTTGGCAGTTCTGCCTCTTCCCACCTTGTCAGTACTTCTTCTACAAACCACTTTACCGCCAGGAATCTGTTGCCGTCCCCTGTCGTAATCCCGGCAAAATTCAGGGACTTGCTTTCTCCGGGGAGCTTGCCGAAACTGTTGAGACGAGGCGAAGGATAAGGGATACCGATGATAACCTTCGCCTTGATGTCGCCGAATGTCATCTCGTTAACTGTTTGAACTGCACTGTTTAGCGCATCGAGTTGAAAACCCGGCTTGTAGAGTTGGTCGAGATAAAGCTCCCAATCTTCTTGGATCGACGGATTAGGCGCGTTATCGAAATCTCTACCTTCTGCTCCGTAGTAGCGGATGCTTGCTGGAAGAAGCAAGAAGGTATCGAAGAAGGCGTCTGTGACCTGGAAGTTCTGATCAACGTATCCTACATACGGCAGGAAGTCGATAGATCTCAGTTGTCTAGAGTCAGGGACCAAACCCCCGAAAAACATCAGAGCGATGTGCCGCGCGGATCCAACCTTCGAGGTCCCAGGTTGCGGCCAACCAACTTTGCTGTCATCACCTAAAAGACCCAGCCTGCGAGAGACAATCTCCTCTAAACCAATAACTTGATCCGCTGAAACCTCTGAAAGTCTCTCCCCTTTTACAAAGACCTCATCGATGAAGCACCAGTCGTTGACATACACCTCCAGCTGGACGAACCTGGCTCGTACAGGTTCTTCGAGCTCTAGGCCAATTTCCCGAGATGCACCAATATTGGAGTTAATCACAAACTTGTTCATTGCAGTTTGCGGCTCTTCCCAGTTTTCACCATCGAGGGAAGTGCTGACGGAGATCTTTTCTGGAAAGTAGATACCGGCACCAGGAAAGTTGAAAAACCTCCCGGAGACCTCCGTGACCATGCAGACCTCCTGCAGGTCGACAGTTACGATGTGCCGATCCTGCTTGGCCCAACCCTGCCAGGCCTCATGGGTGAAACCGGAACCTCCTGGAGCAAGAACCCCATCGGTCAGTTCTTTGCCATCTTGGTCGGGATAGTTAGCCTTTTGAGCTTCGACGAGTTCTCTGTCGAGCGCAGTAGGCACAACCAAGTAAGGACTCCCTGTGGAGATGACCTGAGCAGAAGTGCTGGCGGAAATCAATCCCGAACTTAGGGCGACCAAAAGGAGCGCTAAACAAACCATGTTAAGCAAACGCAAAACCATACCCCCCTGAACACTGCTTCTAGATCTGTTATATAACAGTTCAATTAGACAATTACCCAAAAAACCCAATACTCCTGCTGTTGAAAGCCCATGTACCGAAGTTTCTATTTTCGGATTATTCTCTATTAACAGGGATTGGTGTTTCGAATCGCGAACCCTTCGGCAATAACTTGTAGGTTTTGGCAATATGCCGGACGTGATCAGGATTAATCCTACTTTTAACACCAGACATCGTATAGGTTTTGCAGTTAACAGGGAACTAACACCGTTCCATGGTTTAACTCTCACACGCAAGTAGCGAACTTGTGCTTGTAAAAACGTTTCTAGGGCAACTGATTTTACGCAATGCGTACTTATCTAATTGGCGCCCTCTTTTTGTCATTTGATCGTTGAACTATAATTGATTAAAAGTGCAGATGAGGGCAAAACCGACTGCAGAAAAAGTCCCAAAAAAAACCGGACAAAACACTAACCAAAGATGTTTTGGCCTTACTATTTTTATAAATGCGCATCGTGCAAAAAGCCGCAAGCCGGCACTAAGAGGAGGTGAGGTTGAAAGGGAAGACTTTAGTGCATCGCACCGGTTATCGTCAACAGGTGCGTACTATCAGCGGAGCTTCTGGAGACGCTTCTGGTGCTGTTTACGTTTCGGCTAAGTTGTTACGTTCTTTGTGTTAAGGTTGCAAACAACCAACTAAGTTCGTAGTTTTACGGGAAAGAAGATGGAAACGCTTTGAAGCGCATCTTCGCAGCTTACAGGGACCTCATCAGCATTATCTACGCTGAAGCTCCCCTGATGGTCATTATAACCTTTGTCTTGACGGCGCTTAGCGGGGTCCTCACACCATTTAGCGTCTATGTCAACCAGAGAGTATTTGACGGCGGGTTGGCTGTAGCCAGAAGCGAGATGGCCTTCTCGCAATACTCGATCTACTTGTTCTTGTTCGTGTTCGTATCGGTTCTACCAGGAATCATCGGAAGCGTGATCTATGGTTACGTAGAACCCCGCTCGCTCCTCATCCTCAGAACCGCTTACCGGGCTCGTATGCTAGAAAAGCTGAAGACCATGAAGTACGAACACTTCGAAAACGAGCAATCGGTAGAGATCATCAATAAGGCCTTTTTCAGGGCCGAAAACTCAGCTAGGCATATGTGGCCGATGTACGTTTACTGGCGTGGCTTATGCCTTATTGCAAGCATCGGTAGCTTGGCGTACCTCTTCAACGTCAGATGGTGGCTCCCGATCACAGTTCTCATACCCTTTGCTCTCGAAACGTACATCGCCACAAAAGTCAACTACAACATCTACACGGAGATGGAGAAGTACTGGAACAAAGAGCGTCGCTACAGTATCCTCGGATCTTACCTGAGATCTAGGAACTTCACCAAAGAGCTGAAATCCTATGGAAACTATGATTACCTGATAGATACCTACACCAAAAGACTTAACGAACGAAACCGCGACTACGAGCACTACTATTTCAAAAACCTCCGACAAATTCTCCTAAGCGGCAACATCACCAAAGCGGGAGAGATCGTAAACCTCATCATCATCCTCGTGTTGTTTGCAACGGGAAAGATTACGGTAGGTCTTTTTATAGCTCTTTCCAAGCTAGTGTTCATGGAGATTTACGGCTATCTGGGTAGCATTGCCGACTTTTTCAAGTGGTCGGGATATCACATCAACTCCTTCGAGTACTACGATAAGTTCTTCCAGCTGTCCGATGACCCCGCTGGAACCGAGACCGACCTTCCCTCATCGTTTGACATTGAGTTCAGAGACGTCTGGTTCAAGTATCCAGGAACCGACCGCTACGTTTTAAAAGGCCTCAACTTGAAAATCGAAGAAGGCGAAAAAGCGTCCATCGTAGGCGAAAACGGCGAGGGCAAGTCGACGATGATCAAACTTCTCCTCGGCCTTTTCACCCCTGATAAGGGCGAGATTCTCATAGGCGAGAAGAACTTAAACGACTATCCGCTGAGTCTAAGGACGAAGATCTTCGGTCCGGTCTTTCAGGACTTCCCCCGCTACAGCATCACCATCGGGGAAAACATTGGCATCGGCGATATCGATGAAGTAGATAACGTTGCTAAAATTAAAGAAGCTGCTGAGAAAGCCGAAGTTGCCGAGTTCGCCGAGAAGTACCCCGACAGCTACAATACCCTTCTGGGTAGGGACTTCGAAGGCGGCGTCGACCTTTCCGGCGGTCAGTGGCAGAGAATTGCTATAGCCCGCGCCCTAATGGGAGATAAACCCGTCCTCCTTCTAGATGAACCAACTTCACAGCTAGATCCCATCGCCGAAGCCGAACTGTACCGGGAGTTTGCGACCATGGTTAAAGACCGCACCGCTATCTTGGTCACTCACCGCCTTGGCTCAACCATGATCACCGACCGGATCTTCGTGATCAATGATGGACAAGTAGCAGAGATGGGCACTCACTCCGAACTGATGCAAAAAGGCGGCATCTATGCGGAGATGTTCAACGCTCAGAAGCAGTGGTACCGTCTGTCCGGAAAGGAGGCGGTATAAATGGCAGGTAAGAAAGAAAAGGAACCCCAAAGCAAAACACCTGAGTACGAAGTCAAATTCGACGACCGCACCGCCACCTTTGAAAGGGACATTCTTAAAGAAAACCCACCAAAGCTACGCTACCTTCCAAGGCTCTTTAGCTACGTTTTCTCTTCGGCCAAGGTCATGTGCGGTATCTTCTTAGGGCTTTCGATCGCCCTCAGCATACTGCAGCCGATTACTGCTCTGATCTGGGGAAGATACATCGACAGGGCAAACGCCCTTGCCGAGTCAGGCACCTTCAACATGACAACGCTGCTGTCCATTGTCGGCCTAGCCCTCATCTACTGGCTGCTCGGGTTTGTGAGCGACCTTCTCAACCGCTACCTCTACGGTGGAGAAGACATCGAACGACTTTCCAAAGTTCAGGATCACCGCTTGCAGGAAAAATTCCAAGCCAAGCTGTTCAAGAAGATCTCCAGACTCTACCCCGACTACATGGAAGTTCCCAAGATCAACGACATCATCAACCGCAGCTTCGATAGCATGGGTGGCGAGTGGAGCTCCCTTCAAAGAGGCGTAATCATCACCGGCTACGTTCTAATCGCTAAAGCCGTGTCGGTATTAATGACCGCCGCTTCTCTCTACATCTACCATCCGCTTCTTTCGCTAATCGTCCTTGTTGCACCGCTCCCAACACTTTACACCGTCTACGGTGAAAACAAGCTCCGCTTCAAGTTCGTGCGGGACAACGGCAAGATCCTCCGGGAAGCCGGTTACTTCCAGGGAATCCTACTTGGAAGCTCAGCCAAAGAAGTTAAAGCACTGAACCTGTTTGACTTCTTCTTTGTTAAATGGAAGCGGCTTGCTGACGACTACACCATTAGAGAAAAGCGTAATCTGCGGAACATCCTCATTCTAAACACTCTGGGCAACTTCGTTATCAACTTGGTTTCCCTCTCGGCAAACGTCTTTGCCATCATTCTCATGACCAAAGGCGAGCTGTCAGTCGGTGCCCTAGGCGCAGTCTACTCTCTCGTCTTTACGCTGGTCGGAAGCACGAATCAACTGTTTTCCTCCGCCGCAAGCTTCATTGCCAAAAAGCACGAAGCCGCTCAGTTTTTCGAGTTCGTCGACCTCGGTGAGGAGCCCGAATCTGAGAAAAGCTCCTCTCCCCTCAGAGTAGACGCTTTAGAAGCTAGAAACGTCTCCTACCGCTATCCTTTGACCGACGAGTACCGCATCAAAGACGTGAGTTTCACCATACGCCGCGGCGAAAAAGTGGCATTCGTCGGCGAAAACGGTGCAGGGAAGACTACCTTCATCAAGCTTCTCACAGGAGCGCTCCAACCATCGAAAGGCGAAATCCTCATAAACGGCACGAGCGCACTGGAAGTGCCATCGTCAGACAGATACAACTCTTCAGCATGCGTGTTCCAAGAACCCGCAAGGTTCCATTCGTTTACCATCGCCGACAACGTATTTCTAGGCGACGTGTCCAGGGAGAGAGATGAAGCAGCCATCGATACGGCTATCGAGTTTGCGGGGCTTGAAGGTCCGGAGAAAACGACCCTTCTCGGCAAAGACATCGGCGGAACGGACCTTTCCGGTGGTCAGTGGCAGAAAATCGCCATCGCTAGAGCTGCATACCGCAATCGGGACTTCATCATACTTGACGAGCCCACTAGCAACCTGGACCCTTTAGCTGAAGCGGAGGTCTTCAAGAAGTACCTGGCCATGGCCAAAAACTGCACCGTCATCATGGTCACCCACCGTATCAGCGTAGCGTCGCTGGCAGATAGAATCGTCGTTTTCAAGGACGGGAAGATTGTCGAAGACGGCGTCCACGACGAGCTTCTAGCCCTAGGAGGCGAGTACGCACGGCTGTACTCCACGCAAGCCCAGTGGTACGACAGGTAGGTCCAGCCAAACAATTCCATTTTGCCTCTAGTAAAGTGTTGATTCCCTACGAACAGCAAAAGGGAACGTTGCAAAACTGCTAAACCAGTAGAAAGCAACGTTCCCCTTTTTGCCACCATCGCGTTACCATAGATCAATTTAGAGCCTATACGAAACAATGTACTGCCAAAAAGGCTGTGTTGGTTAGATCTGGTCATCTACAACCCACCGTTAAGGCACCAACGTTAAAAAGCTCTGCAGCATCAAGCTGCAGAGCTTTCTCTTGTCTAATCAGTGTGGGCCGATCCTGCGACTTTTCGCCGCACCAAACTCATTTCGGGGACAGCGACCCCGAGGTCTGCAGTGACGATCCAGTTGGGATGAGCCTCAAAGACTTTTTCTCCGTCTCTGTACATCTCAGGCCACTCAACTTCTACCAGCTTTCCCTCAGGTGTCAAGATCTCCAGCATCTCGCCGGTTTTCAGCATGGTTTTGACCTCAATCTGTCCGCTGCCAACCACCGCTACAAAATCCCTTGTGCCTTCATACTGATTGGCCCTGGTTTCCTCGGGCTGTCCGAACAAGAAACCCGTCGTGAATGGTCTGTGGCTTACCGAGTCTACCAGATCAAAGCTGAGCTGTGGAATCTCTTCTCCCCTCTGAATGGCGTCGATAGCCAGCCTATAGGCTAGCGCGACAGCTGCAACGTAGTGCACGCTCTTCATTCTGCCTTCGATCTTGAAAGAGTGGACGCCTATGTCCATGAGCTCTTTCAGATGGGGAAGCAGGCAGAGGTCTCCGGGGCTCATGATGTAAGTGCCCCTATCGTCCTCTTCCACCGGCATGTACTGCCCCTGACGCTTTTCCTCCACCAGGTAGTACTTCCACCTGCAGGTGTGGGTGCAGTCGCCCTGGTTGGCAGAGCGGCCGGTGAGATAAGCACTCAGGATGCACCTTCCAGAATAGGCCATACACATAGCGCCGTGGACGAAGATTTCCGTTTCGACCTCCCTGGCGATCTCGGCAATGCGGTCCATGCTGAGCTCCCGAGCGAGGATCACCCGCGTTGCACCTAGGCTTTTGAAAACCTTAGCAGCTCTGAGGCTTGTGGTGTTTGCCTGGGTGCTAACGTGGATTTCGGTGTCAGGCATGACTTCACGCACCACATCTAAAACACCTATATCGGAAACTATTAGAGCGTCAGGACCTACTGTACGGAGATCCTTCAAGTACTCTATTAGCTGATTGTATTCATCATCAAAAAGATAGCTGTTCACTGTTACGTAGAGCTTTTTGCCCTGGCTGTGGGCGATCTCAAGGCCTTCGGCGATTTCGTCCATGGTGAAGTTGCCGGCCTTAGCGCGCAAGCCGAATCTTTCTCCGGCCAAATACACAGCATCCGCTCCGTACCTGAAGGCGTAGCGGAGCTTTTCCAGCGTTCCCGCTGGAGCCAGTAGTTCTACCATTTTACTCATTCCTTGCTGTTTTGCCTCAGCCAGTCCTCGTGGATCAGCTGGGCATTTAAATGCTCTTGATAAGTTCGGGTAAATACGTGACTTCCGTCGCCCTTGGCGACAAAGAACAGGTAATCGGTGATCTCTGGGTTAAACACCGCCTCAAGGGACTGCCGACCCGGATTGCTGATAGGGCCGTATGGCAGGCCGGGATAGCGGTAGGTGTTGTAGGGAGAGTCTACTTCCAAGTCCTTATAGGTCAGCTTGGCAATGGGTTTCCCCAGCACGTAAGTTACAGTTGCACAGGACTGAAGGAGCATACCCCGATCGAGTCGTTTCAAAAAGACTCCTGCAATAATCGGCCGTTCTGCATCAAGCAGCGCTTCCCGCTCGACGATAGATGCCAAGATAATTGCCTCGTGGAGGGTGAGTTTCCCCATAGTCACGGGGTTTTGGGGGTAGGCATCAAAGAGCTCCTCCAAAGTCAAAACCAGCTGGCGGTACATAGCAGTGTAGACCTCTTCCGGATTGGATTCCGAGTAAAAGTAGGTATCGGGAAATAGATAACCTTCAGGGTTTTCCGGTGGATTTTCCAGAAACTCTGCCTTAATCTGTTCCGGGAGCCTACTCCGCCTGATCATCTCCAAAAGCGGATCGATCGTGGGCAGGTCCTTCTGCACCCTATCCCTCACCTGTTTTGCGGTAAATCCTTCGGGTATAGTGACCCTTGCTAGAACCGGTTTTCCGTAAATCAGATTGTTTAGAACTTGTACAGGCGACTGTCCCTTTTTCAAAAGAAAGGATCCTGCCTTGATCTCATAGTCCTTCCCGGTGAGGCGGGCGTAGAAGCGGAGCCACGAGGCACTTGGCACAGCTCCCTGCGCTTCTAAAGCCTCTGCAACCTCCTTGAAGTTCTGTCCGCGCTGGACGGTAAAGACTACATCTTCTTCAACAGAAGGGACAAACAGCTGAACCGCAATGTAAATGGCGGTGCCCAACATGAGAACTGCCAAAAAAAGCGGCGCAAAGCTTCTGCTTTTTCGGGTTTGTTGCACTTGAGGTTCAGTCACGTTTATCCCCCCTTGATAAGGTGCTCCCTAGCAGCTGCTAGGGAGCAGATTACCTTGTTATTATTTTTCCTCGAGGATTAAAAATCCTCTCCCTTTGCCAGTTCTTCGTTAACGATCTCAGCTACCCGTTGGTACTCTTCTTCGTCTTCGATCTCGCGCAGTTCTATCTCTTCTTCGCTTTCGGCGATTAGCTCCATAATAACTGCTTCTTCTCCCTCTAAAGAGGCCAGCACTGCGTAAGTTTTCTCGTCGATCTCAATGGTAAAGAGGATCTCGAAAGGATACTCGTTTCCCTCTTCATCGATGAGTATGACAATATTGTCATCTTCAAACTCGTGATCGTGATCGCAGTCGCAATCGTGATCGTGAAGGTCTGTGCAGTCGCAATCGTGTTCGTGTTTATCTGTCATTAGTAAACCATCCTTTCCAAGCAGAAGCAGCTCTAATAGACCGCTTTGCCTGTCTCGCTTTAAATGAGTTTATATTTAAGAGCCTTCTGCTTTGCAGAACACTCAAAACTCCTTGGTTGAGCGCAGCCTATCCAAAAAACCCTGAAGGATAAAGGAAGCTGCCTGCTGATCGATTACCTTCCGCCGTTTCTTGCGAGAAAGGTCCGCTTCGATCATCACCTTTTCTACCGCCATCGTACTGAGCCTTTCATCCCAAAAGTGCACTTTCATACCTTCCTGCTCCAGGAAGGAGGCAAACTCTCTGGCATGCTTTGCGCTGGGGCCTTCTGTTCCATCCATGTTCTTGGGCAATCCTATGACAACTTCGTACGGCTTATACGGTTCTAGGGCTTCTTTCAAGAGCCCAAGATCAGTATTTAGATCGCCGCGTCTTTTTATTACTGTAACCGGTTGGGCGGAAAAAAGTAGGGCATCGGAAACTGCCACACCTATGGTTTTTTCCCCCAAATCCAGACCTACAAACCTCATTCTTAAACCACCTTTATGGCAAACTCCGGGCAAACCGAAGCGCAGTAGCCGCAGCGCACGCATTTATCGTGGTCGCACACGGCAAATCCATCAATGATCGTTATGGCCTGCTGTCCGCAGCGCGCAGCACAAGCACCGCAACCGATACACCAGGAGTCGATATGAAGCCTACGGGGCTCTCCGAGAACCTCGTCCCACTCTGTGTCAGAGGGAGCCAGTTCGGAGAAGAGCTTGACGTTTAGATCGACTTCGTTTTTTCTCCTCATTCCCACCGCAACAGAACAGAACTGCGGAAGGCTTAAGGCATAAGCAAACGCTTCTTTAGCTCTGGGTATCAGAGAACCTCCTCCTAGTGCTTTCATGGCGTACAAACCCTTACCAGCACTAGCTGCAAGCTCCGTAGCTTCTTCCATCTCCCTGCGGGTTCCGTCGAGAATGCCCACTCCCGTTAGGTTGATCAGTGGATGGATCACGTCGATCTCGGGCATAAGGGCAGCGGATCTCACCGCTGCAACTGCATGGGTAGAAATGCCGATGGCCTTAACGTGCCCTTGGGACTTTGCCCAGACTAAGTAGTCCAGAGCTCTCCTGTGGCCTTTCAGCGTCAAGGCCGATTCCTGTTCGTGGAGAAGGAAAATGTCCAGAGTGTCCCGACCGAGGCTGCGTCTTGCAGCATCGACCGACCGCCTCATCTCATCGTAGTCTACTGCATACGATTTGGAGGCGACTACCACATCGGGGAAATCTTTTATCCCTTCCCTAATGTGTTCGTAGTTGTCGTACAGCTCTGCTGTATCAATAAAATTGACCCCTTGCTCCAACGCATACCTAATAACTTCTCCCCCTTCTTTGGGAGAAAGATTTGCTTGCAAAGGGCCAACTGTTAGAGATCCAAAACAAAGCCTAGATACAATTATTCCCGTATTGCCTAATCTTCTGTATTCCAATGCCAATGCACCAGATAGGTGCATACACCACCTTAGCTATATGCTTTGATTTAACGATATATTAACGAAGGTCTTGTCAGCGTCATACTCGTCGCTCAGGACCACCTTCAGCCACTGCTTTCGGGTAGGCAGAAGGCTTTCTTCGTCTTTCAATCCGTCAAAGGTCAACCTGCCGATCTCTCCCAAGAGGATTTCGGCCTCTTCCGGGTCTTTCCCCAAGATTGCAGAGGCAATTTCTTCTGCATCCAGGGTAGGATAGAGCTCGAAAGATGCACTGACTTTAACCGCATCTTTTTCGAACTCGACGTTTTTAACCCGTGGCGAACCGCTCACTAAATTATAGGCAGTGGGCAGGAGATTTGGCAAGATATTTTCAATCTTTTGTTGAACATCCGCACCGGTTATTTTGCGATAGGAGACCTTCTGGGTGCCGCTTGCTGTAACTGTCGGTGCAAAATCCCCGACTTTTTGATCGTAGACCACTACCGGTTCAGCACGCTCGGTGCTTCCGGGCAAGAGGTACTCGCCAGAGCCGACCTTCACAGTCTCTTTGTTCAGGAGTTCCACCACCTGCTGTCTCGCTTTGGTTAGGTCATCCTGGACTACTGTGGGACGGGTCTCGCTCTTTCCGCCGGTGATATCGTTTAAGTTCCGCACGGTTATGTCTGGGTAGCTTTCCACAAGCTCGGTGATTTCTCCAGCCTTGACATTGTACTGGTCTCCGAGCTCAATCGCTTCAATAAAGCCTAAGGCTTGTCCAGCTGTCTGGCTCGACTTGACATCGAGCACATACACGACCTCAGCTCCAGGAATGAGAACATCTTCGGTCAACTGGTAGATATTGCCATTTCTGGCTTTAAGTTGGGTGCCTTTATAGAGTTTTACTTCCTTTGGGTTTTGGTTGAAAAATACCACTTCACCAGTGGCTCGCTGCGTCCCTACAACGGTCTTTCCAGTAGCAGCTGTAGTGGCCACCTTCTTGATTTCAAGCGTCTCCGGAATTACGTTTAGCTCTCCCAGCGCAATGCGCAGGTCTGTTTCGGTAGTAAGGATCTTCGGATATACCGTAACCACTACCTTTGGCGCCATCCAGTACTCCAATCCCACCTTTAGGGCGGCAAGGAGAACAAAGACGCAGACAGCGGCTACCAAGACGACTTTCGCCCATTTGGGCAGCCCTGCCCTAGACCTTTGCTCGTCTTTTTCCGCTGCCGGCTCGCTGAGGTAGTCCTCAATGGACTCTGCCGCAGGCAAAATCCCTGCGGCCTTCTGTCTCAGTTCTCGATTTTCGGTAAGCAGCACTAGAGTCTTGTTTTCTTCTTTTGCGTAGTGTGCCAAGAGCTTAAGGTTGTCCTCTGAAAAAAGCAGCAGCGACTCGTCCAGAACTTGAAAAAAGATGAGCTTTTCGACGGTATTGCGGAGCTTGTGCACCATGGTAAGTATAGACTCTTCTATACCAATGCTAAAAAGCTGATAATCCTGCACCGCTTCTGCCTCCTTACACCCCTGGGACTATTTCTTCATGTAGCCCCGTACCAGTTCTTCCACTAAAGCATCACGGCTAACGCTGCGAATCAAAGATCTAGCGTTGTTGTGGCTCGTGATATAAGTGGGATCGCCGCTCATGAGATAGCCAACGAGCTGGCTCACTGGATCGTAACCCTTCTCCTCCAAAGAGCGGTATACTTGGTGGATGATAGCCTTTGTATCATTCTTAAGCTCTTCCGCGGAATAACGCATAGTACGGTCGGTTGCGTCGGTCATGGTTCTCACCTTCCTCGGCAAAATTGCACTCGTCCTTACTTGAACTTTTCTCTTTTTGCCCTTGAACTCCTTTTTAGGCAGAAGCTAATTGCAAAGAAATTGGCAAACCGCAGCTTGTTTACTTTAGTCATACCCTTGAGCCTTGCGAATAAACCCTGCTGCTTCAGTATTTGTTTTTTGCGAAAAATTATGTTTCAAAAAAAGGTGATGCGCCTCCTGGGAGAAGCAACCACCTTTTCTGGTTTAACTAAGCTGCGATGAAATCAGCTGAGGCAAAAGCAGAAGTGCATCGCCGATTTTCTCAGGGCTGGATCCTCCCGCTTGAGCGCTGTCCGGTCTGCCTCCGCCGGACCCTCCGACCGCTGCAGCCAGTTCTTTGACAAGTTTGCCTGCGTGGATACCCTTTTTGACGTAATTGTCGGACACCAAGCACAGAAGCACGGCCTTGCCGTCGTTTGCTCCTGCAAGCACTAGAACCCCGTCAAGTTTGTCCTTTACGGCATCGCCGAGGCTCCGGAGCGACTTGACGTCGATGCTGCCTAGATCCACCGCTTTGTATGGCACGCCGCTTGCATCCTGGAAGTCCTGGAGCAGATCGCGGCTTCTTTGAGCTGCCATTTTTGCCTGCAAAGCTTCGAGTTCTTTTCTCAGCTCTGCCTGCTCTTTTTCTATCTTTTCGATTTTCTGCGGAAGCTCTGGAACACTCACCTTGAGGGACTTGGCCAGACTTTCTACCAAGTCTTCCAGTTTCTCGAACTCGTAGACTGCCCGCTCCCCAGTTACCGCTTCAATACGTCGGATGCCAGCAGCGATGCTTCCTTCAGAAACGATCTTGATCAAACCAATCTCGCCTGTAGCCTGCACGTGGGTGCCACCGCAGAGTTCCTTAGAGTAGTCGGCTATCTGCACGACTCTCACCTTGTCGCCGTACTTTTCATCGAACAGTGCTGTAGCGCCGAGTTCCTTGGCTTCGTCGAGATCTTTGATCTCCACGATCACCGGCAGGTTTTTCCTAATGTTGGCGTTAACAATTTGCTCGATTTTGCGCAGCTGTTCTTTAGTAGGCGCTTCATAGTGGGTAAAGTCGAACCTCAACCGTTCAGGTTCAACAAGAGAGCCTGCCTGGTTAACGTGATCGCCCAGAACCTCTTTGAGGGCTTTGTGGAGCAGGTGAGTTGCAGTATGGTTTCTAGCAGTGCTCACCCTCCGAGTGTCATCTACCTGGCATTCCACTTCATCTCCGACGCGAAGGAGTCCTTCGCCAACTTCCACAAAGTGGATGATGAAGTTCTCCGCCGGAGTCTTGACCTCACGCACCTGTGCCTTCCCGCCTTTGGCGGTGATGGTACCGATGTCGGTGACCTGGCCGCCTTTTTCAGCGTAGAAAGGCGTCTCTGCCAGCATGACAATTCCTGAACCTGTAAGCTCATCCACCAAGTCGTTGTCCTTAATGAGGCCGATGATCTTGGTGGTGTATTTTAGATGATCGTATCCTACAAAGCTAGAACGGTAGTCCGGTGCAATGCTGTTGTAGAAGGCTTGATCTTCTTTGACGTAGTAGTTTTCGCCGTGGGCGCGTCTAGCCTTTTCCCTCTGCTGGTTCAGAGCTTCTTCAAAACCCTCGCTGTCGATTTCAAAGCCGCGCTCCTGAGCGATCTCTTCGGTTAGCTCCTTCGGGAAGCCGTAAGTGTCGTACAGCCTAAAGACTTCGCCTCCGGGAAGAACGGTTTTGCCTTCCTTCTCCAAACGATCCAAAAGCTCGCCTAAGAGATTCAGTCCCAGCTCTAAAGTAGCCTGGAAGCGTTTTTCCTCCAAAGAAATGATTTTTATGATATAATCCCGCTTCTCTGCAAGTTCTGGGTAGGCCTCTTTCATCTGGTCGACAACTACCTGGACAACCTTGCTGAGGAACTCATCTTTGATGCCGATGAGTCTGGCAAAGCGCACAGCTCTGCGGATGATTCTTCTGAGAACGTAGCCCCTGCCCTCGTTAGATGGCATAATGCCGTCTGCCACCATGAAGGTCATGGCTCTAGAGTGATCGGTGATCACCCTGATGCCGACATCGTTCTTCTCGCTGTCGCCGTACTTTGTACCTGCAAGGTCTGCGATCTTGTCCACAATAGGGCGCATGGAGTCGATTTCGAAGACGTTGTTTACGCCCTGGAGAATCACTACCATTCTCTCAAGGCCCATGCCTGTGTCGATACCCTTATTTTTCAGCGGCGTGTAGTTGCCTTCAGCGTCTTTGTGGAACTGAATGAAGACCAGGTTCCAGAACTCCAGGAACCTACCGCATTCGCAGGACGGACCGCAGTCGGGACTGCCGCATCCCCGCTCTTCTCCAAGGTCGATGTAGATCTCGGAGTTAGGACCGCACGGACCTACGCCAAGCTCCCAGAAGTTGTCTGGCTTGCCGAGCCGCACGATTCTCTCTGCAGGGACTCCCTGCTTTATCCAAAGGTCAAAGGCCTCGTCGTCGTCGAGGTAGATGGTGATCCAGAGCTTCTCCTTGGGCAGGTTGAGTCTCTCAGTGACGAACTCCCAAGCCCAAGAGATGGCCTCTGCCTTAAAGTAGCTGCCAAAAGAGAAGTTCCCCAGCATTTCGAAAAAGGTCAGATGCCGGGCGGTTTTTCCAACATTTTCTAAGTCGCCGGTGCGCATGCACTTTTGGCAGGTCGTCAGTCTGCCAGATTCTGGTTTTGCTTCGCCTAAAAAGTAAGGTTTTAACGGTACCATACCAGCTCCTGTAAGAAGCAGGGTAGGATCCGATTTCGGAATCAAGGAAAAACTAGGAAGTGCTTTGTGTGCTTTTTCTTCAAAAAAGTTTAAATACATCTTCCTCAGCTGATTCGCTGTTATCATAAAGTCACCTCCGGTGTATCTTTTCTAATCATACTAATTCGTGTGAAATTAGTCAATCAATCTGGCACGCACCATCCTTTCGTAGATAGCAAGAGCTGCGCTTTTGAGAACTGCCACCAGAGGAACTGCAATGATCATCCCGCCAAAGCCCCAGAGCATCTCGCCTCCGATTACCGCAAGAATCACCGTGACAGGGTGCAGATCCGAATGACTGCCCACGATCTTCGGCGTGAGAAACAACCCTTCGATCTGCTGGATGGCAGCAAAAGTCACTGCCGCCCAAAGGCCTTTGGTGGGAGAAGCTAAAAAGCCCAAGAGCACACCGGGAATTGCCCCAATCACCGGTCCGAAGTAGGGAATGAGTTCGGTAAAGCCCACGATGACGCCGATCAGGAGAGCATAGGGAATGCGGAGAATCACCATGGCTAAAAAAGCCAAAAACCCCACAAGAAACGCAACGGTCAGAAGACCCCTGAGATACCCTCCGAGAGAGCGGTTGATCTCCAGAAGCACTCCCTGAACCACTTGAGTATGTTCTCTTGGAAAGATGCCGTAGACGCCCTGCACGAACCTCTGCCTGTCGCTGAGGAAATAGTAGGATAGCACCAGCGAGACAAAAACGATGAAAAGGGTGTGGAGGAGCCTGGGAAACGACGCTACCACCTGAGCTCCCAGTGCAACTGCAAACTCGTAGGTTTTCCTGGAGATTTCGTCCAGGAAGCCCTTAATATAGCTTTCCCCCTTTCCCCCTGTAAGGCGGAGGGCAAAGTTTAAAGTGTGCTCTTTGAGGTAAAGAAGCCGCTCCGGAAGGATAGCCGAGATCTCGCTGATCTGTTCAAACAAAGCTGGAACTATGTAAAGGCCTAAAAGCCCAAGACAGATCAAAACAGAGGCGTAGACGATGACAATGCCGACATAGCGCGGCACCTGGCGCCTTTCTAAGGAAGTAACCAGGGGCTCGAGAAGGTAGGCCAGGATCAGCCCCAGAACCAGCGGCAGAACCAGGGGCAGAAGATAAACCACTAAAAAAACGACAACCAAGGCCCCGAGTCCTAGTAGGAGGAGAAGTTTTCTCTGCATATGATTCCGTCCCTTTACGGCAAATAAGAGGGGCAGCCCCCTCTTATTTATTATTGGTATTTACCATGCCAACTCTCACTGATCTTGCAGCGGTACCGATCAGCTCGCCTGCTTCTTGTGCTCTTCTTCTAAGGGCTGCTTTGGTGCTGGTGCTGCTGCGGTTGTAGAGCACAACTCCCACCAAGCCTACTGCGATGCCAAGGACCATACCCTGCCAAAAACGCATTTATCTATCCCTCCTGTTTAAGAAACAAACCTCTTCATTTTCCAGCTGCAGAGAAAACGGGGCAAGCCTTCGGGCATGCTCCAAAAGCTTCTCTGGCGCCACGCTGCGGTAGTTTTCCGGTGCGATTACGGCGTCGCCAAAAACAAAATCCGGCGAAAGCGGCCAGATCTTTCGCCTGTGCCTTAGGTCTTCCCAAAAGCTTTGGGCAAGTTCGAGACCGATAACCAGCCGCTCATCTTTTGAGATGATCGCATCTGTTACAGTTCCGACCGTATTGCCCTGCCTAGTCATGACCTTCTGACCTAAAAGACCCTTGGGCTTTGCAACACCTTTTTCTACGCAGTCTAAGCTGAGAATCGTTACGGCATCACTACCTATGCCTTTGACGCTGGCAATGGGCACGAACCCATGCCTTTTCCTCTGCAGCGACCTCTTCACAAAGATGCCGTAGATAGTTCCGGTTTGCAGAGAAAAAGCAACGTCCTCGACTCTTCCCACAATCCTGCCGCCTTCTAAATCGTATACTTTAGCTTCGATGAGACTGCTTAACCTCTGCATGACTACCCCATACTTATAATGCACTCAACTGAAAAAGAATAACCCGCAAGGAAGACCTTGCGGGCTGAAACCTTTTACCAGTATTAAAATGCTTCTTCTATATCATGATGATCATGGCAGCAGGTATCACAATCGTCGCAGTCATCAACTGGCAGGCCGTTTTTCTTCTTGTAGTCGTAGATGGCCCTGCGCAGCGCGTCTGCAGCCAAAAGCGAGCAGTGCATCTTCACAGGAGGAAGACCGCCGAGAGCTTCGGCTACTGCCTTGTTGGAGATGTTGCCTGCTTCTTCGATGGACTTGCCTATGATCATCTCTGTGATCATCGACGATGTTGCGATAGCAGCTCCACATCCGAAAGTCTTGAATTTAGCATCTACAATGATTCCATCTTCTACAGAGATGTACAGCTTCATAATATCGCCGCACTTGGCATTGCCCATTTCACCAACGCCGTCGGCGTTTTCGATCTCTCCCACATTTCTCGGATGCATGAAGTGATCCATAACTTTATCGGTATATTCCATCTATGATAGCCTCCTAACCTTCGTATAGAGGAGACATGGCCCTCAGATTCTTTACAATCGGAGGCAGCACCTCTAAAACTCTATTGATATCCGCTTCAGTGTTCTCTCTGCCAAGGCTTAGCCTAAGCGATCCGTGGGCGATTTCATGGGACAGGCCAATGGCCAAAAGCACGTGGCTGGGATCGAGAGACCCAGAAGTACATGCTGAACCGCTTGATGCGGCTATGCCCAGCATATCAAGATGCAGAAGCATGCTCTCGCCCTCGATGTACTTGATGCTGATGTTGACGTTTCCCGGCAGCCTTTTGTCTCCTCTCGGACCGTTCAGCTTTATCTCGGGAATCCTCTCAATCAGACCATCGATCAAAAGGTCGCGAAGCCTCTTGATACGGGCGTTGTTTTCTTCCATTTCACTTACTGCAAGTTCCAAAGCTTTAGCCATGCCGATCACCGCAACGTGGTTGTGTGTGCCGCCTCTAAGGCCTCTTTCCTGTCCTCCACCGCTGATGATCGAATCTATCCTGGTGCCCTTGCGCACAAAGAGCGCTGCTGCGCCTTTAGGGCCGTAGAACTTGTGGGCTGAGATGGAAAGAAGATCGACGGGCAGTTCCGCTAGGTTAATAGGCAGAACACCTGCCGACTGAACGGCGTCAACATGGAAGAGTACGCC
>LFSI01000072.1:2207-31292 GCA_001512545.1 Clostridia bacterium DTU065 | reverse complement strand
GAAAAAAGTGCCTGGGCTCGAAGCTTTGGCAGCTGCGGTTCAGAAAGCAGGCTTACTACTTCTTGTGGCTTCAGATAGAGAGGTTCCGCTGGGGAGAAACGCCGTTTTTGTGGGGTGGCAGGAAGAACTTTTGCCAATCATGCAGCAGGTTGACGTGCTTTTTGCCTGCGGCAGGACCATCAGGGAAGGAATGGCTCTCGGGCTTGCCTGTGGCGTTTTGGGAGAGAACTACTACGGTCTAATCACCACCGCTGAAGTATCCCCGGAAAACCTTGATCTAAGCGGTATAACGGGAGATGTGCCCAGCAGAGATGCAATCTTGAAGGACCTTCTCCTCTTAAAAAAACCTAAGTTCTTTAAAAAGTGCCGTAGTGCAGCCAGGTCCCTTGTGGAAAGGTTTTACTCCCTTGATCAAATGGTTGAGCGCACCTTGGAGGTCTACTCCAAGGTCCTTGCAGGATGATCACCACTTTGAGCAAGACTTAGGAGAGTTTTTGCCTGTGCTAAAAACCCCAAGTAACCTACATTTGAGTTGAACCTATCTACCCGCAGCAAAACTTTCCTTCGGGCATATTTTAGCTTTGAAAGGAGGTAGAAAGCTTTGGGTATTAAAGTGAAATGCTGCCCACCTAGCGACGGCATCTCAGTCACCAGTGAGGTCGGCGAAAACTCCGTGATCACCATCCCCGTTGGCGCTCCTGGAGCCAGAGTCCACATTACGCAAATCTGGGCAGCAAACGCACCTTCTGCCGACCCAGGGAAACTCCTCACCATCGAGTCTGAAGGTGGAACTGTGCTCTGGCAGGAGTTCACAGAAACCGATCCTTTCATCAGCCGGTACTTCAACAGCCCCCTGAGAGGGCCGATAGGCGAGGATGTCACCATTACTTTCGAGGGTCATCCGGGATCTACAAGCACACTTTCAGTTACCTACTTCATAAGCGTTTAACATGCAGATGGTACGGGGCAGATGGACAAAAAACCAGATTGAGCTGAATCGTACTTTCCTTACAAGGCTCCCTGATAAGTTTGAAATCTACCTGGGAGCCGAGAAGGTACAGGTGGTAAATAAGAAGAGTTGTGGTATCTTAATCGTCAAATCGTTTTATCTTCCTAGTTCACGAGAAATAACTGTGAGAAAGATAGGAAGCGAAATCTCTGCAGGACCGGTATTGGGGATCATGGCAAGAGGTTTGGACGACGAAAGCGCCGAGAGGTTCATCCGGTACTTTATGAAGGGGTCGGTTTTAAGCTACGTTTTTGACGAAAGCCAGTTGACAAAACAGCAGATTAATGGCTACTACTTCGATGAAGAATGGCACCACCTCAAGCTGCCAAAGCCGAACTTCGTCTTCGATCGCACCTATCCCAGCCGGCCGGAAAACAGAAGCAGGCTGCCCCGATCGGCGTTCATTAATCCGATAACTCAGTTTTCCAAAAGCCAGGTGGCAAAAATACTGGCTCAAAATGGCATCGCTGTGCCGGAGACTTTCTCCGGCACATTTGAAAAGGCCTATCGGATGTTTAGCCTGTTCTACCTAAAACCGGACCGGGGCTCTTTCGGCCAGGATATGTTTATCGTACAAAAGCAGAGCGAGGACTACACTGTCTACACATCGACCTCGGACACCTTGCATACCTACTCTGCGAATGAGATAGAGTGGCTTTTAGGAGCCATCCAAGAAAACGGCTATATTCTGCAGCGGGGGATCGAGCCTATCTACTACAAAGGCGAGCCTGCAGACTTCCGCCTGCACCTTCTAGCAGATCCCCACCCGCGGGTGACTCTCATTGCGGCACGAACGTCCAGATGGCCTTTCCTGTATACCAGCACGCCGAAGCGCATCATCAAGACCGGGCGGGTCCTCAGCGAAAAAGACAAAAAGGCTTTGGAAGATTTGGCAATCAAGGTCCACTCCGTGATTTCCAAAGTATACGGTCCTTATGTGGAGCTTTCTCTAGATGTGGTCCAGGAGAAATCCAGCGAAAAGTTTTATGTAATTGATGTTAACGGTAAGTCCACAAGGGTCCATCCCCAGATTCTGCGCTACGATATTGAAGAGTACTTCAGAGCACCGGAAAAGCTTGCCAATCACCTCTTTGTTACGGGAGGAGACCTTTCTATGGGGATGGGAAGAGTAAGGTAACCTTTTTCCCTCCGCGAGGTCCAATAAGGCACATGAAAACCACCTCCTTTCTGATTGACTCTTTAAAAATACGTTTATACTCCTTCCAAAAAGCTTACCTTGCATGGTAAGCTTTTCCCGTGTGTCCACATGTGTTAGGGGTCTGTAAGACCTGCAGCAGGGCTTTTTTCCTTAAGGTTTTACGCTGAAAAAAGTTTGACATTTAGGGTGCGATGGGCTATATTTTTAATAAAATAAGATAGGCTATGAAGAGGAGGAGTAACAAGCCTAGCTTTCTCAGAGAGGCAGCGTTTGGTGGAAGCTGCTAAAGCGAAGTTTGTGAAGGTCGCCTCGGAGCTTTGCCGGTGAGGTTTGTAAATGGCTTAGTCGGCAACGAGTAATGCCCGTTAACGCATGAGAGTGCTTCCTTTCAGGAAGAATTAAGGTGGTACCACGGCCTTCCGTCCTTATGGATTGGAAGGTTTTTTTATTAGGAGGTATTGTGATGAGCGAGAAAAATCTCAGTACAGTCTACGATCCCAAACAGGTTGAGGACCGTTTGTACGATTTTTGGGTGAAAAACAACTATTTCCACGGCGAAGTAGATAACACAGGAGAAAAGGAACCGTTCTGCATTGTTATCCCGCCGCCAAACGTCACCTCACATCTGCACATCGGCCACGCTCTCGACAACACTCTGCAGGATATCCTCGTTCGCTTTAACCGTATGAAGGGGAAGAACACTGCCTGGATACCTGGCACAGACCACGCCGGTATTGCGACCCAGATCAAAGTTGAAGAGGCTCTGCGGGAAAAAGAGAACCTCACCCGTCACGATCTCGGGAGAGAAGAGTTCCTGAAAAGAGTCTGGCAGTGGAAGGAAAAGTACGGCAGCACCATCATCAATCAGCTGAAGAAACTCGGCTCATCCTGCGATTGGGAAAGAGAACGCTTCACTATGGATGAAGGCTGCTCGAAAGCTGTAAGAGAGGTCTTCGTCAGCCTTTACGAAAAAGGCCTCATCTACCAAGGCGACTACATCATCAACTGGTGTCCTAGCTGCAACACGGCACTGAGCGACGTCGAGGTAGAGCATACTGACATGAACGGTCACTTCTGGCATATCCGCTATCCCCTTGCAGATGGCTCGGGGTACATCGAGATCGCCACAACCAGGCCTGAGACCATGCTCGGAGACACTGCCGTTGCAGTTCACCCTGACGATGAACGCTACGCTGCCCTAGTAGGTAAAGAGGTCATTCTTCCTCTGGTTGGCAGAAAGATCCCAATTGTCGCCGACGAGTACGTGGATCCTGAGTTTGGCACCGGCGTTGTGAAAATCACACCGGGTCACGACCCCAACGACTTCGAAGTTGGCACCAGGCATAACCTGCCCATCGAAACTGTGATCGGTTTTGATGCGGTGATGACGGAAGCTGCCGGGAAGTATTCGGGGCTTGACAGATATGAAGCTAGAAAGAGAGTGGTAGCCGATCTTGAAGCCGGAGGGTATCTGGTCAAGGTAGAGGACACCACCCATGCGGTAAGCACCTGCTACCGCTGCGATACGGTTATCGAACCTCTGGTCAGCAAGCAGTGGTTCGTCAAGATGGCACCTCTGGCAAAGCCCGCCATCGAAGCAGTTAAAGACGGAAGAATCAAGTTCTACCCCGAGCGCTTCGCCAAACTCTACCTCAATTGGGTTGAAAACGTCAGAGACTGGTGCATCAGCAGGCAGCTCTGGTGGGGACACAGAATCCCAGTATGGTACTGCGACGACTGCGGTGAGGTCATCGTTCCTAGAGAGAACCCCACCCACTGTCCGAAGTGCGGTTCGGAGAAACTCACTCAGGATCCCGATGTTCTTGACACTTGGTTCAGCTCGGCTCTGTGGCCATTTTCCACCATGGGCTTCCCGGAGAAAACCGCCGAACTGGACTACTTCTATCCCACATCGGTTCTGGTGACAGGCTTCGATATCATCTACTTCTGGGTAGCCAGAATGGTGTTCATGGGCCTTGAATTCATGGGCGATGTGCCCTTTAGGGATGTCTACATCCACGGTCTGGTCCGCGACCACCTGGGGCGGAAGATGTCGAAGTCTTTGGGAAATGGCATCGATCCGTTGGAGGTCATTGACCAGTTCGGAGCAGATGCGCTGAGATTTACCCTGGTCAACGGCGTTGCACCAGGTAACGATATGCGCTTCCACATGGAGAAGGTTGAAGCCAGCCGCAACTTCATGAACAAGATCTGGAATGCATCGAGGTTTGCCCTCATGCACCTGGAAGGCAAAGTTCCCGAGAAGAAAGAGCCGACCCTACTTGCCAACCGCTGGTTCCTCACCAGGCTGAACAAGGTTTCCCAGCAGCTAACCAAGCTCCTGGAGAAATACGAAACCGGCGAAGGTGCAAGACTTCTCTACGACTTCGTCTGGGGCGAGTTCTGTGACTGGTTTATCGAGCTTTCCAAACCTGCCTTGTACGGACACATCGGTGAAGAAGCTAAGGCCGAAACCCGGTACGTGCTGTGGTTGAGCTTGGACACCATCTTGAAGCTCCTCCATCCTTATGTTCCCTTCATCACCGAGGAGATCTGGCAGACCATGCCCCACCAAGGCGAGAGCATTATGATCTCCCAGTGGCCGGCAGGGAAACTGGAGTTCCTCGATGAAGAGGCAGAAAGAGACATCAACGAGCTCGTTGAGCTGATCACCAAGATCCGCAACATCAGGGCCGAACTCGGTGTTGCACCGGGCAAAGAGATCAGGATTCTCTACGAAGGAAGGCTCCTCGACGAGCAGATCAGCTACCTGAAAGCGCTGACAAAAGCTCAAGAGGTTCTAAAACTAGACGGCGAGAAACCTGAAAAGGCCGTAACGGCCGTTGTTCCGGGAGTCACCGCCTATCTCCCCCTCCAGGATCTTATCGATCTGGACATGGAGATTGCCCGCATCAAAAAGGAAATGGAGAACGTCGAAGGCGAGATCAAGAGGGCTCAAGCTAAGCTGAGCAATCAGGGCTTCCTTGCCAAAGCTCCAAAAGAGGTCATTGAAAAAGAACAGGAAAAACTGAAGGACTTTGAGGCCAAGCACAAGAAGCTTGCGGAAAGGCTTCAGGAACTATCTTAACGACGCAAAAAGGCCCGGGATTACCCGGGCTTTTAACAAAGAAGGGAAATATGTGATGAACTTCCAAGAGGCAGTATTCTACTTAGAACAAAGCCAGCATTTTCCGCGAACAGCAACTCTGGCCCGCATGGGAAAGGCCGCCAGAGTGCTGGGACACCCTGAAAGGGGACTGAAGTTTATCCACATTGCCGGCACAAACGGCAAAGGTTCAACCGGTGCCATGATCCGCTCAGGACTGGAGGCTTTAGGGTATGAGGTAGGGCGCTTTAACTCCCCTCACCTTTTAGAACTTACAGAGCGGATCAGCATCGGGAAAAACCACATCAAAAAGGAAGACTTTGCCTCCATCTACAGCCAAATCTTTTCTTCCAAAACCCTCCGCGATCTGGAACTCAGCTACTTTGAACAGCTGACTTTGGTTGCCCTTCTCTACTTCCAAGAGCGAAAACCCGACTACATCATCTGGGAGACCGGTCTTGGCGGAAGGCTCGATGCCACAAACATCGTGGATCCCGAAATAGCGGTGATCACCTCCATCGGACTTGACCACGTCAGACTCCTAGGCAGCAGTCCGGAGCTCATCGCTAGAGAGAAAGCGGGGATCTTGAAGCGGGGCAGAAAGGCCGTGATCGCACCCCTAGAAAAGAACTTGGAGGACGTATTCGTAGAAGAGGCTGCAAAAAGAAGCTCTGAAGTGGTTCTTGCCAGAGAGTTTCTGCCTATAGAGATGGAACTAAACGGCCTAAACCCCACAAATCTTACCCTGCCCAAACTGGGCTTTCAGGGGCTTTTGCCGCTTCTCGGGAGGCATCAGGGGACAAACGCCCTCACAGCTCTCCTAACTCTCGAAACCCTGGGACTGGAAATCACAAACACCTCTCTAGAGGGCGCCGTCTGGCCGGGAAGGCTCCAGTACTTTCCGGAGATACGCCTTCTGGTGGACGGAGCCCACAACGAAGAGGCCATGATCAGGTTTGTGGAGTTCGTCCAGGAGGTAGGCATCAGAGCCGACTTGATCTTTGCTTGCATGGCCGACAAAGACTACAGGACTCTTGCAGGCCTTTTAGATGGCAGGTTTGAGAAGGTATATTTGCCTCGGATCGCTAATAAAAGATCAGTAGAACCGGAAGAACTTGCTGAATGCTTCAAAAACACTCCGCACGAGATTTGCCCGAGCCTGGAAGATGCTCTCGACAACACAACGAACTCCCCCATGACAGCACTGGTTGGATCTTTGTATCTAGTTGGGGAATGCTTGGAAATTTTAGAGCATAGATTAGACATAAAAGAGTTCCGGTACTAATAGATTGAATTGTACACCCATGCTCCAGTGGGAAGGAGTTGAGAGGAGTTTGGCAAGAAAACCCAGCTATGCGTTTAAAGACAACCGTTGGCTTTACGTTGGGTTTGTGGCTTTAGGTGTGATGGCGGTCTGGTTTGGCGTCCTGCTCGGAAACTTCCTCCTCGATAAGCTGGCAAACGCCGATCCTCTGCCGAACGTCACGGTAGGAGGGGAGGGAAGTACCGGAGCACCTGACAGCAAAGGCGAAGTGAAGGAGGATGCTGCGGAAGCCTCTGCAGACTTCCCGGGCACCATAGCCCCCAATACCTCAGGCGCTCTCTACAAGGTGAGAGTAGGTACTTTCTCCGGCCTCACAGAGGCGCGGAAAGCTGAAGCAGCCCTCCAGGCAGCAGGCTTTGAGACCTACGTGCTGGGAACAGGTTCCGGACCTTACTACGTGCAAGTTGGCGCATTTAGAGAAAAGCAGAATGCCGAGGCGTTGAAGAAGCAGGTTGAAGCTAAAGGATATAACGTATTTGTCATTCAGTAGAGACACCCCTGCCACAAGGCAGGGCGTGTTGTTTTAAAGGATATCGGGTTCTGCTCCCTCGTCTTTAACGCGGAACTCTGCAAGGTCTTTTGCAATGTAGGTCTTGGGGAAGATGGCTCTAGCTTCTTCCAGCAATTCTGCGCCTCCATCGAAGTAGCGAGAGCTGGTGTGGTTCAAAACCAGGCTCTTAACTCCAGCTTCGATGGCGACGGTTGCGGCATCTTTCGAGGTGGAGTGGAAGTACTTGTAGGCCTTTTCCGCTTCATCCACCATGTGGGTTGCTTCGTGGACTAGCACCGTTGCGTCTCTTGCAAGCTGAACAGAAACAGCACACTTCCTGGTGTCGCCGCAGATGGTCACGATCCTCCGGACTTTTGGTGGAAGGAGGAAGTCTTCGCCGGAGAGCACCTTCCCGTCTACCACCACCGTTTCGCGGTTTTTCAACCTGCCGTAGATGGGGCCTGGCGGAATGCCCAGTTCCTTCAGCTTATCTGCATCCAGGGATTCAGGAGAGGTTTCCACCAGCCTGTAGCCGAAGCTGGGAACCACGTGTTCTAGGAGAGCGACTTCGATGGTGAAGCGGTCAAAGTGGAAGACGTCTCCTGAGTTTACCTCTACAACTTCCAGGGGATAGGTGAGGTGGGTTCCGCTGACTTCAAGGACCGTATCGAGGAAGGTTTTAATCCCCTTAGGGCCGTAGACGGTAAGGGGATCCTTTTGGTTTTCAAAGGACCTTGTGCCCAAAAGCCCCGGCAGACCGTAGATGTGGTCGCCGTGGAGGTGGGTGATAAAGATGCATTTGATATGGGAGAGTTTGAGGTTTGTGTACATGATTTGGTGCTGAGTGCCTTCGCCGCAGTCAAAAAGGAAGGCGTAGCCGTAGTTTTCCACCATGTCCAGGGCAAAGCCCGAGACGTTCCGCATTTTGCTGGGTTTACCTGCTCCTGTGCCCAGGAAGGTTAGTTTCATTTTGATCACCTGTAGAAATTATTATCTATTTATTACCACTTAACGCTACCTCTATTTCTAACTTAAAAGGAAAGATTATTAAAGAGGTCTTTCTTTGATTTTCGCGAAAAGAGAGTTAACAATATTAATAAGATTTTTTAGTATGGACAAGCCCACGAGGCCTGTAGAATGCTTGTTTTAGCCGATAGCCAGTGGTAAACTGAAAAGAGGAATAATTATGGGACTAATTCTAGCATCTAAGTCGCCCAGGCGGCGCGAACTTCTAGATTTACTAGGAATCGATTATACCGTTTATCCCGCTGAAATAAATGAAGGAATTGATGAAGCGGATCCGGAAATTCTTGTTAAGAAACTGGCTTCACTTAAAGCAGATCATGTTGCCAAAATACATCCTAAAGACTTTGTTCTGGCAGCGGACACCATTGTCTGTCTGGGAGATAAGGTCTTGGGAAAGCCCAAAGACGCAGAAGACGCTAGAGCTATGCTGACGCTTCTCAGCGGAAAAACCCACAACGTCTACACCGGAGTTGCGCTCAAGAGTCTGGAGCACCGATTCGCTAAGATCATCTCTGTTGCCACAGAGGTGGACTTTCGCGAGATTAGCCCCGATGAGATTGAGTTCTATATAGCAAGTCAAGAGCCCTTTGACAAGGCAGGTGGGTACGGCATACAGGGTTTTGCTGGAGTCTTTGTAACAGCCATTAGAGGTTCCTACCACAACGTAGTTGGCTTACCTTTAGCCCAGACCGCTCAGCTTTTGGGCGAAGCCAAACTGTATAAACTGTGGTAGGAGGATTGTTATGTGGCGAATCAAGGAGTTGCCCGAGACTGAAAGACCTAGGGAGAAGCTGGCAAGATGGGGAGCAGCAGCTCTTTCCAATCAGGAGCTTCTGGCGATAATCCTCGGCAGCGGTTACCAGGGTGTATCTGCTATTTCTCTAGCGGACAAGCTTCTCTGCAGAAGCGGAGGCCTAATGGGCCTGAAGGATATTTCCCTTACGGAGCTTCTGGAGGTGCCGGGGATCGGCGAGGCCAAAGCCGTCAGTATCCTAGCTTTGGTAGAACTTTCCCGCAGGCTCCATACTTTTGAGCCTGCGCTGGACAGTGCCATTGAGAGCCCCAGCGCCGTCTTTGATCTTTTGGCGGCCACTGTCGCCGATCTTGACAGAGAAAAGTGCATTGTGCTGCTTTTGGACAACCGTCACCGACTGCTGGAAGTGGTGACCATCTCCATCGGCACATTGGATGCATCCCTTGTCCATCCGAGGGAGCTCTTTAAGAGCTGCATTAGGCGTTCTGCTGCAGGGGTCGTGCTGGTGCACAACCATCCCAGCGGAGATCCCAGGCCGTCTTTGGAGGACAAAATGCTTACCGCAAGGATAGTTGAAGCCGGGAGGATTCTTGGCATCCGCGTTTTAGACCACGTGATACTAGCAGGCCAGAGCTACTACAGTATGAGAGAGCATGGTTTGATGGATTAGAAAGGGGCAAGAAAGATGGCCTTTGGTATATATAGAGATTTGGGAATCGATTTGGGCACCGCAAACACGCTGGTGTACATGAAAGGTAAGGGAATTGTTCTGAGGGAGCCTTCTGTGGTTGCGCTGGACACCAACACCGATGAGGTGCTAGCGGTGGGACACGAAGCCAACAGAATGGTAGGGAGAACCCCTTCGAATATCGTAGCGGTTAGACCGCTCCGCGAGGGAGTCATTGCCGACCTCGAAGTGGCTGAAAAGATGCTCAGGCACTACATCACCTCGGTTTTGAAGAAGCACTGGTTTACCAAACCCAGAGTACTGGTTGCCGTTCCCAGCGGCGTAACTGAGGTGGAAAAACGCGCCGTAGTAGATGCGGCAAAACAGGCAGGAGCCAAAGAGGCAAAGCTCATCTTAGAGCCTATGGCCGCGGCTATCGGTGCAGGACTGCCCATCCAGGATGCAGTAGGCAGCATGATCGTAGACATCGGTGGCGGCACCACAGAGGTTGCCGTAATCTCACTGGGAGGTATTGTAACCCAGCAGTCCAGGCGTTCTGCCGGTGACGAAATGGATATGGCAATAGTCCAGTACGTCCGCCGCACCTACAGCCTTTTGATCGGCACGCCCACCGCAGAGAAAGTTAAAATTGCCATCGGCGCTGCCTACCTGGAGCCCGAGGAAGCCGACGAGACCATGGAGATCCGCGGCAGAGACCTGGTGACAGGCCTTCCCAACGTAGTAACGGTTTCTGCAAGGGAGATACAGGAAGCCCTCCGCGAGAGCGTACAGAACATTGTCGACTCGGTGAGAATGACCTTAGAGAGCACGCCTGCAGAACTTGCAGCGGATATTATGGAGAGGGGAATCATGCTAGCCGGAGGTAGCTCGCAGCTTCGCGGCCTTGATAAGCTGATCTCCAAGGAGACGGGCATGCCCGTGCTGAAACCAGATGAGCCTCTGAACTGTGTGGTTTACGGCACAGGCAAAGCACTAGAAGATTACGACCTTTTGGAGCGAGTTTCGTGTTAGTTGAGTTCAGATAAAAGGGGGGAGAGCGGCATAGCTGGCCGCAGCTAGGCATGTCGAAAAAACTACAGCTTCTGCTCTCCATTTTTATTGGGGTACTTTGCTTAGTCTTGATTTTTGCCACAACCATTCCCAGAGAACGGCTGACCTTTCTGGAAAAGATTTGGCGGGATGCAACCTTCCCAGTGCAGAAGGCTTTTTCCTCTGTGGGTAAGGCGCTGAAAAACTCCTACACCTTCGTCACTTCGCTGACCACAGCCCAAAGCGAAGTGAGCAGGCTGGAAAAAGAGCTAGAAGAGACCAGGATGGAGCTGGAAAGGTTTGCAGAGATCCGTCTGGAGAATGAAAGGCTGAAGCTGCTTTTAGGCTTTAAGGAAGAGTCGGATCAGATCCTTGTTCCCAGCAGAGTCATCGGCAGAGACCCCAGGACGTGGCTGAGGAGCATTATTGTCGATAAAGGCGAGAGGCATGGCGTGCGAGAAGGTACTCCTGTGGTCTCCCACGCGGGAGTAATCGGACATGTGACATTTACCAGCGCCTTTACCTCTCAGGTAACCCTGATTTTAGATCCGAAGATAGCAGTGGGAGGGATCGTGCAGCGGACGAGGGACTTCGTTGTTGTGGGCAGTGCAGATGACACGGGCCACCTCACCGTCACTCCCCTCTACCAGAGGGAGGAAGGTGACTCGTCCACTACATCATCGGTGATTGACATTAAAGAAGGTGATGTGGTGGTGACCTCGGGCTTTGGCGGCATCTACCCTAAAGGGCTGAACATCGGAGTAGTTACCGAAGTTCACATGGGTACCGAAGGCATCTCCGCAAAGCTTAAACCATCTGCAGAGTTTGCCAGCCTCGAAGAAGTCTTCGTTCTCCTGACCTTGCAGCCAGCGGGGGAGGGAGAGTCATGAGAAGATGGCCGTATCTTATTGCGGCAGTTGTCCTCAGCATTCTGGAGATCTCCTTTTTTCCTTTTCTAAAAGGCATCGTGCCCGCCTTCAGCCTGCTTTTGGCAGTGCTGCTGGCGCTAAAGGCAGATCTCAGACTGGGTACAGCCTGCGGCATTTTGGCCGGTTTTGTCATCGACTTTACCTTTGGCTTTGGAGTGCCTCAAATGGCCATAACCTACGGTCTGATCGCCTATCTCATAGGCCGTCTTGCANNCATCGCTCATGGCAGCGTTCTTTTCGCTGGCTTTCGGCTACAGCGGCTGGCAGCTGGTTATAAACTGGAAAAACATCGGAGGCACGCTGCTTTTTAACGCTCTAGCAGCTGTCCTCGTTTACCTATTTGCAAGAAAAAGACTACCATCGAGAAACTAGAGGAGAAAAACCATGCGTGATTTTGAGCTGCGAGATCTAACGATAAACCCTCAGAGAGCGAGAGCATTAATCGGGATTGTTGCAGCTTTTTTCCTGGTTCTCCTCGGACGCTTGTGGTACATGCAGATCATAAAGGGAGATGAGTACAGCGAGGTGGCCATTAACCAGAGAACCAGGGTCATTTCGCTTTTTGCTCCTAGGGGGATGATCTACGACCGCAACCACAATCCCCTGGTGACAAACCGCATGGCCTTTACCGTCAGCGTGCTTCCTGATGCGGCAGGAGAGATCAGAAGGTCGCCGGAAAAAACTGCACTCCTTGCGGAGATTTTGGAAATCTCCCAGGATTACGTACTGAACATGCTCTCGCCGCAAAGGCGAGACCGGTTGGGGTACGAACCCTACAGAATCGCCGAGGATGTAGGTGCCGAGAAAGCCATGCAGATCTACGAGCAGAGCTGGCGGCTTCCTGGAGTGATCGTTGAAAAGGTCCCAGTCCGCCACTACGTTTACGACAGCTTCGCCGCACACGTCCTTGGCCATGTGGGCATGATCAGCGCTAGCGAACTCCGCGACTGGTCGGCCTACGGTTACGGCTCCAACCACAAGGTCGGCAAGTACGGTATTGAGCGCTTCTACGAGTTTGAACTCAAGGGCACAGACGGTGCCGTAGAGATAGAAATCGATGCCAGGCAGATGCCTGTGAGAGAAGTAGGAAGACAGGAACCGGTTCGGGGGAACGACCTCATCCTCACCTTGGACTTTGAGCTCCAGGCTATCGCCGAAGAAGTCCTGGACAGAAAAGTCGAAGAGATGAAGGACTCAGACAGGCCTATCAACGGCGCTGCAGTGATCATTATCGATCCCAACACCGGCGAGGTCCTGACGCTTCTCAGCTATCCCGACTTTAATCCCAACACCTACAACCTGGACTTTACCAAGCTTGAGTCGGACTCACGCTCGCCTCTACTCAATCGGGTAACAAGAGGTGCCTACCCTCCAGGATCGGCCTTTAAACCGATAGTAGTTGCAAGCGCCCTGCACGAAGGGATCATCTCCAGATCCACCACGTGGTTCGACGCGCCTTATCCCCACGGATCCGGCGGTTGGGAGCCCGAGTACGGCAAGCGCTGCGTCTACGGCCCCCACGGAACCATCGACATTCTCAGGGGACTGCAGGTCTCCTGCAACATACCCTTCTATGAAATCGGCAAGGAGCTGGGCATAGACAAGCTGTCGGAGCTTGCCAAAGGTTTCGGCTTCAACCAAAAAACCGGCATTGACCTCTACCCAGAAGAGGTTACGGGGCTCATTCCCGATCGGCAGTGGAAGAAAAACGCCTTCTCCAAAGCTGATGATAAGGTTTGGTATCCCATTGAAACGCTGGATGTGGCTATCGGTCAGGGTGCAACCCAAGTTACCCCTGTTCAGATGGTGCAGTTCTACGCGGCAATCGCCAACGGCGGAAAGATTCTGCAGCCCTACTTGGTGGCTCAAATCGTCGATGCTGAGGGCAACATTGTGCAGGAAGCAGAGCCTGTAGTTACTGGGGATCTCGGGTTGAAGAAGACCGACCTGCAGATCATCCAAGAAGGCATGGAGCGGGTTACCGCAACTGGCGGAACAGCCGCCAGAGCTTTTGACGGCTTCCCCTTGAAAGTCGCGGGCAAAACGGGAAGTGCCGAGGTTCCTGGCAAGCAAAGCCACGCTTGGTTTGCAGGTTACCTACCTGCTGACGATCCTAAGTACGCAGTTTGCGTGTTTGTAGAAAATGGAGGGTCCGGCGGAGCCAACGCCGCTCCTATCGCCAGAGAGATCTTCGAAAGATACCTCTTTCCAGAGGTTTTCCTGGAGGACGAAAGCTGAAGGGAAAGCCTCTTTTTTGTAAGCACATTTGCTGGAAGGAGTACCTCAGAACCTTGCTGTAGGGGCAAAATTAACAGCTAAACGCCTCTTTTCCTGATTTTGGCAGGAAGAACCTCGTAGTTTCGAGAACATCTCATTAAGATAGATATGGACAAGGTAAGACAAGAAAGAGTGATAGATAGAATGCCAGATAACCTGCTTCGAATTAAAGGATCAAAACACGGGATAGTTGTCCAATTCGAAGAGGGAGATTTAGAGCAAGCTATTGGGCTTCTTGAAGAAAAGCTTAAGGAAAACCCCGGGTTTTTCGCCGGCAGTCAAGCGATTTTGGTGTTTCCCGAGGAAGCCCAGCTGAGTATGGATATCCTTGCAGGCCTCTACAAGGTACTTGAGGCAGGGAGGGTGAGCTTAAGGGAGATCAGGCGGAACGGTTCGGTGCGGATTTATGAAGCTTCGGAGCCCGAAACGCCGAAGAAAACTCCCGACGAAGAGCCGCAGAGGCAGCTGCAGTGGGTGTACCGCAGGCTGCGCTCAGGGGACAAGCTGTCGGTAGACGGCGATTTGGTCCTCATCGGCGATGTAAACCCGGGAGCTGAGATATCTGCAACAGGAAACATCTTGGTTTGGGGCTGTCTGCAGGGGGTAGCTCACGCTGGAATACACGGCGATGAAAACGCCAGGATTATGGCTCTTAAACTGAAAGCTACTCAGCTACGCATAGCGGGCTTTATCTCCCGAGCGCCCGATCAAACCCTCGATCCTATCGGCCCAGAAGTGGCCAGAGTCGGATCGGGAGGCATCGTTATCGAAACCTGGGAACGAGCGGGCAAAGGAGAACCACTTCCGTTTTGGCGTCGGTTGCTACACGGTAGGGAGGATTGATTATGAGCGGAAAAGCAGTAGTAATTACATCAGGTAAAGGTGGTGTAGGCAAAACCACCACTACCGCAAATCTTGGAGTTGCTTTGGCTCTTGAGGGCAAAAGCGTCGTCCTTCTTGACGCAGATATCGGCCTGCGGAACCTGGACGTGGTGTTGGGTCTGGAAAACCGCATCGTCTACGACATAGTTAATGTCATAGACGGCATGGTTGATTTTCGCAAAGCCCTCATCAAGGACAAGCGGGTAGAAGGATTGTACCTGCTGCCTGCTGCTCAAACTAGAGATAAGGACGCAGTGAGCCCAGAGCAGATGAGAAAACTCATTGAGGACATAAAAGCCGAGTTCGACTACGTTTTGATAGACTGCCCCGCTGGTATAGAACAGGGGTTCCTGAACGCCATTGTCGGTGCCGACGAAGCCGTCGTCGTAGTAACCCCAGAAGTCTCCTCGGTGAGAGATGCTGACAGAGTAGTCGGACTTCTTGACAAAAAAGGCGAGATACCTATGGAGAACATCTCGATGCTTGTCAACCGCATTCGTATGGATATGGTGAGGAAGAAGGAAATGCTTGATGTCTCCGACATCGAGGAACTGCTCCGGATCAAAGTTTTAGGCGTCATACCTGATGACGAATCGGTGATTGTTTCGACGAACAAGGGCGAGCCGGTTGTTCTTAACGGCAAAAATCACTTAGCTCAAGCATACCGGGATGCGGCTGGCAGAATCCTAGGTAGGGAGATTCCTTTTGAAGAGAAGCACCAAGGTTTTGTCGGCACGGTACTTCGGTTTTTTGGGCTAGCAGAATAGGGAGCTGGTGAGATGTTTGATTTCCGTAGAATATTTGGTTTGGACTCAGGTAGCAAGAAAACAGCTAAGGAGAGACTCCGCCTTGTTCTCATCCACGATCGCACCACCATATCCCAAGAAACGCTGGAGGATATGAAAAGAGACCTCATCGCTGTCATCTCTAAGTATATAGATATTGATGTTTCCGATCTGGAGTTTCGCATGGAAGCCCAGGATGAAAAGGTCGCACTTGTAGCAAATATTCCCATTGCGGAGAATAAAGAGGTAATCAAGGGGGCTTAACAGAAGCCCTCTTTTGTGATAGGGGGGAGCCGAGATGCTGTCTGACCGCTATATTAGGAACATCGACTGGAAGGCACTGCTTGCAACGGTGCTGCTTGCAGCCGTCGGATTGCTTTTTGTCTACAGCGCAACTTCTGTCTACGGAGCGGGCTCGGAGTTTAGAAGACAGCTGGTATTCGTGGCAGTTGGCTTGGTTGCGCTGTTTATCGTAGCTTTAATGGACTACCGCGACTTTGGACGCTTTGCTTGGATCATCTACATCGCATCGGTCCTGCTTCTGGTTGCAGTAAGGTTCATTGGTGGTGCTGCTAAAGGTGCCCAGAGGTGGATTTACATCGGAGGCTTTTCCCTGCAGCCCTCGGAGATTGCCAAACTTGCGGTGATTATTGCCATCGCTAAGTTCTTCTCCGAGAAAAAGCCACCTTTCAGCTTCAAAGACTTCCTTTTTGCCCTGATCATCATCGGTATCCCCACGTTTCTAGTTGTTTCCCAGCCGGACCTTGGCACCGGCATGGTGCTTATCATCATAACTTATGGGATGTTTTTCCTTGCGGGCTTCAGGTTGAAGAATCTGATTGCCAGTGTGGTTGCAGCACTTTTGGCAATTCCACCGGTCTACATGTTCGGTCTTAAAGACTACCAGAAAAACCGCATTAGAGTTTTTTTAGATCCCAACTACGATCCTTACGGTGCCGGATACAACGTGCGGCAGTCGAAGATTGCCGTGGGATCTGGCAGGCTCTGGGGGAAGGGTCTGTTCAACAGCACCCAAAGCCAGCTCCACTGGCTTCCGGAGCACCATACCGACTACATCTTTGCTGTAGTTGCCGAGGAAGTAGGCTTTATCGGCTGTTTGGGCCTTATCTCCCTGTACTTCTTTTTGATCTACAGGGGAATCCGCATCACTTTAGATGCAGCAGATCGCTTTGGCGCTCTACTTGCAGGGGGGATCACGCTCCTGTTTTTCTCCCACGTGATCGTCAACATTGGAGGAGCTATAGGGCTTCTCCCGTCTACAGGGCTGCCCCTGCCGTTTATCAGCTATGGCGTAAACAACCTCCTGGTGAACATGGTGTCCATCGGCCTTCTACTGTCCATCAGTATGAGGAAAAAAGACCTCAGCTTCTACAGCGTAAAGGACTAAAGGCCGTGTGTCTCCTGCATTTTGGAAGACTGCACTGCCTGCTGCAGAAAGCCTGCAAGTTTTCTGCATGAGAAAGGAGTAAAGATGTGCTAACGTATCAGACGCTTTGCGCGAAGCATTTAGATAGAATCGAAAAACCCGGCCGCTATCTGGGAACTGAGCTGAACTCCGTTCACAAGGGTGACCAGCTCGACCGGCTCTCTGCCAGGATCTGCCTGGCTTTTCCTGACGTCTACGAGGTGGGCATGAGCCACTTCGGGCTGAAGATTTTGTACCACCTGGCCAACAAACGTTCGGAGTTTTGGGCTGAGAGGGTGTTTGCTCCCTGGCCCGATATGGAGAAGGTTATGGAGGAAGAAGACGTCCCCCTGATGACCCTAGAAAGCTCCACACCTCTTTCCCAGATGGACATGATCGGCTTTACCCTCCAGTACGAGTTGAGCTTTACCAACATCCTGCATATGCTGCGTCTATCCCGCTTGGAGATCCGCAGAAAAGACCGGAAGGACACCGATCCTTTGGTGATTGCTGGAGGCCCCTGTGCCTTTAACCCGGAGCCTCTTGCCGACTTCTTCGATGCTTTCGTCATTGGCGATGGGGAAGAAGTGTTCGTGCAGATTCTGGAGATCCTAAAAGAGGAAAAGACCAAAGCGGGAAGGCTGGAGGCCATGAGCAAACTTCAGGGCGTCTACCTGCCGGATCGCTACAGCGTCTCCTACAATCCGGACGGCACCATCAGTTCCATTTCTCCAGACACACCGGTAGCAAAGGCGGTTGTTAAGGAGTTAAGGCTCGAGGACTACCCCACAGATCCGGTGGTACCTTACATCCAGACCGTTCACGACAGGGTGAACGTGGAGGTGTTTAGAGGTTGCGTGAGAGGTTGCAGATTCTGCCAAGCGGGCATGATCTACAGACCTACCAGGGAAAGGTCCAAAGCCGATGTGAAGGAACTGGTTCTTGCCACCTTGGAGCAGACCGGCTACGAGGAAGTGTCCCTGACAAGTCTCTCAACTGCCGACTACACAGAGCTGGGCTGCCTGGTTCCAGAACTCATGCAGGTGCTTGAGCCCGAGCGGGTTTCTCTGTCTTTGCCGTCTCTGCGCATCGACAGCTTCTCTGTGGACATTGCCAGAGAGATCGAAAAGGTCAAGAAGACAGGCCTCACCTTTGCCCCTGAAGCGGGAAGCCAAAGGCTACGGGACTTGATCAACAAAAACGTTTCTGAAGAAGACCTGTTAAACGCTGCAGAAGCAGCGTTCAAAAACGGCTGGACCCACATCAAACTCTACTTCATGATCGGCCTTCCTACCGAAACCGATGAGGATGTTCTGGCCATCGCAGCTCTCGGCAGGAAGGTCCGGGAGCTAGGTTTAAAATATACCAAGAAAGCAGCGGTCACTGTTTCTACCTCGTCGTTTGTGCCAAAAAGCCACACGCCCTTCCAGTGGGTGGGGCAGGAAACAAAGGAAGAGCTGCGGCGCAAGCAGTTCCTGCTTAAAGATAGCCTCAAAGGACCGGGACTTAACTTCAGCTGGAACGACCCTGAGACATCGTACCTGGAGGCAGTTATTGCCCGAGGCGACAGAAGACTTGGGGAGGTAATCGCCAGGGCTGAAGAGAAGGGTGCAGTTTTCGACAGCTGGTCCGACTTCTTCAAGCCGGAGATCTGGCAGGAAGCTTTTGCCGAGTGCGGCCTGGATCCGGACTTCTACGCTAGAAGACCTAGGGACAAGGGCGAGATCCTGCCGTGGGACGTCATCGATTCGGGAGTGACCAAGCGCTTCCTCTGGCGGGAGTGGGAGAAAGCCCTCCGGGGCGAAACCACCGCCGACTGCAGAGAAGTTGGCTGTACCGGTTGCGGAGTGTGCCCGGGATTAGACGTCAGCATTGTGCTTGGAGGTGAGCCGTGGCTATGATCGCTTGTATAAAATTCGGTAAAGAGCAAGGTGCGGCGTTCATCTCCCACCTAGATCTCATTAGGGTGTTCGAGCGGGCGCTGCGGAGGGCAAAGCTACCTCTCAGCTTTTCTGAAGGCTTTTCGCCCAGACCTAAGCTGGTGTTTGCCCACGCGCTAGGTCTTGGCATCACCAGCTCCGGCGAGTACCTAGACGTGGCGCTGGATGAAGACGTTGATCCGGGAGAAGTCTTTTTTCGCCTGAAGGAAGCACTGCCTAGTCCCTTTCCACTCTACGACTGCGCGGCTCTACCAAACGGCGTGACTCCGGCTATGGCGGCAATCACACATGCCAGCTACGTTTTTACCCCGGAGGACGAGAGCCGCATCTTGCAGATAAACAGCATGGACACCTTGATCTCCACCAGAAACAGAAAGGGCAAAGTGGTGACCGAAGATATCAGGCCCCACATCAGCCTGGTGGAAAAGACCGGGTCTGGGGTGCGGGTGATCGTTCGGGCGGGAAGCCAAAAGAACGTCCGCCCCGACGCGCTCCTTGCAGCTCTTGGCATAGAGGAGCCTGTGCCAGTTCATCGAGAAGATCTCTATATCGAAACGGGAGGTCGGCTCATTACGCCACTTATGCGCACAGAGTAGGGAGATGACTCCACGTGAAGCGGAAAATTTTAATTAATGTTGGCTACAAAGAAAAGCGCATAGCCGTCCTTGAAGACGGAAAGCTCGTTGAGATCTATTTCGACAGAAATCTGGACGGCGAAGCTGCCTTCGGCAGCATCTATAAAGGCAAAGTCAGTAACGTGCTTCCGGGCATGGAAGCTGCTTTTGTCAACATCGGCCAGGAAAAAAACGCCTTTATCCATGCGTCCGATATCGACCACAGCAAAAATGGTCCCAATAAGATTCAAAAACTGGTCCATCCCGGCCAGGAGATTTTGGTGCAGATCAAAAAAGAGGCGGTGGGCACTAAAGGTGCAAAAGTCACTGCTGCCCTGAGCATCCCCGGGAGTTACCTGGTGCTTCTGCCTACAGACAGGGGTATCGGCATCTCCAGAAAGATCGAAGATGAAGAAGAAAGAAACCGGCTGAAGGAGATCGCCGACGAGATTAAGCCTGAAGGGGTGGGCCTGATCATCCGCACCGCAGCCAGAGGCGCTGACTATGCCCGGCTGAAGTTGGATCTGGACAGGCTTCTGGAGATTTGGAACGAGATCGAAAGAAAGGCCAAGAGCGTCAAAGCCCCATCGCTGCTCTTTTCCGATGAGGAGCTGACCCTCAGGGTGGTGAGAAACCTTTTGGGGCGGGAGATCGAAGAGATTGTCGTCGATTCGGATCAGGGATTTCTGAAGCTGAAAGAACTGGTTGGTGAAAAGGACGTCCAGATCACCCTTTACTCGGATAAGGAGCCGATGTTTGTCCACTACGACATCGAAAGTCAGATCCAGCGGGCACTGCGGAACAAGATCTGGCTGGACTGTGGGGGTTTTCTTATCATCGACCAAACGGAAGCCCTGTCCATCATCGATGTCAACACCGGTAAGTTTACCGGTAAGGACTCTTTAAAAAACACCGTCCTTACTACCAATTTGGAAGCTGCAGAGGAGATAGCAAGGCAGCTCCGACTCCGAAACATCGGCGGCATCATCATTGTTGATTTTATCGACATGGACAATCCTAAAGATAGGGAAAAGGTCAGGAGCAGGCTTGAAGAATGCCTGAAAAAGGATCACACCAGAACTAGCATCCTTGGGTTTACCTCTTTGGGTCTCTTGGAGATGACAAGGCAGAAGACAAGCCACGACCTTGGTGCCACGCTGCAGAAGCGGTGTCCTACATGCGGCGGAACTGGGAAGGTTCCCGACGAGGAGACCATCTCCTTGGATCTTCTCAGGGAGCTCAAGTTCTTCATCAGGGATAGCAGCAGCTTGGAGTTTACGGTGAAGGCTAATCCCGCTGTGGTAGCAAAAGCCTGCGAGATCGCCGACGACCTGGAAGAGTATCAGAAGCGGTTGGGGGTCAAGATCCTGTTCGAGCCCGACTGGGAGAAGAAGCTCTCCGAATACCAGATTTTCGAAGGTATCGGCGGTAAATAAATGCTTTTAGGGGTTATTTACAACCAGATAGTTAGATGGTATACTTACATGAGTGAGTAGCAACCTGTTGCTCAAAACCGCTCAGATTGGGCTTTAAGACGTACTCGGTACGCGCCTACCTCTGGCGAGTCTAAGAGAATGGAGGTGGACAGGTTGAAGTACGCAGTCATACAAACTGGTGGGAAGCAATATACAGTAAGTGAAGGCGACGTCATCAGAGTGGAGAAGCTCGATGCAGAGCCAGGTAGCGTTGTCGATTTCGATAAGGTGCTTCTTATCGGCGGTGATGAGACAAAGGTGGGAACTCCTTTCGTCGAAGGCGCAAAGGTTAGCGCTGAGGTAGTGAAAAGCGGCAAGGGCAAGAAGATCATCGTCTTCAAGTACAAAGCCAAGAAGAACTACCGCAAGAAGCAAGGTCACCGTCAACCTTACACAGAATTGAAGATCACCGCAGTTGAAGGCTAATGACTAAGATTACAGTTATCCGCGATGAAAGAATCAAAAAGGTTGAGATAAGAGGCCACGCCGGCTTTGCCGAAAAAGGCGAAGACATTGTGTGTGCCGGTATATCAAGCCTGTCTTTTGCTGCAGGTATGGCGCTAGAGCGCTACGGGATACCTGCAGAGATTCATCAGGATGAAGAAAATGCGTCTTTTGCGATAATCCCCAACTGGTCGGACATGACCGAAAAACAGGCCTTAAGGACAGAGACGATTCTCCAGTCCCTAGTATGGGCCTTAGAGGATTTAGCAGAGAGCTATCCTAGATATGTGGAGCTAGACACGGTGAGGAGGTGTTAGGAATGCTCCGGATTAATCTGCAGTTTTTCGCATCCAAGAAGGGTGTCGGCAGTTCCAAGAACGGCCGTGATTCAGAAGCTAAACGACTTGGCGTCAAGAGGTTCGGTGGACAACTAGTAACAGCTGGGAGCATCCTTGTTCGTCAAAGAGGCACCAAGTTCTATCCAGGCGAGAACGTAGGACTTGGCAGAGATCACACAATCTACGCACTCATTGACGGCTATGTAACTTTTGAACCAAAGGGCAAGAATGGTAAAAAGGTTAGCGTATATCAAGTAGCCGAGTAAGGACAGCTGGACTTGTTAGATTAGCCCTTCGGGAGATCCCGGAGGGCTTTTTTGAAAAGTCGGCTAAAGGCAACTTGGCTATCTCAAGGAGTTGACCTCATGCTGAAAGAGGTTATGGGCGTCATTATGACCGCAGGTGAGATGCTCCTGACGTCAGGAGCTGAAGTCTATAGGGCCGAAGAGACCATGGAAAGAATGGGCCGCGCTTTGGGGTACACTGTGGAAGCTTACGTGACGCCAACAGGCATTATGGCAACCGTGGCCAAAGACGGCAGGTACTTAACGAAAATCCGCAGAGTCCGCATGCGCAGTCAGGACCTGGGCAAGATCGCCGGAGTCAACCAGATCTCCAGGGAGCTTGCTGCGGGGCTTTTGGACCTTGCGGAGACAAAAAACAGGCTGAATCAGCTCAAAAGCCCAACATACAATCTACCTACACAGTTTTTCGCAGTTATGGTAGCCTCTCTAAGTCTCACGTTTATGCTAGGAGGAAGGCAGCTTGAGCTCGTAGTTGCAGCTGGAGCTGGATTTCTGGCATACGCTGTAGACTATTTTTTGTCTCGGCTGAGTGCCAGTACCTACCTGCGTTCTTTTGCTGCAGCTTTTGTAGTGGCAAGCGCCGCAAGTTCGGCAAGATTACTCCTTCCCAACATCAGCGTCCCGCAGGTTATCGTCGGAGGCCTGATGGTTCTTGTACCGGGAGTTGCCATGGCGTCGGCAGTGAGGGATCTGGTTCAGGGTGAACTGCTTTCGGGAGTGGTCAGAGTGGTAGAAGCGGTTGCTATAGCCGCAGCTCTTGCCGCAGGTTCGGCTGTGGCTGTTGGGTTTTGGAGGTTTTAACAGTGGTCGACTTCATACTCCAATTTGCCGCGGCAGCGCTTGCCTCCGGCGGGTTTGCAGTTGTGTTTAGGATTCCCCCAAAGCTCCTCTTGGTGGCAGCACTAACAGGTGCAGCAGGGTGGCTGGTCTATTTGTCTCTTCTGCCAACTTCTGGTACAATTATGGCTACATTCGCAGCAGCCGCTGCTGTATCTCTCCTTGCAGAGGTGTTTTCCAGGAAGCTGAAAACGCCAGCTACAACCATAGCCGTTCCGGGTATAATACCACTGGTGCCGGGACTGAGAGTCTACCGCAGTATGGAATACTTCCTAAACGGCGACAATCTCAACGGCATAGACGAGGTGGCGATCACGCTCCTAATTGCCGGGGCTATTGCTTTCGGCCTTGCAGTTGTAAGTGCGGTGTTCAGGCTAAAGAAGAAATAAATGTTCTGGGAGATCAAAGGCTCCGCCTTTGATAGGCAGAAGTAAAGGGGGAAAGGATTATTACGTCCTACCTAAGCTTGCTTAGGTCTTCATGTAATAATCTCTATAGATATGTTTGTGGATCATGTGTACATTCAAGTCAAAGGCGGCGATGGAGGAAACGGCATCGTTTCGTTTCGCCGCGAAAAGTACGTTCCGCTAGGCGGCCCTGATGGCGGCGACGGTGGCAGAGGCGGCTCGGTGATTTTGGAAGTGGACGAAGGGCTTAACACCCTTCTGGACTTCAAGTATAAAAAGATCTATAGAGGGGAAAACGGAACCCACGGACAGGGTGCCAACCAGATGGGCAAAGACGGAAAAGACCTCATTGTCAGGGTGCCTCCAGGAACTGTGGTGAAGGACCGGGCAACTGGCAGGATTATCGGCGATCTGGTCAACCACAAGGAACAGCTGGTTGTTGCCCAAGGCGGCCGTGGAGGGCGGGGTAATGCCCGTTTTGCCAATCCCCAAAGGAAAGCTCCCCGCTTTGCCGAAGCTGGGGAAAAAGGCGAAGAGAAAGAGCTCGAACTGGAGCTGAAGCTCCTTGCCGACGTAGGCCTTGTAGGGTTTCCCAATGTAGGTAAATCCACCCTGATCGCCACAGTTTCCAAGGCAAAGCCCAAGATCGCCAACTACCCCTTTACCACGCTGGCACCAAACCTCGGAGTGGTAAAGGTGGGACAGTTCCAGTCCTTTGTCATGGCCGACATTCCCGGTCTTGTGGAAGGTGCTGCCGAGGGCGTAGGGCTGGGTCACGCTTTTCTCCGCCACGTTGAGCGGTGCAGGGTGATCTGCCACCTGGTAGACGCTTCTGGCAGCGACGGACGGGACCCGGTGGAGGACGTGAAGGTGATCAGGAGCGAACTGCAGAAATTCAGCCAAGAGCTGTCAGAACGCCCTGAAATTCTGGTAGCAACAAAGATCGATCTGGGCTGTGAAGAGAACCTCAGGAGATTGGAAGACGCTTACGGGAAAGTCTATCCTATCTCTGCAGTCACTCACGAAGGTATCGATAGGCTCTTACAAGCCATTTTGGACCTTTTGAAGGATCTTCCCAAGAAGCCCCTTGAGATTGATAGAGTTGATATTGAGTTTTCTCCCGATGCAGAAGACGACTACACCATCGAAGAGACTGAAGACGGTTACGTCATCTATGGCAAGGGTGTGGAGTGGATCAGCCGCTTCGACATCCGTAACTACGAAGCTATGCAGTATATCGAAACCCGGCTTGAGCACATGGGAATTATGGATAGGCTGAGAGAGCTGGGCGTAGAAGATGGTGACCTCATCCGCATCGGGGAGTTGGAGATAGAATATCTGTCATGATTGGAGGAAGTGCCGTGAGAGGTGAATGCCTTCCGCGACGTTAAGCGGATCGTAATCAAAGTCGGTACAAGCAGCTTAACCTATGAAAATGGCAACCTGAACCTAGGTGCTTTTGAAGTGCTGGTCAGGGCTATTAGCGACTTAAGCAACAATGGAGTTCAGGTGGTTTTGGTTTCGTCCGGAGCCATCGCCGCTGGGGTGAACAGGCTGGGTTGGGCTAAAAAGCCCAAGGCCATACCCCTTAAGCAGGCAGCAGCAGCGACGGGCCAGCCACTTTTGATGCACATCTACGAAAAGCTCTTTGCCGAGTACGGCAAAACAGCTGCCCAAATTCTCCTTACCAGAGCGGATTTGGCAGTGAGAAACCGGTATGTAAACGCCCAAAACACCATGGAAACACTGCTGAACGAAAACGTCATTCCCATCGTCAATGAAAACGACACCGTGGTGGTCGATGAGCTGAAGTTCGGCGATAACGACACTCTGTCGGCGCAGGTTGCAGTCCTGTGCGAAGCAGACCTCTTGGTAATCTTTTCCGATGTGGAAGGTCTCTACACCAAAGACCCCAGGGTAGATCAAACAGCTGAGCTCATAAGCGAGGTGCCGGTTCTTACCGAAGAGCACTGGCAAAACGCCAGAGGTCCAGGATCCCGCCGGGGAACCGGAGGGATGTACACCAAGCTTCTCGCCGCAGACATTGCCACCAAAGGCGGAATCGCAACCATCATCGCCCACTCCAAGCACCAGCCGAGGCTCAAGGAGATCATTCAGGGAGCGCCAATTGGCACCTTTTTCCATCCCCACAAGAGCGCTCTCAAAGGGAAGAGCCGCTGGGTGATGTTCGGTGCGGCCTCAAGCGGTAGCATCGTTGTGGACAATGGGGCAAAAGAGGCCCTTTTAGAACAGGGAAAGAGTCTCCTTTCCAACGGCATCTTGGAAGTGAAGGGAGATTTCAAAAGAGGCGACGTAGTTGTCGTCGAGGACGAAGACGGATCCATAATAGCCAGAGGACAGTCGCGGTTCAGTTCCGACGAGCTTTTGGAGATGATCGGTCTTTGCTCTGATGAACTGAAGACCTTGGGGAAGAATAGCAATGTGGCTATTCACCGCAACGATCTGGTAGTTTTAAGGAGAGATGACTAGTGTCTGAGCTTCACTTGAAAAGCAGGCTGGCCAAAGAGTCGACAAGAATACTGGCCAACATGTCATCTGCAAAAAAACGCGAAGCCCTACTGAAGATGGCAGACGGCTTAGAGCAGTCCCACGGTGTGATTTTGAAAGCTAACAAGAAGGACATGGAAGAAAACCCCGAGTTATCCAAAGCCCTGCAGGACCGGCTTCTGCTCACGCCTGAGCGGATCAACAGCATGGCTAAGGGAATCAGAGAGGTGGCAAGTCTTGAAGACCCCGTCGGACGCGAGATCTACATGACCAAACGGCCAAACGGCCTGAAGATCCGCAAAGTCCAGGTACCTATCGGGGTGATCGGTATGATCTATGAGGCGCGGCCAAACGTTACTGCCGATGCAGCAGCCCTTTGCCTCATGAGCGGAAATGCCGTGGTCCTTAGAGGCGGAAAAGAGGCCAACAACTCCAATATCGCCATTGCAAACGTCCTCAGAGCGGCCCTTGCCCAGTCGGACCTCCCGGAAGATGCCCTGCAGATCATCGAGGATACTGACCGAGCTATAGTTGCCGAGATGATCAGACTGCGGGAATACATCGATCTGGTCATTCCAAGGGGTGGAGCGGGCCTCATCAAGTTTGTGACAGAGCACGCCACAGTCCCGGTCATTGAGACTGGTGTGGGCAACTGCCACGTCTACGTGGACAAAAGCGCCGACCTGGAGATGGCAAAGCAGATCATCATTAACGGCAAGTGCCAGAGGCCCGGCGTCTGCAACGCCATCGAGAAGATCCTGATTCATGAGGCCGTTGCAGCAGAGTTTCTACCTGTGATCTACAAGGAACTTAAAGAGCGGGGAGTCCTAGTTAAGGGCTGTCCTTATGCCAGACAGTTCGTGCCTGACCTTGAGCCTGCAGATGCTTTAGACTGGGAAACCGAATACCTCGACCTGATTGTGGCCATTCGGGTAATCGAAAGCCTTGACGATGCCCTAATGCACATTGCCAGATACTCTACCATGCATTCTGAAGCCATCGTTACCAACGATTACTTTGCGGCTAAGCGCTTTACCGAGGAGGTAGACGCTGCTGCGGTCTACGTCAATGCTTCCACCCGCTTCACCGACGGAGGCGAGTTCGGTCTTGGTGCAGAGATCGGCATCTCCACCCAGAAGATGCATGCTAGAGGTCCCATGGGCATCAACGAACTGACTACAGTCAAGTACGTAGTCGAGGGAGAAGGCCAGATCAGATGAAAATCGGCATTCTCGGAGGCACATTCGACCCCATCCATTGGGGACACCTGTTCATGGCAGAGACGGCAATGGATGCCCTAGAGCTTGATGTGGTGTATTTTGCCCCGGTCAAAACGCCACCTCACAAAGAAGAAGCGATAGCATCTCCCGAGGATAGACTCAGCATGGTGGAGCTTGCTATCGGGGAAAACCCCAAGTTCCAGCTTGGTCTTTGGGATTTCCACAGAGAGGGGCACGCCTACACCTACCAGTCCATTAGGGAGGTTAGCGAAAAGTTTGGTGGGGCAGAACTCTATTTCATCGTCGGCCAGGACTCGATCAGGGACTTCCACACCTGGAGAAAGCCCGAAGAGATCATCAAGTACTGTAAAGTGGTCGGGTTAAAGAGACCGGGAGTGGGAGAGATCGACAGCCAGTTTATCAACTGCCACCGGGACAGGTTTATCTTCATCGACTGCCCACCCATCGGCATCTCGTCGACAGATATCAGGCAGAGAATTAAAGAGGGCAAGAGTGTAAGGTACTACCTTCACCCAGAAGTCTACAAGTATATTCAGGCGAAAAAACCGTATAGATTTTGAGAATAAGCACTCCCTGGAGTGCTTATTTTACTAGTAAGAAGACTTTTAGGGTGAGGGCAGTGCAGGAAAACGTAGGGCCGTTTTTAAAGTGGGCCGGAGGCAAGAGGCAGATCGCTCAGGTCATCAAAAGCTACGTCCCCAAGTTCAAGAGGTACTTCGAGCCGTTTCTAGGAGGCGGTGCAGTGTTCTTCACCGTGCAGCCCATGCAGGCGGTCTTGAACGATCTAAACAGCGAGCTGATCAACGTATACAAGGTGATCAGGGACAGCCCCGAAGAGCTCATCGCCAGCTTGAAAAAACACGAGAACACTGCAGAATACTTCTACCGGATCCGCAGCTTGGACCGGGACCCGCTGGCATACTCTGCCCTGAGCCCTGTGGAAAGGGCATCGAGGTTTATCTACCTCAACAAGACCTGCTTCAACGGACTGTTTAGGGTCAACAAAAAGGGGCATTTCAATGCCCCTTTCGGTCGGTATAAAAGCCCCAAAATCGCCGATGAGTCCCTGATTTGGGCGGTTAGTCGGCTTCTTTTACGGCGTGATGTGGTGTTTGCCAGTTTGGATTTTGCCGAATGTCTCAAAGACGCAGAAGAGGGAGACTTTGTCTATCTCGATCCGCCCTACGATCCGGTCTCTGAAACGGCGCGCTTCACAAACTACAGCTCGCTGGGGTTCGGAAGGGAAGATCAGCTGAGGCTGAAGGAGGTCTGCGACTGGCTGGACCAAAGAGGGGTGAAGTTCGTGCTTTCCAACTCCAACACGGAGTTTATTAGGTCCCTCTACGCATCCTATGAGATCCGATATGTCAGGGCAGGCAGGGCTATCAACTGCGATCCCCGAAAGCGGGGGAAGGTGGTGGAGCTTCTCATCAAGAACTACTAAAAACCTCCGCTGCAGTATACTGCCCGGAGGTTTGAGTTTATCTTCTATTGGCTTTTCTTCGGAGTTTTGTCCATCTCGCCCTTTTCCCAGAACTTCTCAGCTACGCCCTCTGGGAGATACTGCTGAGGAACGTGATGCCCCGGGTAGTCGTGGGGGTAGAGGTATCCCACTCCGAACCCGAGCCTTTCTGCACCGCCTCTGCTTCCGTCCCGCAGATGTCTGGGCACTTCGGCGCTGGGGTTTTTGGCAATGTAGTCTAGAGCCCTGTCGATCGCCAGATATGCCGAATTCGACTTGGGTGCAAGGCTTAAGTAGATGGTACACTGGGCTAGAGGAATTCGGCCTTCAGGCATTCCGATGTGGTTTACCGCCTGCAGGGTGCTTGCAGCAAGGGTTAGGGCATAGGGATCGGCAAGCCCAATGTCTTCTGCCGCCAGAATCACCAGCCTTCTGCAGATGAACATGGGGTCTTCCCCTGCATAGAGCATGCGGGCAAGGTAGTAAATGGCCGCATCGGGATCGGAGCCCCTCACGCTTTTGATAAATGCACTGATAACGTCGTAGTGCTCGTCCCCACCTTTGGTATAGTTTACGAGGGGACGCTGCACAACGTCTTCTAGTATCTCTTTGGTGAGCTTCACCGCACCG
>LFSI01000072.1:0-2128 GCA_001512545.1 Clostridia bacterium DTU065 | reverse complement strand
AGTTGGTCCAAGAAGCCTTCTTCCAGCTCAACAGCGAACTGGCCTAGCCCCCGTTCCCTGTCTCTTAAAGCCTGCCCCAGAATCTTTTTGAGATCGGCGTTTGACAGAGCTACAAGCTCTACAATCCTGCACCTCGACAAAAGAGCCTTGTTCACGCTGAACATGGGGTTTTCGGTGGTTGCACCGATCAGAATGACGGTGCCGTTTTCCACGTGGGGGAGTAAGGCGTCCTGTTGAGCTTTGTTAAAGCGATGGACCTCATCGATGAACAGAATGGTCCTGCGGTTGTGGTACTTCAGGGCATCTCTGGCTTTTTCAACGGCTTCTTTGATGTCGCCTACACCGCTGGTCACAGCAGAGATGCTGATGAATTCGGATTTTGTAGTATTGGCGATGATCTTAGCTAGGGTGGTCTTCCCCGAACCTGGAGGACCGTAGAGGACCATGGAGGGAACTCTATCCTGCAGGATCAACCGCCTCAGCACCGTGCCTCTACCTATGGCCTTGTCCTGGCCGAAAAACTCCTCGAGGGTCCTCGGACGCATCCGATCTGCTAGAGGCGCCTGCCTTTTGATGTCCGCTTCATAGGTTTTGTCAAAAAGATCCATGGACCATCCCTCACAGCTCTTTCTGGTTTGTGCATTCGGCATCTAGCGATGCCCTATTGGCCAGAAGCGTGACAATATCGCTGAAGCCCTCAATGCTGTCTATAGGATCTGCAAAGAAACTGGCAAGCTGTTTAGTCAGGGAGACCAGTTCTTTCTGGCAGCCTTTGTAGTAGATCCACTGGCCCCTGCGCTCTTCTTCGGCTAGCCCCACAGCTTTCAGCCTGCGCAGATGTTGGGAGACAGCAGGCTGGCTGATGGAAAGGAGTCTTGCCAGCTCGCAGACGCTGAACTCCTGCTCCAATATGAGCTTGAAGATCTTCAGTCTGGTCATATCGCTAATCGCCTTTAGACGATCCACTAGCTCTTGCATAGAGATACACCTCATTTCAACTATAATTTAATTATATGCTTATGTATCGAATTAGTCAAAGGCAAGGCTCAGATTTTGGCTGGGACTGTGTAAAATCACAACTGAAACACTGCCGCTTTGCTGGGACAGGCTCAGCTAGCGGAGAGGAATCCTGCTGCACGTTTCCTTCAGCTGCATCTACCTGCAGAAAGAAGGAGGCCAAGCACCTGGGGAAGACTTAAAATAGATGTTGAACTTTCCAGATCAAGATGCTATTATAAGAATGTAATCCCGAGTAAAACACTTGGGATTGAAGGAGGGTGGCTGTGAGACTTTCTACTAAAGGACAATACGGCTTACGAGCAGTGGTGGATCTTGCCGACAGATACGGTCAGGGTCCTATTCCGCTGAACACGGTTGCACAGAGAGAAGAGATCTCAGAGCACTACCTGGAGCAGCTGATGAGTCAACTGAGAAAGGCCGGTATCGTAGTAAGCATTAGAGGTGCGCAAGGTGGGTATCAGCTAGCGCGTCCCCCCGAGGAGATCACCATTGCAGAGGTCATAGAGATTTTGGAAGGACCTATTGTACCGGTGGATTGCCTTGCAAGCGATGACGGCTGTTCCAGATCGACCATCTGTGCCACTCAGGGTCTTTGGAAAAGACTAGCCGATGCTATGCAGGAGGTCCTAGGTTCGACAACCCTTGCAGATTTGGTTGAGGAGAACCAGAGGATTCGCAGGCAAAGCCAAGACGGCTATATGTACTATATTTAACTTGATTAACCCAACCCAAGAGAAAGGGGAGAAGGTGTACAACTTCTCGCAAGTTGCACTGGAAGATGACAGACAGAATTTATCTCGATCATGCTGCTACTACACCTGTTCGTAAAGAGGTTTTAGATTACATGCTGCCCTTTTTCACCGAATACTTCGGCAATCCCATGAGCGTACACAGCTTCGGTAGGGACTCCAAGAAGTATCTGGAGGCAGCCAGGGAAACCATTGCAGAATGCCTCGGGGCAGAGCCTAGAGAGATCTTGTTTACTGCCTCTGGAACTGAAGCCGACAACTGGGCAATCAGGGGAGTTGCTAAAGCCTACGCCAAGAAGGGCAAGCACATTATTACCTCTCAGATCGAACACCATGCGGTTTTGCACACTGCAGAGATC
>LFSI01000079.1:5204-13350 GCA_001512545.1 Clostridia bacterium DTU065 | reverse complement strand
GAAGACATTGTCGCAAAGAGTCGGCACAGACTCAGAAGACTGCGCCGTTCAAACCTAGTAATCATCGATGAGATTGGATTCCTGCCCATATCCAGGCAGGAGGCCAATATGTTCTTCCACTTGGTTTCACAGCTTTACGAGAACACGTCAATCATCATCACATCGAACAAGGGATTTGATGAATGGCCCGAATTCATGGGTGACCCTGTGATTACTACTGCGGTTCTGGACAGGCTGGTGCACCGGAGCGAGCTGTTCAACATGAAGGGTAAGAGTCTACATTAGAACAACAGTAAGCCTACAGCATCAGTCATAAACACCAGTTGATCTCTGGGAAGGTAAGCTTATCCAGAATCGAAATCGCCTTAGAAACCATGAGCTCAAGATTGATGGGCTGTACGAAAAAGTTCTGCGAACCCTAGACTACGTGCCTGATCTCTTCCCCTTCCTGTGGTTGTGTTAGGGATGGAAACCTTGACTTGGTGCAGAGTTGCAGCTCTTTGACCAAAAGGCAGGACTCCGAGTTTAACCGTGTTATTCGGTCAAACACCCTGAGCAAAACCCGGACAACTACCGTGACTGAAGACAATTTGTTTTGCACGTCTGGCTCCAGTTCGCCCCCTCGCTTTTGCCTACCGCGTTTCCGAGATGAACCTTGCTTCACGTATGGACCTTTCGTATGTCTACATGTACTACCTGGTTTTCCGGGTCAAACGACCAAGAGGCCTCACTGGGGGTGAAGAGCCCATCACGTGTGATAAGCCCATATTGCCTGTAGATGGCTGTTATTCCAGCAAAAAACTTTCGCTCTCTGTTGAGCCTTAAGATCGTGGGCTGGGAACCCGAGAAACTAACCCTGAACTCTGTTGCGTCGAGTGGCAACTGTTCAAAGATGGAAGCCGGAATCGACAGGATTCGTGCTCGTATGTCGTTAGTCGTGATCGCCTTTTTGACGTCCCTCAGCTGGAGGTGCTCCACTAACGGCTCGTCAGTGCGATCCTGTTCTCTGAACTCGCCAAGGATCCGGCCTAGGCTTTCCCTACTGAACACTGGTTTAAACCGGAACCCCAATCTTTTTTCGATGCATGAACGAACTAGAGCCTTCCCATCAAGGAGAATCAAAGGACGGGACTCCGACTCGGAGGCGAATCTTTCAGCTGAGCTACTGAACTTACCCGTAGTTATAAAGATGCCCTTGAAACCATCTGGCATAACGCCTCTCAAAGCGCGAACATCATTAATCGGCACATTCGATGAAGGATCAAGGCGTTTGGCCTGTATATAATACCGCGTCCAATCTCGATCCGCCACAACATCAATTCCTTTTCTTATAGCCTTTAGATCAACTCCTCCATCTCTCGTCCGCTGAGTCAGTTCAATTTCATCAAAGCCAAAAGCTTCCAGGTAGGCAACTAGAAACCGTTCGAATGAGTATGGGTCATCGAAACTACCGTGAAACTGCAATAGCACTTCATCAAGTTCCTCGTCTTCAAGCTGCACTATACTGCTCGGACTTAGCACATCAGCACCACCTATCACCAAAATCTAATCTACGGTCAGCCTAGAACGTTAGCTACGTCGGCCCAATGGATGTGCCAGACGAGAAACCGCGCAAACCCAGTTGCTACCATCTCATTTCATTGTTCTAACGTTATACACACAAGGCTCATCTAGGCCTCAATAGCTGACTTCTTTTCTTGAGCCGGTCGTCACTGTTCCATCCGTTCCGGAGTAGAAAAGCTTAGGGTGTTCAGGAACCCCTTGGAGATTACCCACAACCCACTCTAGAGAACTATGGTCATAGGACGCCATCCGAGCAGTCGAGAGGACCGACCTTTCTTCTTCGTCCATGACCTCGGCCTTCTCGACAAACAGCTCATAGTACTCGCCATAGTTTCCCCAAAGACGATCAAGATCCGTATAAAGGTCATTTACGGCTTCCGCTTCTTCGTGGTCGTAGCGCAGATCTATGATCTCCATGCTCTTGATGAGGTTTCTAATAGACTTCGGATGATATCCTGCGGCTCGGATTTGCCTCGCAATCCACTCCTTGTTCACGCCTTGGATGGCATCCTGGATGTCCGCAATGACTTTTCGGACTCTTGAATCGGTCAAAGATTTCTCGAGCCGGGTTTGGGATTGGAGTATCTCATTGTACCGTTGGACCTCCGCACGGAGAAACTCCTCCATGAGCTTCTCCTCGACCCTCCTTTTTTCCCGTTCAACAACATCTTTCGGACACGTCCTCGCGTCCCTGATGGGCTCCAGCTTTGCGTTGTGCCAGGCTTCTTCCACGGCCACAAGGTCTGTCTTTATCTCTTCGTCAACCATAATTGGTTTGAAGTACTGTTCAATCTCACGGCCATTAACATCGCGCAGGCATATTTTGACAACTGCAGTGGTCTTGCCGCTCCGTGATAGACTCACGTCATTCAGCACGAAGGAATCTAGAGAGACGGACGGTTCATCCAAAATGGCTTTTCGCATTCGTTGTTGGGCCTCAACATAGCCAAGGCTGTGCTCTTCCACCACTATTGGGACTAAGGCGTCCTCGACAGTTCGTTCAACCATAGCTTCAACAAATGAGCTGTCTGTCTTCCTGGCCTGAAGGACTCGTTGCAGAAATTCTTGATAATGAGGCAGCACCAGATCATCGAACTGCGTGTCTTGATATATTCCTTCTAGTTTTCGCCTGAGACGCTCCATCATTTTCAGTTCGGATTCGATGACAGGCATAGAGGGGAATGTATAGATGTCCACCTCGGATACTTGTCCGTCTTGTCGAGGACGGTCAATGCGGCCTATTCGTTGTTCCAGGTTCATAGGGTTGAACGGCAGGTCAAGGTTCATCAGAACCCTCGCATCTTGGAGATTCTGACCGATGGCCAGCGTTTCTGTTCCAATGACAAGATCGACTTCTTCTGGAGTTCCAGCATATTCCGGCTTTCCCTTTGCTATGGGGGAAAATCTTTCCAAGATGTTTTCGCGCGATTCTTGACTCTGTCGCCCGATTTTCCAATCCTCCTTGACACCTGTCACTAAAGCCATGCGATACTGAGACAAAGAGGGCTCTTTTAGGAGACGTTCATAGTAGGCAACGGCGGTATCGCGGAACTGGGTTATCAGTAGCACCTTTTCTCCAGCTTCGAGGCAATCCTTGACGGCACTTCGCACTGCTTCGTACTTCTCATCCTTTCGCTCGAAGGCTGCTTCTAGATCCAGACGAATTTCTTCAAGTAAATCCAGATCCCGGTTGCAATGCTCCATCATCTTGTCGACAACGACCATCGCTTCGTTATGGGTGATCCTATTCAATCTGGTTTCCATTTTTCTTCGGTACCGTTCTCGGTTTTGCCACGAGATGCGCTCGTAATCGAAAATGTCCTCGAGTTCTCCATCAGGCTTTGACTCCCCGGGCCGCATTGCATCTCCGTCGAGCTCATACTTGAGTCTGAGCCATTCAGAGAATGCCTCTTTAATAATGTCGCGAGCGTTTTTGATTTTGGTTAAATCTTCCTGCAGACTTTCCAGCTTGTCCATTATGGACGTCAGAGTACTCCTAAACGCTGGCCACGATGAGTCCGCGCGTTTGAGAAAGAGAAGTTTTAACCGATCTAATGAGAAGTCTTCATCGTCCCTTGCTTGATCCAAGTAACGAACAGGATGCATATAAGGAAGTCTTAAATCTCCAATCCGCCGATAATTGACTGCAAAAGCCTTCTCCTTAATCGGCTCGTACGTTATCTGCACCACTGGGAAGTTTCGCCTGGCAAATGTTACACCCTGTCCGCCAAAGGTCTTCCTGGTACGTTGCAGAAAGAGATCTCGCCAAAAGGCGGCAAAAGCCCTATCATCGGTTTCAATAGCTTTGCTTGCCCGTCGGGCGCTAAAGAGCAAATACTTGTGGTAGGGGCTTTGGTTAGTGACGGCCCCGCGGTTCAAAAAAAGGCGACCAAGATTAAAGACATCACTTCGGGAGTTATTCCACGGAGTTGCGGTCAAAAGCAAGCCCCTTACATTCTTGGGGGAGTGAGCCTTGATAAAGGCCAAATTCCTGTAAAGGCTTGTTCTGTCGCTTTTTAGTCCCTGGTGTGCCTCATCCACAACAATAAGGTCATGGTGCAGAAACTGTCTTAGGTCCCCGAGTTTCTGCCTGGAAAGCCACTCTTTACCGATAAGCCGATACCGAGACTGAGGAACGCCTACAACATCTAGTTCGTTGATCCACTGGTCGTGCAGTTTAGCCGGTGCTACAATAAGGGCTGACTCAGAATCCATAGCCATAAGCGTAGCAGCAGCAGTGCGCGTCTTACCCAAACCAACGCCATCACAGAGACATCCGGTGCCAAACAGCTCCAAGCGCAGCTTCATTTCAGAAACTCCTACAGCTTGGTGTTTGTAAAGGCTTTCCATAAATGATCCATCTATTTCCTCCAATTCCCGTGCGGCGAAGTGCCGTGCGAACACGGCATAGGTGTCTTTGGGATGTGGATAGTCCACTGTCGACTCGCTAGGTGTTGGAGCGAACTCGTCGATGATGTCCAGTAGATCCTCAGAAAAGTCTTTTACCTCGTCGCTCTCCCATACGTCTCTGAACCATCGGCTTAACGCCCCAAAGTTGTCCTGGCTCACAGTATTAAGCTCTGTGTTGCCCAAAAGCCCGCTCTTCGAGAAATTGCTTGATCCCACAATGGCAAAACCATCATATGGATTCTGCCGTCCCTGCGATCGATATAGCAGATACGACTTCGCGTGGAAATAGTTGGCGTCCCCTACGTAAACCCGCACCTCTACTTGCCCCTGCGATATCCATTCGCTGAACCGCCACGCTACTGCCGTTCTAGCATCCTCAGCGCTCAGAGTTCTGAGCTCTTCGATGAGACGCTCCTCAGCTGTCTTAAGCTCATGGCCTTCTCTCAGCATTTCTGCTGTGACGGAGGTCGTTCGGCTGCCCATTAAAATTCGAACGGTTCCACCAGCTTTAATCAGTTTTTGCAAGGGTTCGTATACCTGTTCGAGGCCGCTGAACAGGAAATAACCCACCGCCATATCCATCTCCTTCGCCTCTGGGAGGAGCGCAGTAAAAACCTCAACCATGCTGATATGGCGGTTGTCAATGACGCGGCCATGCTCATGAAAAAGCCTGTGTGCTAAACCGGGCATGTCAGTGCTCCCTCCTCTTTCAGGACATCAAACTGCTCGATGACTCCTTGGGCTATCCTTTCCATAGCTTCCCAGTGAGCAGGCGATTTGAACGTAGAAAGGATATAGAGGAACTCATCCCTGGATAAACCGTAGATATCGGCCACATAGGCATCGATCTGATTCTGGATCAGCTGCCGCAACTCAGGATCAGCAACGCCCGCGCTTATACCTGCTGCTTGCGCTAGCTCATCGAACTCAGGGGTCGTGCAGATCAACAGGGCTGCCCTACGCAGCAAATCGTCAAAATACCTGTCTTCCTTCGTTAGCCTAGGAACGGGCAATTGGTAAACAAGAAACATGTTGATGTTGGAATGCGTCTTTCTGCGAAGGATGAAATCCAACACAAACGAGTTAAGAAATGAGGTAATGACCAGCAGCTCCTGTAGAGAGCAATTCTCTTGAAACCTGGCTTCCTGACTGTCCTTGGTCCATCTGAATGGAATAGTTGTAATAAGACTGTTTACACAATAGACTTCCTTGGGCAAAACTGTTGCAATCATGGTCCGCCTATTCGTGCTGCTAGCTATAGCGCGATAGGCTATCCGATAGTACTCGGAATGAAGCCGAACCTTTTGCTTAAGCTGCCTTTCACTGCCATACAATCTCCGGACTGCCTCCTCCACAGGCAAGCCTGTCTGTTCGCGCGCCCATGTTTTTACGCGCCTGAGCTCTTTGTTAAATAGCTTCTTCTCTCCTTCTTGTCCTATCGAGTACCGTGGCGAACCATGAAGGTGCGTAAACTGTTCCATCATTTTCCCTTCGAAGAGTGTCTTCCCTTCCCCGACAGGGAGAAAAAACTGACTGTCATTGGTCATATGGAACTCCGCAACGAATTCGACATTCCACTTACCAGGTATGAACTCACCTAGAGCCGGCCATCTAGCCAGCTTGGCCATGATGTCTAGTTCTCTTTTGTCGCGAAACTCCATAACTGACCAGGTGTCAGGTGCCAGCTTCTTCACTGTGTCAACCGAAATGGTCATGAACAAATCTTGCTCGTACAGGTCCTGAAGGTCATGGCGATAGAAAAACGCCTTAAACTCATTTGTTGAGCCACCTTTTTCGAACAATAAGACGGCAAATTTGTAGCTCTTGTGCACAGCCGGAAAGATCCCCCGCCTATTCTCGAAACCCGCGACCGTGGTAAGACGGGTCCTGCCGAACAGCATCTGGCGAAGAGCGGTTGAACCTTGGTCCGTATATGTGTTAGCCGGTACCAAAAAGCCGCAATGGCCTCCTTCTGCCAAGAGTTGGTAAGCCCGTTCCAGTGAAATCTTATAGAGATTGATATCAGTCCCAGTCAACTTACCATTAACCACTGTTCGCTGAAAACTATAATGGCCTGATTGCAGGAAGTACTCACTTCCCGCTCGATAATAGCCGTCAAGCCATTCCCATCGCTCTTTAACGTAAGGCATCCGTTTGAACACTTGCTCCATCGCCCTGTCTTTTTCACGTTTTGGCAACTTACGAAAGCCGTCTACAAAATCCTCAAAAAACTCATCCGAGTTGGGTTTCCAAATCTCCCATGGAGGATTTCCAACGACCACCGTGAAGCCAGGGTTATCTTTCAGGTTTCCATCCTCGTTAAAGAAGACTTCCGGGAAGTTGATCTCGATAGCCTCTGGGCACATAGCCTCTCGGTACTCACCCAAGATCTCTTGCAACCTTTCGCCGATACGAACCTGCAGCTCCCTCCGTTTGGCCCGCAGCTGCTCATACAAGTCTTTGGTACCGCGTTGAACGTCCGCTTCACGAATCTGTCTGCGCAGAACGATGAGCTCGCTGATTTCTTTCTGAAACTGACTGAAGACTTCGTCCCGCTGGTGAGGAGCTACAGGTGATATGAGAGAGTTCTGATGCGAAAGAGTAAGGCCGATCAGCCGCGGGAAGTTTTCACCCACCTGCCAATTCTTCATGGCCGACAGGGTTAACGTCTGCGTACTGATAACCAGTGCTTTGTAGTCAATGTCCACTCCGTAGATCATCTCCAGGAGAACATGCTTTTCCCAAAGTGCTTGAGCATCATCTCCCGAGGCAAACTGCGGGAATTTTTCCCCTAAAATGCGCTTCATACCCGCATCCTTGAGTCCTTCAAGAGCGCGCACAACCTCGGTTCGCCTGCCAGCAAGATATCGAAATGCTCCACGCAAAAAGGAGCCGCCTCCGCATGTAAAATCTACTATCTTGATGTCCTGAATGTGATCCAAGGCATCAATTATTGACTCTAAGCTGGCTCCATCCTTTATCTGCTTCTCCAAATTCTCCCGCCGTTGATCAAACTCTTTGCCCACGGTACTCTCAATCAGATAATTGACCAGCTTATTGTCCGTATAATATGCGCCGCGGTGCTTCTGTTGCTGTAAGTCATCGGCGTATTCCACCAGTACCCGCTTGCCTTTTGTGGGTACCAACTTGATCGAATGACTCATACTGTTCTCATAGTGTTCCTGAATCATCTCTGGAGGCAGATCCTGATAGCGAAAGTTATAGCGATCAGAAGAGGTGTCCGCCCACAAGCGTAACAGCAGTTCCGGATCCTTTTCATTGATCTCGTTTTCAATGTGATTCGTGATACCGGCCACATCGCTCTCAAACAGATCTCCACCGTAGGCCAGCTCAAACTGCTTGCGCAGTCTTTCGTAAATCGCCTGAACTTGATTCGCGTCTTTAACCCTGAGTTGGCTGGTCACATCCCCAAACAGCTTTAGCTGGGATGGCCCAGTTTCCTCCAAAGCCTTTTTCAGCCTCCTGTCCTCGACAGAGGCGCGGTACTTAACCTCGGCTAAATGGCGCAGCACCTCCTCCATTTTGCCCTCACCCTTGCCAAAACCGAGATCCTGAAGATCGTCTTGCTTTGAAAACAGTTCTAGCCCGTGATATGCCTCAAAGAACCGCCGAAGCAGAACGCGCAGCACGATAGTGTCAACGATACTACCAA
>LFSI01000079.1:1591-5179 GCA_001512545.1 Clostridia bacterium DTU065 | reverse complement strand
TTCCAACAATCTGGCCTCACAGTCGGTGTCGTTGACTATTACTTCCGCTATTCTTCGTTTGTACAGCTCTATTACACTGGTAAACTGAGAAGAGAGTTCACGCCTAAAAAGGCTGTCAATATCCGGAATGACCAAGTTGCCGAATACGTCTTCACTGAACTCTAATCGATCCCTAGACAGACTCATGAGTGCATCTGCATACAAAGAGACTCGCTGAATTGAGTCTACCGAGATATCAAGCCGCTCGTCGCGATTGCCTCCGTACGCTCGAAAAATGAGTACACGACCAACACCCACGAACGCATACAAGTCTACCGAAAACTGCCTGAACAGTATTCTTTGCTTCTCCACTAGGTGGTACCGCTTCCGAAGCTGTGAAACGGTGGTAGTAGCTGTCAAGTCCTCATCGTAACGGACTGCCATCAGCGCGTGTTCTCTGGAATCCAGATCAGGATGATCCAGAAGCAACCACTCGCTGTCGGGATCCACGGGATTTGAGATCAACTGATAGCCTAGCAGCGCGGAAAAGCGTTCTAGAGATGCGCGGCCATAAGTCACCTGCAGTTCGTGAAGCGCGTCTATGATCAGCCGTTGATTCGTAGTCACAAGCAAACCTCCTGAAAACAGAACAGTTGTGATAATCAATCGATCAGCTAGCAGGCCTCGAGATTACGCTGGCCCTTTTGACTGATACAAGGAACGGTCAGCACCATCCCGCACAGTCCATCATAGGGCCGGTTACACCCGGACGAACCTAACTAACCCTTCACCGTCAATTGGTCAACATTGTCAGTTTCCTGATTTCTTCGTCCACCCGGTCAATGTTCCGAAACCAGTACTCTTCCAGCAGTGGGCGAACTTCACTCTGGATGATGTCGCTATACCAACGAACGACATCAGCCTCGGACTTACCCGCTGGAGGGTCACAGAAGAAGCTGTGACCAATGAGGAAGTCTTTCCCTAAGTCTGGATCTTCTAGGATTATGCGGTTCAATCGCGCCATCCGGTTACTTATCTCCCGCGCCATAGGTCTCGTCACTCCTCGCTCCTCCAGGAACCGCACGAATTTCTCGCCGAAATGAGGTCTTAAGGAAACAAAAGCAAATCTCCGCCTCAGCACATAGTCTAATGAAGTCGGCCAGCGGTTCGCTGTGTTCATCGTGGCAATGACAAAGACATTGGGAGGAACAAAGAACCTACCTGCATGTCCGGGCGGAGAGTAAAGAAGCCTTAGAGCCCACTCTTCATTCCTCTTATCCTTTTCCAACAGCTGGATCATCTCGCCGAAAACGTTGCTCAGATCACCTCTATGTATATCATCGATGATAAAGACAAAACTGCTCTCCAAGTCCTCTAGAGCTGACTGGCAGAAGCGGTAGAATATGCCGGCAGACGCGCCATTGTGCACAAAATCCTCATAGCAGTACGATGGATGAAGTTGAACGGTTTCGGTCTTTGAACCTTCCCTCTTGCCCGTCACGAGACACGCTATTCTTCTGGCGAGATAACTTTTTCCGACCCCCGGCGGACCTTGAAGTACGATGTTTTTCTTAAACTCCAGCAGTCTTAAAATTCTCAAGAAGTCCTCTTCGTCGACAAACAGGTCCCTCACGGCCTCTCGAATCTCGCGATCCATTCCAGACTCCTGTTTCGCGAGTGATACGCGGTCCCCTTCCGACGCCGGCACAGAACGAAAATAGTCGTAGCCGGAACCCAAGCTTTCTTTCGTCTCCGCCCAACCATCGAGCCTGAAGATAGCCTCCGCTTCGCTTCTCCTCAAGCGCCTGAAGTTGCCGGCCACCCCAGAGACCGATCTCCCTAAGGATGCCACACTTCTGTACGCGTGTCCTTCTTTGTCCTTCAATATTGGCATCAAATCGGTAAGCTTGAGTCCATCATTTTGGGCCAAGACACCCGAAATCTTGATTCTATAGGGGTAAACTTCATCTGGCCAGACTCTGGTCCAGTCTTCATAGGGCTCGCTCGCGGCCACGAATACGAAGAAACCCGTGTCAACCAAATATAGCAAAACCAGATCACCTTTTCTCACGGGTCGGATCCTTGTGTGGTATTTCGTACCCCACACACAGTTCGTCATTGCTAGTGTAAGGTTCTCCATTGACGAAGCTATTACCAGATAAACCTCTGCGCCCTTCTCCAAGAGTTTCCACACCTGGTCCATCTGCCACCACCCTCGCGTGATAACGATTTCCACAGTTTCCATTTCCAGCAAACTCGGAACTGAACCACCAAACTCCTCAAACCTATTTGTTGTTATTCGTGGAACAATCAGACAACTCCTCCTACTGCACCACACGACTGTTATTCGAAACGTGACCTCCCGTTCCTCCCGCTGACTAGCTAGGAGTCAAATCTCCACGGCGAAATCTCAACCCCGTTTTAAGCCGCACACCTCAAGGACAACGCCGTCAAGTATCGCAAATACGTCTACGAAAGGTTTTCGTTCTAGCAGAACTGAAGCATAATGCCCTTAACTTGCCGCTTACCTAGTTGGTGTCCGCACTCAAAACAACCGAGAAACGCCCATCCCTTTTGTACCATACCCACCACTGGCTTCTCGCATTTAGGGCGGTGAGGCTTCAATAATGCAATAATGCTGAGTATGTTTTCATCATCCAGTGATGTTTGTTAACTCTCGAATTGAATTAGCTTTTTTTCTCACGGTCTTTTGGGCAGTTTTGACTAGAGGAAAGAGAGCCATTCTCACACTGTTTTAGCCGCGGGATAATTTCTCTCAAAATAAATTATCCCAAGGGTTCAAAAAGACCATCCTGAGATTTCAAGATGGCCCTGGTCTGATTAGAGTTTTAGTTCGTTGGCCGCTTGGTAGACACATTCTTCATCCACGTATCTTTCCCCTTGTTGACAGGCGTAGATGAGGCAGTTGGTTGCCAAGCTGTTCACAACACGGGGCAGGCCTCCGCTGATGGAGTAAATAGCCGAAAGCGATTGGTCCAGAAAGATCTGGTCACTGTTTCCAGCAAAAGCTAGTCTGCTGGCCAGGTAGTTTCCTAACTCATCTTCTTTCAGCCCCTGCAGAGTGTACTTGACCAAAATCCGCTGCCTTAGCGGCAGATGAGCATTCAGATTCAGTTTTGCCCTAATAGGCGGCTGGGCAGCCATGATCAGAATATACGGATTGTGCGAGTCCATCTCGAAGTTGAGAATCAGGCGCAGTTCATTAAAGATCGCATTGGAAGCCAAATGCATCTCATCTAGAACAATTACCGGTGTGGTCTTGCGTTCATGGAACATGGACTGAACAGCCTGCTGAATCAGGTGGATCGTTTTGACACGCTGAAATGCTGGTGTTTCCCCTAGTTCGATTGCCAGTCCGTTGAGAAACTCCCGGACATTTAAAGTGGACAGTGCAAAGTAACAAACATGGTAAGACGCGGGGTTGAGCTGATTTAGATATGCCCTCAGCCCAGTTGTCTTGCCTGAACCGGGTTCCCCCATGACAAGACCAATGCCTCGTGTTGTTTCCAAAAACTTCAGGCGGGAACGCAGTTCGACGCTGGAGCTGCTGGCAAAGAGCTGCTCAATGGGAACCTCTTTGCGAAAGGG
>LFSI01000079.1:0-1381 GCA_001512545.1 Clostridia bacterium DTU065 | reverse complement strand
GGTTCGTAGCGGACTTCAACTGTTGAACCAGCTAATGAATAGTCCGTTTCGTAGATCATGTTGCTAACCTGTAAGGTAGCATTAGAGCGAATCTTTCTTGTAATGCGCAGCAAAAACAAGGCGTCTGCCACAGCCGGATCTCCAATGTGCTCAATGCGGTCCGCCTGTTCCATGAAATATTCCAGCGGGCTTTTGCCCAGCGCGCTGTGCTCCTTGCGGTGATAGTCATCATCCAGCCAGCGCCAATAGCGCTCATTCAGTTCATCAAGGCTCAGTTCTGTGTTGATCGTGCTTAAGAACCTTGTCCTAACTGTCCTAAAGAACCTCTCTTGTTTGCCCTTTCCCGCCGCATGGAAAGGTCTTGCATGGACTACCGAACAGCCGAAGCCGGCGCAAATTAGAGCCAGCTGCTGTGTACGGTAGATCTTAGCGTTATCGGTGTAGAGCATCTTGGGCTTGCCCCGGCGCAGAACCGCTTCTTTGAGGAAACACCGTAGAGTTAAGAAGTCCTGCTTAAAGGCGAACCCGCTGTAGGGCACCAGCCTTGATGCATCGTCCAGAAAGCAGATTAGATAGGTCTCCCGTTTCCTGCGCCCGTCCTTAATGCGGGGGCCATGCATCACATCTGCCTGCCACAGTTCATTGATGTACTTGTAAGCGAAGCGTTTGGTTTCTTCCTCCATCCCATCTTGGTTTCTTAAGGATGGCTGATTGGCCAAGTAGCGGTAAAACGTGGAACGAGACAGATGGGCGGGGGACAGCTTGCCTTCTTCAGCCAGCTGATCGTAGATAACGCTGCCCTTCATGCGGGGAAAGGCTTCGACCTTTTCAAGAATTGCCCGCTCCAGCTCCGGTGTGATCTTACGGCTCTTGCCGCGGTCAGAACGGAATCCGGGTTTCAAGGCATCAAACCCGTGGCGGTTGTACTCATTCAACCAATGACGCAACGTTTTTGGCGAATACTCCCTAAGCCCATAGTGGGGCATGTCAATCGGCTGTTCGCAGACCGAACGGAAATAAGCGGCTGCATTCTGTTCAAATCCATTGACTGCCGGACTGATTAAAGCGAACCGTTTTAGAGCAATTTCTTGCCGTTTTTTCTCATCCATGTGCTGAGCCTCCTAAAAAGGCTCGGCCGGCCAAGCTGTTTTGTCGACCTTTACCCCATTCTTCACAGTCGTCAGGTATCCTAGTACCAAGCAGTGTTGGATGGAGTTTTTTGAAAATGCCCTGTTTCTTGGGCGCCTAATGTGCTAGAATAATTAGCGTAGAGGCGCTAAGAAAGAGCGATGGCATTGTTCATGGAAGAGCCTGGCTGGGCTCTGGATTTGGTCGAATCCTGTGCGGACAGTGACTAGCACTTTTTTAGCCCTCTTTTTTG
>LFSI01000060.1:5532-7420 GCA_001512545.1 Clostridia bacterium DTU065 | reverse complement strand
GCTCAGAAGATTGCTTCCCGATCCAGTGCTAGTGTTCTTGGGAGCTACTCCGTTTTACGGAATTTGCAGTTTGATTGCTTCCTTCTCCGATGCGGCCTAAACTGGTGACTTTAACGTAGAAGCTCGCAAGAATCTCGAAAACATACGGATAATACAAAATTGCAAGTGTTTTCGCTACAGCGTTGGACGTGAAGCCGAGGAAAAAGAGTACACTAGCTAAAGATTCGTTGTTTTTCACTCCACTGGAGATCGCTGCACTTTCCCGTAACACCTGTGATAGCGTAAGGTGTGGCCTGTCTGCGAGAACGAAAAAGGCCATTCCGCATCTGCCAAGCACAACCAGAGGAAGGATAAAAGAAAGAAGCAGAATCGGTAGGATAAACTCGTGGCCGAGCCCAAACATACGGTTAATTGATAGTACGAAAAGGTAGTTAACCCCGTAAGCCAGTCCGATGAGGAGAAACAGGCAAAGTGCAAGCCCAATAGCTTTGAAGAAAAGGTGAAAGCGGCTAAAAACAATGAAGAAATGGACATCTTCTCCGCGCACAAGCTTTAAGAAGTAGTTGGCGCAGCCAAGAAAAAGGACTGGAGCAAGAACCCAGCAGATGATCCATACCCAGGGGAGATCTACAAGTCTGTACTCTATAAGTGTGTAAACAAATTCACCCTGGTCCGGCCTTGCAATCCATGCTCGCTCTACCGGGATGAAACCCAGTTCCTTCAGTCGCTTAAGCCAAACCTCCAACAGATCAAAGAACTGGTGAAGGAAGGGCATTATTGCGACCACAAAAGTCGGGAAATACGCTTTGCGGACGTAGCCTAAATCTAAGTCCAGTTTTACTTTTTCCGCCATGTCGTTTCTTCCACCTCCAGATAGAGAGCTTGGATTTTCTGAACTTTCCCAGCACTTTGCTGCAGACAGAGTCCTCAAGGTTAGCGTTGCCTGTATCCAAATTATCTTACAAGTTAATAGAACTCAGCTGGGCCGGGTTGGTAATATCGATGTAAAAACCGGTTATCGTGGCGATAAAGTAGGGATAGATAAAGATTGTAAGGAGCCCCCTAAAAAGCGCACTTAAGATGATCCATCCCAGAAATGAGAGAAGCAACACAAACAATGTACCCTTTTCTCCGCTCATGATCTTTCTACTTTCATTCATAACCTCAAGTGCTGTGAGATTCGGGTTGTCAGCCATGACGAAAGACACCATGGAGTAACCAAGAGAAACCACAACTGCTGGGATCGCCGCGATGAGCGGTGCAAACGCCATTCCAAGAAACCTTAAGCCGATGATCCAAAAGAACAGATACCCAGCAAGAAAGCCCAAAAGAAACACGCCTCCACAGATTAGTGCAACCAAAATAGAAACGCCCAGTGCTCTAAAAAACAAGTGGAAGTAGCCGAACACTTCTTGGACTTTTGCATCCTGTCCGCGGAGAAGCTTCAGGAAATACGCAGCGCACCCCACCATAAGTACGGGACCGACGATCCCGAAGAGAAACTCTACCCAGTCGAACTGTCTTGCAGCTGACTGAACAAGAAGACTTAGATTCTCCCATGTGAGAGCGATGTCCGGTGCTGGTCCATACGGTTGGACCGTAAAGAACATCCCAGGTCTGGCAATCGCGACGTAGATGTTTTTTAGGAATTGCACAGTCTGGGCAAAGAAGGTAATGGCAATTACCGCAAAAGACGGCCAGTATGCGTCGCGCAAACGGTCTTTAGCGATACGTTTAAGCTCAACTCTCGATCTCATGTTGGTACCTCCTCTGTTTCAAATTACTGGCTTTAACCTGTCCAGGTGACTGCAAATCCGAACCTCTGCATCGGTCATTTCTTTGGAGATATAGATTCAGCAGTCCTGAAGAAACTCCTTCCTGATACTTC
>LFSI01000060.1:312-5375 GCA_001512545.1 Clostridia bacterium DTU065 | reverse complement strand
AATATCAATGCCCCAGTTTTCTCGGACATGTTTGCCAAGGCAACGGAACTAACAGGTAACCTGCTTGCTTCCCGATACTACTTCCCGCGAAAGATGATTCTGCGCTTCTGCGACGCCGATGAAGAAACTGTCAGGGGCATGTTCCTGGACCTATATGATGAAAGCAGAGACCTTACCTTACGAGTTGAGAAGTTCATAGCAGAAGCCGATACGCTTAAAGAGAAATATACCGCCGGCAAATGGGATCAGCACTATCAAAACATAAACTCCATAAGCACCTACCTGTGGCTACGCTATCCCGACAAGTACTATATCTTCAACCATAACGTTTTAGCTGATGTTGCCAAGTGCCTCGAAAATCCCTTGCCCCTCAAGCGGAGCGCAGGTACTGCTAACCTTCTAAGCGGCTTTGAACTATACGACGAGATTCGCCGAGAGGTTGCCAAAGATAATGAACTAGTGGAACTTCTGCAGGTGTCCCTTGATGAAAACTGCCACCCAGATGAATCGCTTAGAACGCTGACGATGGATATCGGATACTACATAAGCACCGTCTACCTAAAAAACGCCAAAAACCAGTCGAAATGGTTCCCTTCGGATTACGAGCCGAATATTTCGGTGGAGACGTGGGTTGAACTTCTGCAAAACGACGAGGTGTTTACCGAAAGCAGCCTCGAGATTATGAAGCGCATGAAGGACATCGGCGGAGAGGCCACCTGCAAACAGCTGAGTGAGAAGTACGGTGAAACTCCCAACTTCTACAATGCCGGTTCTTCGTCGCTGGCCCGGAGAGTTGCCAAGTTCACAAACTGCCCCGTACCTACGAAAAACACTGAAAATTCCAAGTGGTGGCCTATTCTTTACGTAGGTCGGTACTCGGACGACAAGACTAAGGGGGTGTACATCTGGAAGCTCCGCAACGAGCTCAGCGAAGCACTGGACAGGGTAGATTTAAGCCGAATCAAGCTTTATGCAGCATCCAGTGAGAACCGAACCACAATCAACTACTGGTGGCTGAATACCAATCCCAAGGTTTGGTCTTTTAGCGACCTCAGCACCGGAAGCATCCAGTACTTCACTTTCTACAATGAGCGGGGCAATAGAAGACGGGTTTTCCAAAACTTCGTCGACGCCAAGCCCGGAGACTTGGTTGTAGGCTATGAAGCCAACCCTACAAAGAAAATCGTTGCCCTAGGAACTATCGCTGAAAACGACGGCGAAAGGCTGGGCTTTGAAAAAACCGAAGCCTTGCTAAATCCCATCAGCTACAGCGACCTCAAAGGGTTTGAAGAATTGAAGGATATGGAGTTTTTTGCCAATCCCAACGGAACTCTCTTCAAACTCACGAAAGCAGAGTATGAGTTCATCTTGGACTTGATTCGCGAGGAAAATCCGGAAAAAACTGAACAAGCGACTTCTTACACCGAAGAGAACTTCCTAAACGAGGTCTACATGAGCAGAGAAGACCTGGAAACCCTCCTTTCCCTTCTGCGTAACAAAAAGAACCTAATTCTCGAAGGACCTCCAGGTGTTGGGAAAACTTTTGCTGCGAAGCGCTTGGCCTACGCATACATGAAGCAGGAGAAGGACGAAAACATTGAGTTAGTCCAGTTTCACCAAAACTACAGCTACGAGGACTTCGTGATGGGTTATAAACCCAAGGAGGATGGTTTCGAGCTCGAGTACGGTATCTTCTACCGCTTTTGCCAGAAGGCGTCCAATAAACCCGACGAGCCCTTCTTTTTTATCATTGACGAAATCAACCGGGGAAACCTCAGTAAGATCTTCGGCGAACTCCTCATGCTCATTGAAAGAGACTACCGGGGTATGAAAGTAACGCTGGCCTACGATAAGAGGGCCTTCTTTGTCCCAGAAAACGTCCACATCATCGGGATGATGAACACAGCAGACCGGAGCCTTGCCCTCATTGACTATGCTTTGCGCAGACGTTTCTGCTTTTTCAAAATGGAGCCGGGGTTTGACTCGGAGGGCTTCAAAGCATACCAGAAAACTCTCAACAACGAGACCTTCGATGCGCTGATCGAAAAGGTCAAAGAGTTGAACAGAGCCATAGCAGCCGACAGATCTCTTGGGCGCCACTTTTGTATAGGACACAGCTACTTCTGCGAACGCACACCGCATGATTGCACCGAAGACTGGATGAAAGAAGTCGTGGAGCACGAGATCATTCCTTTGATCCAGGAGTACTGGTTTGACGACGAGGACAAGCATACCCGTTGGGCGAATACCCTGAGAGGTGTCTTCAGTGAAGGATAAAAGCCCTACTCTTATCAAAAACATCTACTACATGCTCTCGTACGCCTTCCAGGTGCTGAGACACTCAAATTACGCAGAGGTGGCTGCCGAGGAGTTCAACAACGTGCCGGACCTGTACGCTGCCATTCTTGCAGCGGGCATCGGGCAGCAACTGAAGCAAGGCCTCTACCGAGTGTACGCTTCTTGCAGCGAAAACCTCAGTGTGGTACGCGGCCGAATCGACATTCGCCGCACCATCGAGAACAAGTTTCAGCGCAAACCTCAGGTTTTCTGCCATTACGATGTGCTGACGGAGGACAACGTCTTCAATCAAATCCTCAAGACCACTACAGCAATCCTACTGAAATCCAAGTTCGTCGATGAAAAGCGAGCAGATTCACTTCGCAGACTGGCACCATATTTCCAAGGTATTGACAACCTTGATCCTAATGACATCAGGTGGAATACCATTAGATACGAAAGGAACAACCAAAGCTACGAAATGCTGTTGAACATCTGCTACTTCACTCTAAAAGGGCTGCTACTCACCACAGAAAAAGGGACATACAAGGTGCGTGAGTTTCTCGATGACCTAAGTATGTCCCGCCTGTTCGAAAAGTTCGTTTTGGAGTACTACCGCTATCACCATCCTGAGTTGCAAGCTGCACCGAGACAGGTCCAGTGGGATACGGACCGGAAGACGGCCTCCCTCCTTCCCATCATGAAAACCGATATCACTCTGAAGCATGGCGAAAAGACCCTGATCATCGATACCAAGTACTATTCCCAAGTGATGAAGGTCCACAGCCTTTACGGCACCACCAGCCTCCACTCGGCAAACCTCTACCAGATATACGCATATGTAAAAAACGTCGATCCAGGAAACACGGGAAACATTTCCGGTATGTTGCTCTATGCCAAGACCGATGAAAGGATCGCTCCCGACCTGGAAGCCATCATTGGCGGGAACCGGATTGCCGTGAAGACTCTAGATCTAAACTTACCGTTTTCAGAAATCGAACATCAGTTGGATGGCATTGCTTTTGCCAGTTTCCCAAAGTACGCATCAGCGCTCAGCTAACTGTCTCCCCTCCAAACAATGCTGCAGTTTTGGAGTCGCGTTGGCTTTTCACAGCCATAATTACAGATGCATTAAAGCGGAGGATACCATTTTGCGTATCCTCCGCTTCATTGCGACCTATACAGCAGCCAGCCTCAGCCCGAGAAGCTGCGCATAGCGCACTGCATCGTTGTACTCTTTTCGGGTTATTCTGCGGCTGAGTTCTGTATATCTGAATGCTTTATGGCTTGGATAGTACTGATCCATGAGATTCAATAGAACCCCTGGGGAAAGCTTGTTTTTAACGAATTTCAGAACTTCTTTTGTCTCGACTAAACCTCCGGGAAGGATCAGATGGCGTATGAGGAGACCTCTATAGGCAAGACCTTGTTCGTTCAGCTTCAACGCCCCTACCTGACGATCCATCTCCAACACTGCCTGGCTTGCTCTTTCGAAGTAGTCCGGGGCATCGGAGTACCTCTTACCCCACTCCCGTGAGTAGTACTTCAGATCGGGCATGTAGATGTCTACGACTCCGTCAAGTAGCTTCAACGTGTCTACTTTTTCATAACCGCCACAGTTGTAGACGATAGGTAGTTCCAATCCCTTTTGGGATGCAAGATAGACTGCTTCTAGAATTTGAGGAACGTAGTGGGTGGGACTGACCAGGTTGATGTTTGAGCAGAGATAGTAGTCTTGAACGATTAGCATTATCTCTGCCAGCTGTTCTACAGAGTACTTAGAACCCTCTCCGCCAAAGCTTAGTTGGTGGTTTTGGCAGTAAACGCAGCGGAGATTGCAATGGCCAAAGAAAATGGTTCCTGAGCCTCTTCTCCCGACAAGCTCCCTTTCTTCTCCGAAGTGCGGACCGAAGCTAGACACTTTAACTTCCACACCTGCTTGGCAGTACCCCAACTCCTTTGTCCGATCTACTCCGCATTCTCTCGGACACAAAGTGCATTGCGTCAGATGCTTCTTACCAGCTTCGATCTTTTCGTCAAACTCTTCTTTCTTCAGCTGAAGATAACAGGGTTTGTACTGCACTTCAGCCACCCCCTGAAGACATAATTGCCTTTTATACGTTTCAAGAGCAAAGCAGTTCTTCCTGCTTTACGTAAGAAACCTATGTTGACGTATAACAGAAAGGATTGTGAAAACGCACTTCTGCCAAATCGTTTGGCTAGTAACTGGCTAAAAACATGTGTCTGGCTCAATCACCGTTGCAATGCCTTAGAACCCAAGTCGTGCGTTCTCACCGCCACATCGTGCCTATGCTTTGGCACTTCTTGCACGCCATAAGTTACCTCACCACATTCCTCAGCGTTCCAATCCCTTCTACATAACACTCCACAACATCGCCTCTTTTCAAATACTTCGGCGGGTTAAACCCCATCCCCACTCCCTCAGGAGTTCCAGTGGAGATTACGTCTCCAGGCATCAAAGTTAGCGACTGGGACAGCTCGCTGATAATCCTCGGTATCGAAAAAATCATGTGCTTGGTGTTGGAGTTTTGCCTTAGCTCTCCGTTTACAAACGATTTAACATCCAGTTCCAGTGGAAGGTCAAAGACGCTTTTGTGTACTAGATACGGTCCCATAGCGGTAAACGTATCCAGGCTTTTCCCCTTAAACCACTGGAAGTGACGCCTCTGAATATCCCGTGCAGTAATATCGTTTAGGATAGTGAAGCCGAAGATGTGGTCGTAGGCTGATTCTTCAGGAATGTTCTTCCCCGCTTTCCCAATAAC
>LFSI01000060.1:0-297 GCA_001512545.1 Clostridia bacterium DTU065 | reverse complement strand
GTACCGATAACATCAATCGCTGCTTTACTGAAGAACACTGGATGCTCCGGAAGTTTGTCCAAGCTCCGAACCGACTGGGACTCCTTCACATGTTCCTTGTAGTTCAGCCCAAGGCAGAAAGCATTCCGCTTGAGCACCGGAATGGGCGCAAGGAGATTTACCGATTCCAAAGAAGCGCCTTCGTCAGTACCTTTTTCAACGTAGTCTCTAATCGTCTCTACGTCCCGATCGGAAGCTTCCTCTATAAACTCCAACAGCGACCCTACTCGTCTCCCAAGTATCGACGACAACTCAGTC
>LFSI01000008.1 GCA_001512545.1 Clostridia bacterium DTU065 | reverse complement strand
GTTCGCTGAGGTTGAGTAAACTGGCGGCTTCTCTGACGGTTAGCGTCTTAGCCACTACAAGATTCACAACGTTCAACTTTGCCATTTCTCGTTCGGTCATCGAATATGTTTCCTTTCTCATGGATGACATATTCCCAAAACATCTCAGCCCTGACACTATCACAAGATAACCACACTTTGCCGGAGGAAAAGGTTGAGAGATCAGGGGTAAAGTGTTATATTAATTAGAAGGATAAATAATATACTTAAGCCTCTAATAGTTTGCGTTAAGGAGCGTAATTATGGGTATTGCAAAAGAAATTGTCGCGGAGTCTATTCACGCCGCACTGCCAGAACTAGATCTGCGGGAAATAGCCGATCTAATAGAGGTTCCGCCTAGCCAAGATCTAGGTGACTACTCTTTTCCGTGCTTCAGCTTGGCGAAGCGTTTCAGGAAATCTCCTGTGCAGATCGCAAGCGACATAGCCGGGAAGATCCCTGAAAATAAACTTTTTGATCAAGTTAATGTGGTCAATGGCTTTGTCAACTTCACTTTGAATCAAAGCGAGCTCGCTTCGATGCTCTTGCCAAAAGTGATTAAAGAGCACAGAGACTACGGCAAAAACAGCGAGGGTGTAGGCAAAACAGTTGTAATCGACTTTTCGTCGCCGAACATCGCAAAGCCGTTCAGCGTTGCCCACCTGAGGTCCACAGTAATCGGTCATTCTTTGGCCAGAATCTGGGAACACATGGGCTACAATGTTGAGAAGGTCAACCATCTTGGTGACTGGGGAACCCAGTTCGGTAAAGTAATCGTAGCCTACAGAAGATGGGGAGACGAGCCTAGCCAGCATCTTAAGGGCTCTATCAGGCATCTCCTCGAGCTCTACGTCCGCTTCCACAAAGAAGCAGAGGTTGAACCTACTCTCGACGATGAGGCCAGGCTGTGGTTCAAAAAGCTTGAAGACGGCGATCCCGAAGCCTATGCGCTTTGGGAAGAGTTTAGGAAAACCAGCTTGGATAACCTTCAGGAAGTCTATGAACTGATGGGCATCACCTTCGATCACTACACAGGGGAAAGCTTCTACAATGACTTGATCCCTGCAACTATCGAGAAGCTCGAACCCATGATGGAAGTTAGTGAAGGTGCGGATATCGTGCCGCTAGGAGACGATATGCCCCCATTTTTGGTGCGCAAATCAGACGGTGCAACTCTGTACGGCACAAGAGACGTTACAGCAGCCATTTATCGTCACGAGACATTTAACTTCGCTAAGTGTTTGTATGTGGTCGGCGACGAGCAGAGTCTCCACTTCAAGCAGGTTTTCACCGTTCTGAAGAAACTCGGATACGACTGGGCAGACAACTGCGAGCACGTTCCTTTTGGGCTCATGAGATTTGGAGACATGAAGCTATCCACAAGACAGGGCAACACCATCTTCTTGGAAGATGTCTTGAATAAAGCTATTGAACTGACCAAATCTATTATTGAAGAAAAGAACCCCAATCTCGAAGACAAAGATGCAGTTGCTAGAATGGTCGGTGTTGGAGCGGTTATCTTCAACGACCTCAGGAACAACCGTATTAAAACAATTAACTTCGAGTGGGATGATCTTCTGAACTTCCAGGGAGACACCGGTCCGTACGTTCAGTACACTCATGCCAGAGCCAGCAGCCTTTTGGCAAGAGCCGGTGAGGAGATCAATCTGAACGAAGTCAACCTCTCGCTTCTGAAAGAAGAAGAGGAAAAGGTTCTCATAACACAGCTAGAGCGCTTCCCAGATGTGGTTGTACTTGCCGCAAGATCTAACGAGCCTTCTACAGTTGCAAGGTATGTTCTTGGTCTTGCAAGAGACTTCAACAAGTTCTACCAAGTTCACCGCATTCTCGATGAGGACACAGATCTCAAGAAAGCCAGACTAACGCTGGTAGATGCTGTACGGAAAACCATCGATACGGCACTCTATCTCCTAGGACTTGAATCCCCAGAAAAGATGTAAATAAAAGAGCCCGGCTTATGCCGGGTTTTTTACTTCTGAATGCAAACAGGATTTATGCTTCTTTAAGCAAAAAGTAGTTAGCAAACAGCCTCTCCGCTAGAGGTTCTGGAAACTGAGTTTCGTCGGAGGTGATGAGATGTACAGAATTCTAATTGTTGAAGACGATGCTGTAATTGCCTCAGCCATGAAAAAGGGTTTGGAGGTTTGGGGATACGAGGTTGAGTGCGTAAGCGATTTTAAAAACGTGCTCTCAGATTTTGCGCGCATCGACCCTCAACTAGTGCTTTTGGACATATCGCTGCCGTTTTACAACGGCTACCACTGGTGCGGCGAGATCCGTAAGTTCTCCAAAGTACCTATCATGTTTATCTCATCAGCGTCGGACAACATGAACATAGTTATGGCCATGAACATGGGCGGAGATGATTTCATCGCAAAGCCCTTTGACCTAAATGTTTTGACAGCAAAAGTACAGGCATTGCTTAGGAGAACGTATGATTTTGCAGGTACAAGCAGTCTCTTGGAGCACCGCGGAGCAATACTCAACGTCAGCGACGGAACCTTCACCTACGACGGGGAAAAAGTGGAACTAAGCCGCAACGAGCTGAAGATCTTACAGGTGCTTATGGAAAACAGTGGGAAGGTAGTGAGCCGAGATACGCTGATGGTAAAGCTTTGGGAGACAGACAGCTTCGTCGACGAAAACACTCTAAGTGTCAATGTGAATCGCCTAAGGCGGAAACTGGAGTCTTTAGGTTTGACGGATTTTATCACGACCAGAAAGGGCTTAGGTTATCTGGTGGAATAAGATGGAAGTCTTTTTGTCATACTTCAAGAGACAATTAGGCCGTGTTGCTTTCGGTCTTATAGTGACTGGCATCTTCTTTCTCACCCTTTACCTGTATGGCGTACCTTTGGAACCGGCTTTGTATGCAGCAGTACTTGCGATTGCCTTTGGCGTTGTCTGCTACGGTTATGGGTTTGTGCGTTTTGCCAGGCGGCACAGACGGGTTTTGTCTGCAAGAAAGCAGCTGGCAGTGCAGCTACCGGAGTTTCCGCAGCCAAGAGACATCATTGAAAAAGACTATCAGGAGATGATTGAAGCGCTGTTTTCAGACCTCACGAAAAAGATAACTGAGGTAGAAAACGAGCGATCGGAGCTTCTGGAGTACTACACTCTGTGGGTACATCAGATAAAGACTCCGATCTCTGCCATGAAGCTCCTTCTCGAAGAAGAAGACAGTGAACTCAACACGGAGCTCAGCTTAGAACTCTTCAAGATTGAAAGGTATGTGGAGATGGTTCTGAACTACCTCCGCATAGAAAGTCCGTCTTCGGACTTCGTCTTCAAGAAGCACGACCTTGCAGAGCTGGTGAAGCAGGCAATACGCAAGTACGCAAGGATGTTCGTGAAGAAAAAGATCAGACTTAATCTCCAGGAGTTTCAATGCGAGGTTCTCACCGACGAGAAGTGGCTGGTGTTCGTACTGGAGCAGGTTATTTCCAACGCCATCAAGTACACCGATGAGGGCACCGTCTCCATTTATTTGGCAAGCTCCGAACGCAAGGAACTAATGATAGAAGATACGGGAATTGGCATTGCCGCTGAGGATCTCCCTCGGGTTTTCGATAAAGGCTACACAGGTTATGCTGGGAGACTCGACAAACGGGCAACGGGTATTGGTTTGTATCTTTCGAAAAAGATCCTGACCAAGCTATCGCACACCATCGATATCGAATCCACACCTGGGAAGGGGACCAGGGTGAAGATTGGCCTCGAGACAGTGTCCCCAGAGGTGCGCGACTAGATTCTTACGGATTTGTAAGATACGGCGGGAGAATGTAAGCCAGCGTTATGGCTTCGCGTTTTCCCCTTTTGTTATACTCAGGTTGAAATCGACTTAGGGGGAAATGGTTATGAAGCTACTTGAGGTAAGGAACCTGAAAAAGACTTACACAACGAGATTTGGAGGGAGCCAGGTTCAAGCCCTACGCAATGTCTCGTTCACAGTAGACTCCGGAGAGTTTATCGCTATCATGGGAGAATCCGGTTCCGGAAAAACTACACTTTTGAACATCATCGCTGCTCTTGACAGGCCCACAAGCGGTGAGGTTCTTCTAAACGGCAGAAACATTCATTCCATAAAAGAAAGCGAAGTTGCTGCCTTTAGGAGAGACAATTTGGGATTTGTCTTCCAGGATTTTAACCTACTCGACAACTTCTCAATTCAGGACAACATCTTTCTACCGTTGGTTTTGGCTCGAAAACCTTACAAAGAAATGCACGAGCGGCTGCAGCCCATAGCCCACATGCTCGGCATCTCGCATATTTTGAGTAAGTTTCCTTACGAAGTTTCCGGAGGGGAAAAGCAGAGAGCCGCAGTGGCACGGGCGCTTATTACAAATCCCAAGATCATTCTAGCCGACGAGCCGACAGGAGCTTTGGACTCTAGAGCCAGCGATAACCTGTTGAAACTGTTTTCCGATATCAACAGGCTAGGCCAAACAGTACTGATGGTGACCCACAGCACTAAGGCTGCGAGCAATGCAAGCCGCGTTCTGTTTATCAAAGACGGAGAGATCTTCCATCAGCTGCATAAAGGCGCAAGTTCCAACGAGGAGCAGTATCAAAAAATCGCAGATACCTTGACGATGATTGCCACCGGAGGTATCCGCCATGAGTAAGTTCTTCTATGCGAGACTTGCAATCAACAACATCCGGCGAAACGCTCAGACTTATGTTCCTTACATCGTTACCGCTATCGGTGCCATCATGATGTTTGTGATTATTGGCATGATGACCAACAATACTCAGTTGTTGAAGCTGAGAGGCGGCACCACGCTCCGGACAATCCTCTTTTTTGGAACGATAGTGGTGGGGATCTTCTCTCTGATCTTTCTGTTCTACACCAACAGTTTTCTGGTTAAGAGGCGTAAGAAGGAATTTGGTTTGATGAACATTCTTGGGATGGATAAGCGCCATCTTGCAAGGGTCATGTTCTTAGAAACTCTAATTGTTGCCGTTATTTCTATCACTCTTGGGATACTCAGCGGCGTCCTACTCTCGAAGTTGATGTTCTTGGTTCTATTGAAGATCCTTAACTTCGAAGTGCAACTGGGGTTTGAGTTTGATGCTTATTTTACGTTGTTTACAGCAATGCTTTTCGCAGGAATCTTTTTCCTCAGCTTGCTTAACAACCTGAGGCAGGTTCAGTTGGCAAACCCTATTGAGCTGGTGAAAGGTGGCCAGGTTGGGGAAAGGGAGCCCAAGACAAACTGGCCGGCTTTCCTCTTGGGACTAATCACCCTCGGCTCGGGCTATTACATTGCTCTCACTATGGAAAACCCGATTACAACCATTCCGGCCTTTTTCGGTGCTGTTGTTTTGGTTATCATCGGAACTTACTGCTTGTTTACTGCAGGAAGCATCTGGTTCCTGCAGTTGCTGCGCAAAAACAAAAAGTTCTACTACCATCCGCAGCACTTCCCCAATATCTCTGGAATGATCTATAGGATGAAGCAGAATGCTGTAGGACTGGCTAATATCTGCATTTTGTCCACGATGGTTCTGGTCATGCTTTCAACTACGCTGTCTCTGTATATCGGAATGGAAGATGTTCTAAGAACCAGGTATCGTCGCAACTTCGAGCTGACCGCATCTGATATTGACAGCGGAGCAGTTCAAAGAATCCGTGATGCTGTAGACAGTGTTCTTGCAAAACGCGGAAAAGCCCCACAGGATATTATTAGCTACAGATATCTGGCCTTGACTGCAAAGCAAGAAGGAAGCTCTTTTGCAACCCGAAAAAACGATCTGGATATGTTCAGTACTGCACTGAAGTATGTGTACTTCGTTCCGGTGGAAGACTACAATGCACTCACCAATCGGTCTGTTGTACTAGAAGACAATGAAGCCCTGATCTGTTCGGCTAGAGAAGCGTACGATTACGATAGTTTAAGTATCTTGGGACGAACATTTACGATCAAAGAAAAAGTCGACTCTTTCCAGGGTGATGGGTCCAGTCTGGTGTTTTTGTACAGCAGCTACTATGTAGTGGTAAAAGACATGGATACCGTCCAAGAGATGTACCACAAGTATACGGCGGAGAACGAGCTTTACCGACCTACCATATCTTACTACTTTGGATTCGACGTAGATGCAAACCGCAGCGAGAGCCTTGCAATTCACGACGATCTTGTTGCGAGCGCTAAGCAAGCCATAGCTGGCTCGGGTTACGTTGTTGTTGAGTCTGCAGAAAACGCTAGAGATGACTTCTATTCCCTGTATGGAGGACTGTTCTTCCTTGGAATCTTCCTTGGGGTGCTGTTTATCGGTGCTACAGTGCTGATCATCTACTATAAACAGATCACTGAAGGGTTTGAAGACAAACACCGCTTTGAGATCATGCAGAAGGTTGGCATGAGTCGTTTAGAGGTAAAGAAAACCATCAAAGACCAAGTGCTTATGGTGTTTTTCCTTCCCTTAATTGCAGCAATCATCCACATCGCATTCGCGTTCAAGCCAATCACTAAGATGCTTGCACTCTTCAACTTGACGAATATCGCTCTATTCATATGGTGTACCTTGGGAGTCATCTTGGTCTTCGGGCTATTCTACGCAGTGGTTTATGTTCTTACGGCAAGAGTGTACTATCAGATAGTAAGTGCCAAAGAATGAATTTGGGAAGGAAGCATAGCAGAAACACAGAAAGAGAACTAGCAAGTGTTTTGCTGGTTCTCTTTCGCTCAAATCCATGTTCCACAGTGATCAAACACCAGATAAATCTTAGGTTCTGGAACAGATCATGAGGTGGAATCCATTACCTACCTATTTCTTTACACTGATTTGTTTATTGTGCTATAATATTAAGCG
>LFSI01000035.1 GCA_001512545.1 Clostridia bacterium DTU065 | reverse complement strand
ATCGTCGAGCAGCTTGAAGAAATAGCCGCAGGCGGAGGGGATCTCACACGACGCCTAGATGTGAAAAACCACGACGAAGTTGGGAAGTTGGCAACAGCTTTCAACAACTTCCTGGATACCCTGTCCAGCCTCATCGGAGAGGTCAAGCAGTCTGCAGACGCTGTTCTAGAGGGCATCAAGCAGTTATCTTATGCCACCGACCAGCAGGCAAAGACTAACGAACAGATCGCCATGGTTATCGGACAGGTTGCCGAAGGCTCTCAAAACCAGAGTGCAGATATCCACCACGCCCAGCAGACAATTAACCAGCTGGTCTCGGCGATAAATCAGGTTGCAACGGGCATACAGAATCAAGCTGTGCAAACCGATAACGTTGCCAACCTCACAAAAAGCATGATAGACAAGCTCAATGAAACCCTGGTTTCTGTGGACGAGCTTACCGAAAAGCAAAGAGAAAGCAAGGTTCTTGCAACTAACGGTCTTCAAGTGGTAAACGAGTTTAAAGACAACATGGAGAAGGTACACGCTGGAATCACCGAAAACGCCGAGCTGGCCGTTCTCCTTGACGAAGGATCCACACAGATCGGCGCCATCGTTAAAGTCATCAACGAAGTGGCAGATCAAACCAACCTGCTGGCGCTGAATGCGGCTATCGAAGCTGCAAGAGCCGGTGAACACGGCAGAGGTTTTGCAGTTGTTGCAGATGAAGTCCGCACGCTGTCCGATAGAGTCAGAAGTTCTTCCAACGAAATCGGCGAGATCGTGAAAAAGCTCACCAAAACCATCGAACAGACCGTTCACGGTCAGGAAAGCGGTATGGAGCTTGCACAGCGCGGAACTGAGCTAGCAGCTCAGGCCCAGAAGGCTCTGGCAAAAATCGTTCGCTCCGCTACCGAGTCGGGACGCATGCTGGAGAAGATCGCACACCTCAACGAAGAACTCAAAACCCAAAGCAACGAAGTTGAAGAAGCAACCAACAACATCATTACCATTGCAGAGCAAAACAGCGCTTCGACTGAGCAGATGGCTGCAAGCAGCACCGAGATCACCGATCTCATTGAATCCATAGCTGCAGTAAGCGAGGAGAATGCTGCAAGCAGCGAAGAAGTTGCAGCTTCAGCAGAAGAGCTCAGCGCAACCTCAGAAGAAGTATCAGCTCAGGCAGTGTCGCTAAACAGGATCACAGAAAACCTGAAAGAACTCGTGGCAAACTTCAGAACCAGCTAGGGACTTTAACCCCTGTTTTGCAGAATGCTAATACAATAACCAGACTAGTAAAAGGCTATGGCACCAGTCATAGCCTTTCTTGCTATTTCCACAGCGGAGGTGGGCAATAACCAGTATCAAACTGCCCCTCTACTCTATCTGTCAAACCCAAGCTTTCTGCACTTGACAATAAACCTTTTTCTGCAGGTAAATTTTTCCTGTGAACATAAGGTATTTGGCGATAAACATAGAACATTACTTACAGGAGGTCGATTACATGAGAACTATGCAGCTTGGTTCTTCTAACTTGGAGGTTCCGGTGATTGCCGTTGGGTGTATGAGACTGAAATCTCTGACTCCGAAAGAGGCAGAAGTTTTTGTGAAGACTGCCATCGATCACGGCGCAAACTTCTTCGACCACGCAGATGTCTACGGCGGTGGCGAGTGTGAAAGAATCTTTGCGAAAGCCATCGGCATGAACGACTCCATAAGAGAGAGAATCATCATTCAATCTAAGTGCGGCATAAGGAAAGGTATGTACGATTTCTCCAAAGAACACATCCTCAAATCGGTCGATGGGATTTTGGAGAGGTTGAAAACCGATTACCTCGATGTACTCCTACTGCACCGTCCGGATACCTTGATGGAGCCGGAAGAGGTTGCTGAGGCTTTTGACATCCTTCATGAAAGCGGCAAGGTTAGGTACTTTGGCGTATCCAACCACAATCCCATGCAGATCGAGCTTCTGCAGAAATCGCTGAACCAGAAAATCGTTGCCAATCAGCTACAGCTCAGCATTTGCCACACTCCCATGATCGACTCGGGTTTAAACGTCAATGTGTTTAATGACGGGGCAATAGTCAGAGATGGCAGCGTTCTCGAGTACTGCAGGTTGAAAGATATCACCATTCAGCCATGGTCTCCATTTCAGTACGGCTTTTTTGCAGGAGTATTCATTGGAAATGACAAATATCCTGAATTAAACAAGAAACTCGAAGAAATAGCAGAGCGCTACGGCGTCTCCAGCACTACCGTGGCCATCAGCTGGCTGCTGCGCCACCCTGCAAAGATGCAGCCTGTTGTTGGCACCATGAACTCCGAGCGCCTCAAAGATTGCATCAAAGCAGCAGATGTAACCATCACCCGCAAAGAGTGGTACGAGATCTACCTTGCAGCGGGAAACACCTTACCTTAAGCTCCCTTTTGAAATTGTTGTTTGCCTGGTTGGCACTTTATTCCCCCAGCTCCAGTTAGTTCCCAACTTGGGAGACTGACAAAAAACTGTCCTCTGCCCAGAAAAGCAAAGCTGCTCAAAGCTCTACGCAGGTCTTTGGTATTATTTAGCATCAACAAACTGGACAAGCTGCGCGATTGTCCTTGTGGATGCTTTACGCCTAAGAGCTATAGTTGCTCTACAAGTGGGACGTGCGAGAAATACTAGAAACCGGTTTTCGGTTGCTACGATTTCTCGCTTTGGCAGACACTTGAGACTCTAGTATGTTGGTGCGAACGGTTTTTTATGGATAGCTCAGGACTTTTGTTAGCTACTCACTAAACTGAAGAGGGTGAAAAAGATGAAAAAGCAGCGTTCCCACAGAAAAATAAGCACAAAAATGTTCTGGATCGTATCCAGTATAGTTCTTGTGGCTGTTGCTGTTGTTGCTTATTTCAGCGTGCAAAGTCTCTACACGGCGGTAACGTCAATGTCGCGTAGAGACGCGTTAAGCACCGCATCGTATGTCAGGTCGAAGATCGAGACCATGCTCTTTCCTAAGGTGTCTTTAGTTGAAACTTTGATCACCATGGACTCTGTACGTAACTTCGAATACGACAACCTCATGGACGCCTTTACCCAAATACTCCAGGCAAATCCGGATATCTCCAACATCTATTTGATAAACGCGTTAGACTCAACGAACTTCATTATGACCAGAACTGGCGATTACATTCACGTAAACACCAACCCGGACGCTTTCGGTGCTAAAGAGCAAGACTGGTTCATGGACACCATTTTCGAACAGTCAACCATCTTTACCACTCCGTACAAAGAAACCGGAGAAGACTCTCTAGTCTTCACCATCTCCGCACCCGTTAGGTCTGGTTCCGGATCCCTCGCCGGAGTTCTAGCGGTTGATGTATCTTTAGAAACGTTCCACGCCAAGATGGCAGATGTTAGCATTGCAAACCACGGCTACGCTCTGGTGCTAGACAAGTCAGGGTTTATTATCTACCATCCGGACAAAGAACGTCTCCTCGATGATGCGACTACGTATCCTGGTGATGCAGGAGCACTTGCAATGGAGATGATCTACGGGGCAACAGGAGATAAAGAAGCAGTCCTTAACGACACCGAGTACATCGTGTACTTCAACCCGATCGAACTTACAGGCTGGTCTGTGGCAACGCTTTTCCCAGTATCAGACATTGAAAAGCCCATCTTCGACGCCATCCAGACCGTCCTAGCCATCGCTTGTATTATCCTCATTGCTTCGGCATTTGTGATTCTGCCAATAGTTAAGAGAATGGTCCAGCCGCTGGTTGTCATGGGTGACCAGCTCGAAGAGATCGCCACAGGTAAAGGCGACCTCACCAAGAGGCTTCCGGTGAAAAACAACGACGAGATCGGCAGGCTAGCTTCTGCGTTTAACGACTTCATGGATGTGTTGGTCGGCATTATCAGCGACGTGCAGCATACGGCTGCTACCGTTGTGGAGGGCACCAAGCAGCTGTCCCTTGCCACCGAGCAGCAGGCCAAGACCAACGAGCAGATCGCTCTTGTGATCGGGCAGGTCGCTGAAGGTTCGCAGACCCAAACCGAAAACATCCACAATGCGCAGCAGGCAGTCAATCAGCTGGCAGCAGCCATCGAGCAGATTGCCTCAGGGGCTCAGAATCAGGCTATTCAAATCGACAGCGTAGTAAACCTCACCCAATCGATGATCAAAAAGCTTAGCGACACGGTTGCCGCAATCGACGAGATCGCTTCCAAAGAAAAAGACAATATCTCCAAGGCAAACAAAGGTCTGGAGATCGTTACTCTAGTTGCCGAGAACATGGCGCAGGTTCAAAACGGTATCGACGAAACCTTGAAGAACTCCACCTTGCTTGAGGAAGGTTCTCACCAGATCGGTGCAATCGTTCAGGTCATCAACGAGGTTGCCGATCAGACCAACCTCCTGGCTTTGAACGCTGCTATCGAAGCTGCAAGAGCCGGCGAGCACGGCAGAGGCTTCGCAGTTGTTGCTGATGAAGT
>LFSI01000077.1 GCA_001512545.1 Clostridia bacterium DTU065 | reverse complement strand
TCCCCGCCTTTACCATCCCTTCATAAAGATACTTGATTTTAAAGGAAAAATTGTTCTATACTAAAAGAGCAAGCGGATGTAGTTCAATTGGCAGAGCATCGGCTTCCCAAGCCGAATGTTGCGGGTTCGAACCCCGTCATCCGCTCCAGATATGTCAATTAGGGGGCTAGGTGTGAACACCTAGCCCTTTTAGATAGACAGTAATAATTGCGTAAAGGAGTATCGCGGTGATTAAAGCAATTCTGTTTGACCTAGACGGGACACTCATCGACAGCACGGATCTAATCCTGCATTCGTTCAACTACGTCCTGAAAGAACATCTGAACCTGGAAGTACCTGAAGACGAGATCCGCAGCCTCTTCGGTAGGCCGCTCTTCGATCAGATGGCGCTTTACGGCGGCAAGGAGCGAGCCCAAGAGCTTGTGGATAAGTACATCGAACACAACCTGAAGAGCCACAAAGACTACCTCAAAGAGATCCCTGGGGTGAAAGAGACCCTGCAGGGACTGAAGGAGAAAGGCTACATCCTGGGAGTTGTAACCAGCAAGAGAGAGGAGTCTGCAAGGCTTGGCATGCAGATCTGCGGCATCGAAGAGTTTTTTGAGGTTTTTGTTTTTTCCAATACGGTGAAAATCCATAAACCCGAGCCAGAACCGGTACTGCACGCTTTGAGAGTTCTCGGGTTGAAACCTGAAGAAGCGGTTTATGTAGGCGACAGCGTTTATGATATAATCTGTGGGCAAAGAGCAGGTGTTGAGACCGTAGCTGTAGGATATACACCTGGAGGTAGGGAAAGGCTAAGAGCCACAAACCCCGACCACTGGATCGAAAAGATCGAAGAGTTATTGGAGATATATTAGATGAGCTGTAAAATGTGCGGAAGCTGCTGCAGCGAGCCGGGCTGGCTCGTTCCGGCAGATTGGGATAAAATTGCTCGCAGGCTGTGTCTCTCTAAAGAAGAAGTTCTAAAGAAGTACCTTGTTATCGATTTTCTTGCAGATAGTAGAGAAGGCTATCTGTTCGTTCTGGCACCAGCAAAAGTTAGAGAGGGAACGCCCATATGCCCTCCAGGAGAGAAGGTGCCTTGGACGTACGCCCACGAGAAAGGGACATGCATCTTTCTTGAGGGCAGCCTCTGCTCCATTCACCCCGACAAGCCTCTCGAGTGCCTCACCTATGAATGCTCAGAGGAGAAAGTCCCACTTTCTGGGGATCCAAAAGAATACGCTGAGAAAGTCTTGGAGGTATCTAAAAGGCGGGAGATAGCCGAACTCTGGAAGCCGTACGACTTAAGGAGATACGTTTCCGATAAGTTTGATATCGCCCACTGCAGAAGAAACCTGGAGATTGAAGAGCAGCTTCTTGCCGAATTCCAAGATGATTTTCCTGATGCTAGTAAAATTTCCCAGTTAGAGCGAGAGCTCGAATAAACAACAGCTTTTACGTCTGCCATTACTGGAGGTTGGCTGATTTGAAAAAACATAAACTGCTGCTAAGCCTGCTGGTTATTGCCTGTATGGTCTTTGCGGCAAATGCCGAGATCCTTACAACCAAATACGGCTACCTGCCATTTTCTAAAAAGGAAGCCATAAGTACAATGCCAGCAGAAGAGTTTGTCCTTGTAGATGCTGAAACTAACAGACCAAAGTATAAAGGAGAGCCCGACGAACCGCTGATCGATCCGGTGACAGGAGAGACGGTCTACCGCCTGAACTTCACCGACCAGATCAGAGGCGGTGAGTACTACCTAACTGTAGGTGATCTGAGTTCTGATACCATCAGGATCGACACTGCAGCATTCAACCCGGTGTTTGCAGAAGCCATGAAAAAGATTACCGCAAGGCGCAGCCAGTACGGCTGGCTGGATGACAGCGGTGAAGAAAACATTTTACTAACTTCTTACGTAGCTGCACGGGGTCTTGCCTACTACGAGATCTTCAACGATCGGTTCGCCGACGGAGAGCTGGAGGTTCCCGAGGGAACCAACGACGTCCCCGACTTCCTGGATGAGCTGATCTACGGAGTTAATGGGCTCCTCAAGTGGTATCGGGAAGCTCCTCTGGAAACTAGGAACCTTGACGAAGCAACCGCAGCACTCTCTGTCTTTGGCGTTGCAGGGAGAACGTTAATTAAGGCAAACCCTGAACTGGCAAAAGAAACTTCCGAGATTGCCAGAGAGAGCTAT
>LFSI01000080.1 GCA_001512545.1 Clostridia bacterium DTU065 | reverse complement strand
ATTTTGGGTGAGGCTCTAACGTTAGGATCATGCCAAGAAGGTTGCTCAGCACTACAACGCTGTAGAGGATGCAGTCTCACGACAATACAGTACTGCGAATGACCTGAATGCTTGGTGAGAAAGTGCGTTGGAAGACGACGAAAACTTCAAGAAGTAGGTTTTAGTCTGTAAGAAAAGGGAACCTGAAAAAAGGGTTCCTTTTTCCTTATTCAGCAGTTCACCATGTCAGCAGGCATCGGGGCTGTGGGAAGGAGGACTGTCAAGATAGAGGTGGTAAAAGTTTGACCGGTAGCTTTGTCTAACGCAAAAAGCTTAGCCATTTTTGTTTTTTAAAGGTAAACTTATGAGTAGGAGAATAATGGGTAAAATTGATTTAGAGAAAACACTGAGCTGCCGCAACGACACATCATGTCGACTTTCTGCGACAGGAAGAATTAGCAGGAACTAGTAGTATGAGGTAGAANNTATTCATAGAATGTGGAGGAAGAATAGATGAATATCAAAGAAGCAGCACTGCTTTTGCATAAAACACACCGGGGCAAGTTCTCGGTAGTGTCAAAGGTTCCAGTGACAAGCAAAGAAGAACTGAGTCTTGCATACTCACCGGGGGTTGCAGCACCCTGTTTGCAAATAGCAGCTGATCCAGAGTCGGTGTACGAGTATACGGCTAAAGGCAATTTGGTAGCGGTTGTGACCAACGGAACAGCTGTCCTGGGTCTTGGCGATATCGGTGCCGAAGCTGCAATGCCCGTCATGGAAGGCAAAGCCATCCTTTTCAAAGAGTTCGGCGGTGTTGACGCAGTACCGATCTGTCTGAACTCGAAAGACCCAGACGAAATAGTCAGAGCAGTAGAACTTATGGCTCCCACATTCGGAGGCATCAACCTCGAAGACATTAAGGCACCTGAGTGCTTCTACATTGAAGACAAACTCAAAGCATCCCTGGACATACCGGTTTTTCATGACGATCAGCATGGCACCGCAGTTGTTGTACTGGCAGGATTGAGAAACGCAGCTAAGCTAGTGGGCAAAGAGCTAGCCGATCTGAACGTCGTCATCAACGGTGCGGGAGCTGCAGGTACGGCTATTGCCAAGCTTCTTTTAAGCGTCGGAGTGAAAAACATCGCCGTACTGGATCGCACAGGTGCAATCCACGTTGACAGAAGCAATTTGGGTGATGCGAAAGCCGAACTGGCAAAACTTCTGCCCAAGAGGACCGGAAACTTGGAAAACGAGCTCGTCGGAGCAGACTGTTTCATCGGAGTTTCCAGCAAGGATGTCCTCACTCAGGAAATGATCAAATCGATGAGTCGGGACCCGATCATCTTTGCTCTAGCCAACCC
>LFSI01000095.1 GCA_001512545.1 Clostridia bacterium DTU065 | reverse complement strand
TCCTACAGTTCCAACATACTCTAGCTGGGCAAATTCCCCCAGAACCGATGTGAGTCCGGGATCTTCAGGACCTTTTTGGAGCATCGCCAAAACCGCTTCAGGTGATCTTTGCGCTATCCTGCGTTTTTCGCACCCAAGGAGTCCTGTGTTGCCCGATGAAGCAAAAAACAGCAGGACTTCATCTGGACCAGGTTCCGGAAGCACCGGGACTTCCACAGTTGCACGCTCCGCACTCACCTTGGCAGATTCTTGGGAGCGGAAGTACTCCACAATCCCCATGGCGATTGCATCAGCCAGCCGATCCTGGTAGAGGGGATCGCTGAGGAGTTCTGCTTCTTTGGGATTGGAGAGAAACCCCACCTCTACCATGGCACTTGGCACTTTGCTTTCACGAAGGATCCGGAAATCGCCGGCCTTAGCTTTTCTGTTGTTAGGTCCGAGGTCTTGCACCAGACGGTCTTGGATGGAGATAGCAAGGACTTTACCCAGATCGTCTCCTGGGTAGTAAAAGGTTTGCGCCCCTGACCATCTGCTCTGAGAGAATGAGTTGGCGTGTATGGACACGAGAAGGTCCGCTCCGTGATCCTGGGCCATTTTTGCCCTGCGGTTGAGGTCTTCTCTTTTTCTTGTAATCAGCGGTCCCTTAACCTCCGGAGCAAGATCGGTGTCTTCTGTTCTAGTGAGTACAGTGTAGATGGAATAGCTGTTTAAGCGGGTCTCGAGTTTTTTTGCAATTTCCAGGACTAAGTCTTTTTCCAAAATTCCGGTCTTAGATTTTGCCCCGGGATCGATGCCGCCGTGTCCGGGATCGATGATCACAATCTTTCCTGCATGCGAGTTTACCGCGCTTCTATGGAAAGGTAGCTTCGGAGCTACAAGCCTCAGTAGGATCAAAAATAGTGCAAAGGCAATCTTTCGCCACTTTCTCCGCATAAAACCCCCTCCGCCAATTAATATGCGGGAGGGGGTTTTCGATAGACTAAACTACCTTTTTCGGGAAAGGAGAACGCGATAACCTCCGGAGCGATCGAGAACTTCCACATTTCCGAAAACCTCTTCCATCTTCTTCGTCAGGCTCTCAGCTCCCTGTTTACGCTGAACCACAAGGGCAAGTCCGCCGCCTGAAACCAGATAATCCGGCGCTTGCTCCACCAAGCCGTGGACTACTTTCTTCCCTGCCCGAAAAGGCGGGTTGGAGACGATGAGATCGAAGGTGCCCTGCACCTTGTCAAAGCCGTTGCTTTGGTAAGCTCTGGCATTGCGAATACCGTTTAGTTCTAAGTTTTCCTGAGCTAGATGGACGGCTCTTTCATTGATGTCGATCATCTCCACAAAACCGCTTTCTGCCATGGTAGCTGCAGCAATGCCTACAATCCCAAGGCCTGTTCCCCAATCGAGAACCCTGTGGGATGGCTCCACAGGCATGTTTTTAATCAGCACTTCGGTGCCTTTATCCAAACCGCTTTTGGAAAACACTCCGCTGTCTGAGTAGAGCGTGAAGGTTCTTCCCAAAACGTTTACTTCAATGAGTCTGGGGCTGCTTTCGCTTGTAGGTTTCTCAGTGTAGTAGTGGTCTGACATTTTCTCACCCCTCTGTTGTGCTAGCCTTTCTTCTAAAAGCGACCGGTAAAATCACCGTGTCGGTCCCGTTCGTCGAGATAGCTCCAAATCTCCACGAGACTTGTCAGGTCCTTCTTATTGTGGTCGATTACATCTTGTAGAATGTCCGGATTCTGCTCGAGGAAAAACCTCTGGTAGATCTCAGGGACCTCGCTAGATGCGGGGTCGTTGTATCTTTCGTACTGGAGGACGATTCTTTCGATGGTCTTCAGCTTGCAGTCAGGCACTTCCTGTCCGATCAGTTTCCTTACAATTGGCAGAAGATCCACGTTAAACGGCTTTTGAAAAGGTACATCCAACCTGTTGCAGCGCTTCTCGAGCATCGGTAGATCGAAGGACGCACCATTGTATGTTATAACGCAGGCTTTATCTGCAATCACCGATACTGCTTCTTTCAGCATGGCAGGCTCTTCCACTGGGTGACGGGCTAAGAAGATCCTTTTTTTGGGATTTGGTTCAAAGGTTAAAACACCCACGAGAAAAATCGGGAGAGCTGGCGTAAATCCCGACGTTTCAATATCGATTACGGCGAGTTTCTCTCTGGGAACTGCAGAGAGTACTTTGAATTTGGGAAAACGCTCGAGCAAAAGGGCCCAATCCCTTATCTCCAAGGCCTCACAGACTCTTTGAGCATCTTCTCTTACGAGTCCATCTGGGCTTTTTTTCGCTAGATCCCACAGCGTCTGAATGCCAAAAGCCCGGAATTTCTTTTCCCGGACGGGGCCGATGCCGCGGACCGCCTGTAAAAAAACCTCCAGCACGTTAATGTCCTGTTCAGCAGGAACGTTTAGGTTTAAATCGTAGGAAAAAAGCCAAAAACTGCCCCAGCTGTTTTGTATCTCGTGCCCTTCACAAAAGGTAGCAAGTTTTTCTCCTTCAGTCATAACATCACCTACAGCTTTCTTCTCTTGTAAGAGCTTATCTCCTGCCAGCTGTAATATGGGACGAAAAGCATGTTTAAAAGGATTTAGTCTTTTTGGAATAATGTTATTGATCTGACAAGTGTCAATATACGGAATAGCGAAAAGCAAGATTGATACCGTTTCGGCAACTGCCGAGAACGTCGCTTTTTCCGAGGCCAAATACATATTTTTCCTCTTCTGGGTGCACCTTATAGTCAGAGTGGTGCAGTTTCAAAACGTCTACCGGCTTCGTCTTTTTTCTTCGTGAGCTGCATGCTGATGCAGATTGGCCGCGGAAAAAGCGTGCGCAAGCCGCTTTCGTTTGCCTACACTAAACCTAAAGGAGGAAGTTCATGAGAAAAGCAAAATGGGTCTCTGTAGTACTGCTGTTTGTGATTCTTCTGATCTTTACAGGCTGTGGACCAACATCATTGCTCCCGCCGACAAACAGGGCTCCGGTAATTCAGGGCGCAGAGCCCGGCCAAAATGTAACGGTTCCCGGTGGGGAAACGCGAGCTTTTACAGTCTTCGCGACAGATCCCGATGGCGACTCGCTGTCGTATTCCTGGAGTAAGACAGCAGGCAATTGGGCCTCGGGTGTTGCAAGCAACACGGTCTCTTGGACCGCTCCTGAGACCGGCGGTACGGCCGACATCACCGTTACAGTCTCAGATGGCAAGTTAACGACTAAACATACCTGGAAGGTAACCATTGAGGAAGTTGATCCCAATGTAATCGAAATCGAGGACAACATTGACTCAACCACTATCTTTGAGACCGGTAAGGTCTACATCATGAAAAACTTTGTTAATGTAAATGCGCAGCTGACCATCGAGCCAGGTGCCATCGTGAAGTTCGCCTACGGTGCAGGATTGTTCGTTCATACCAACGGCAGAATAACTGCCGAAGGAACCGCAGACCAACCCATCATCTTCACCTCAATCTATGATGATGCCCACGGTGGCGACACCAACAAGGACGGAAACCTTTCAAAACCTCAACGCGGTGATTGGAACAGAATACTGCTCAGCTACGCTAGAGACTCCAGTTTCAAGTACTGCCACTTCTACTACGGCGGCGGAGATTCCAGCTACGACTGCACGGTGGAAGTAGAAGAGGGTAGGGCTACCTTTGAAAACTGCGTGTTCGCAAACAATAAAGGAAGCCAGAGAGGAGCTCTTTTCATTGAAGCCGCAGATTCTCGTACTTCAGTACAGTCGTGCGTCTTCTATGCCAACGAAAAACCGCTGGTGATGGCTGCAGGCATGTCCATCGACGACTCCAACACCTTCCACAATCCCACAAAACCCACCGAGAAGAACGAGCAGAACGGAATTTTCATCTCAAGGTTTTACCTTCACATCGATGGAAATGTTACTTGGGGAGAGACTTCCGTACCGTTTGTTATCCCTGGACAACTAGACGTGACAAGCGGAGCTGTGCTGAATCTGGATCCTGGTGTAGCTTTAAAATTCACAAAAGACGGACAAATCCACGTTTACCAAGGAATTATCAAAGCCAGAGGAACTGCAGCAAACCCCATCTATTTTACATCCATCGACGACGATAGCGTCCTGGGAGACACCCTGGGCGACGGGGCCATAACTCCCAAACCTGGAGACTGGAAAAGCGTTGAAGTCTACGACTCCCCAGCGTTTGCCAACGAGTTCGTCTACTGCCACTTCGCCTACGGAGGAGGAAACTCCTCAGACGATGGAACACTGATCATCCGCTACGCTTCTGCGGTGATAGAAAACTGCACGTTTACTTCTTGCAACAGTTCACGGACCGGTGCTTTAAACCTGGAAAAGGCTAACCCAATGACTTTGGCAACGTGCACTTTCCAAAACAACGTGATTCCCGTCCTCATCGGCGGAGAGATCAGCACAGAAAACTCCAACACCTTCACTGGCAACACCAAAAACGGCATCTTCGTTTCAGAGTACGCCAACACCGTTGAGGGCGATATCTCGTGGCTGGACACCAGCGTACCTTATGTGGTGCAGGGCGACTTCTACATTCAAGAAAGGTCAACGCTCACTCTTGGAGACGGCATTATAGTGAAGGCCTTCCCCGGTATTGAGATCTGCATGGATGGCGATAACATCGTCAGACTCGGCGATGCAACCTTCACAGCCTACGCTGACGATACCCGCGGAGGAAATACTGACGGAGTATCCGGTACTCCTCTGCCTTGGAACGGCATTTACGACTACGCTACAGGCGAATACGTATCCTGGCCGGAGATGTACTACGTTAAGTAGGCACTTTGCCATAACAAAAAAGAGCACCCTCAGTCGAGGGTGCTTTGTTTACGTTTGCGGAAACTACTTAACCTCTACTCTCACGCCTTCTGCGTTGGACTTGTAAGCTGCAGTAGCCAGCTTTACGCCAACCAGACCATCGTGTCCGTCTACAGGCACTGGTTTGCCTTCGATGAGAGCCTCAACGAATGCCTTCATCTCAGTATCCCAGCCGCCGCCTTTGTACTCGGTGAGATCAACCCAACCTGGGCCGCCGATGTCCTTCTTCTTGTCGATGAACACTCTAATTGGTGTCTCGTAGTCGATGACCATGGAACCGTCGTCACCGTAGATTTCGATACCCAAGCGACCGGCCTTGGAGGACCATCCTACCTCTAAGTAGCCCATGGCGCCGTTTTCGAAGGTAACAGCACACACTGCGTTGTCTTCAACTTCGATGTCGCGGACCAAGGTCTTGACGTTGGCAGAGATGTCCTTAATCTCACCGATCATGAAGCGGAGAATGTCCAGTGCGTGTACACCCATATCCAAGAGAGCGCCGCCGCCTGCCATTTCCTTATTGAAGAACCAATCGCTCTTTGCAGGCCAGGAAATGTATGGACCCTCGTGAGCAAAGCGGACTCTGGCCATGAATGGCTTGCCGATAACTCCGGAGTCGAGGAGTTCCTTGGCTTTCTGGTTGTAGTTGTAGAATCTGTGGGTGAAGCCAACCATGAGCTGAACGTTGTTAGCTTCAGCGGCTTTAATCATTTCTTCGCACTCTTCAACGGTTACCGCCATCGGCTTCTCGCAGAGAACGTGTTTGCCTGCGTTACATGCGTCGATGGTCATAGGAGCGTGCAGTGCGTTTGGAGTACAGATGGATACTGCATCGATGTCGGCTTTGGCCAGCATCTCTTTGTAGTCGGTGTAGACCTCTGGTATATTGAACTTCTTGGCCATCTCTTCGGCCCGTTCCTTATTGATATCACATATAGCTGTTATCTCGCAGAGATCTGGGATCAAGTTGTAACCTGCTAAATGTGCGTGTTCAGCGATGGCTCCAGCGCCAATTACGCCGATTTTGATTTTCTTCGCCATAATTCTTACCTCCTTGATGTTTCTACTAATTTATTCTAGAAACGAAGGGTCTTCCCTTCTCTAGAACTCATACCCTTGTGTTTATTGGCCAAGCCCCTCAAACGGGTTTGACCTGGTCTTTTTTGAGGCAAAACTCCTAACAGTCTTACTCAAAGTCGTCAAAAAGGCTGCCTAAATCGCCTCTGTCGCTCTGACCTGAAAAGAGGCTGGTCTCCAGGAACCTGTCGTAGTCGGACCAACCTGAGGTTACCCCTTCGAGAACAGACTTTATTCTAACCAGCTTCGATGAGGTGTAGTCTGCAAGAAACACGGCGTAAGCCTCTGGAGTCTGGGGAACTACCGGCGAACCCCACTCCTTTTTGCCGTGGTGGGCGAGAATGATGTGCTTGATGCTGGCTGCCTCAATTGGATCGAGCCCGGAGAGATATGGCAGGATCATCTCTAAGCCGAGCTGCATATGCCCGTTGAGCTTGCCTTCGTCGGTTAGGGTAAAGGCAGCACCGGTAAACTGGTACTCACGGAGTTTACCGATATCGTGCAAAAGGGCACCCACTGTCACCAAAGACATCGACAGATTGTAGGTCCTGGCCAGGAACTGGCAGAGCTCTGCAACCTCCAGGCTGTGCTGGCAGAGACCACCCAGCCAGTTGTGGTGCACCGAAGTTGCTGCAGGCCAGAGCAGAAACGACGAGCGAATTTTTTCGTCGCCAAAGATCTTTCTAAGCAGCGTAAGTCCCGAGCTTTTAGGCAGGCTTTCGATGAGGTCGGTGAGGCGCCTGTCCAGATCTTTGGTGGAGTAGGGACCGGCGGCGATGAAGTCTTCGGCTCTCACGTCTTCTGGCGCGACCTTTGCTAGGTCGTCCACGTTTACCTGCAGGGCGCCCTTAAACTCTACCACACTGCCCCTTATCCTGTACGGATAGCCGTCTTCGATGACTTCGTTTAGAGAGAAAACTCCCTGCCAGATTCTGCCACTGGCCTCGCCTGAGGCATCGGCTAGAGTGAACTTCAGGTAGTATTCATTGGGTTTGCTGCTATAGGGAACCATCTGCTTCCCTTTGATCACAAATATATCGTCAATCTTCTGACCTACAGTCAGATCTTTGATGAAGGTCTTGATCTTGAAAACCACCTTTCCAAAAGTAGTCTCTTCTTCCAGTATACTCTATTTTTGACGTCTATCTCAAACGATTTTGGAAAGACTATGACCGGAGGTGTTTTTTATGGATGTCAAGTTTTATCCCCAAAAACCCGAGGCCTACAGGCCGCTGACCATTATCTATCAGGGCAGAATCGGCGACAATGCCAAGATTATGCGCATTCACGGAGGATACGGTTCGACCAATTGGGAAGAGGTTTTCGATCTTCCTATGAGCCTTTGGCCCGACAACGGCTGGACTATTAACATTGCAGTTCTCCCCCACAAACTTCTGAATATAGCCTTTCACGACGGCGAAGGCAACTGGGAGGAGCCAATCCAGCTGCCGATTATTTCTCCGTAAGGAGGAACTTTCTTGTTGAACGGTAACCCTTTAGTAAAAGGAGGGTTACGATGTACGAGAGCAGATCCACCTTGTTCGACTATATAGCCTACTACATCGACGTTTACAGCGAGTATCCAGCCTTTAGAGTGGTTTTGGTGTTCTTCGATCTATTCTGGCAGTATCTTCCCTACATTATCGCGAGCATCCTGGTCAGCAGCTTGATAGCGAGGTACCTAAGGCCAGAAAAACTGCAGAAAACCTTCACCTACAATAGGTTTTGGAGCATCCTCTTGGCTTCCCTATTAGGAACCATATCCCCTCTTTCCAGCTACGCTCTGATACCATTTGCTGGCTCGCTACTGCTTCTGGGGTTTCCCTTAGGACCGGTTTCTGCATTTATCTTCAGTACGCCGCTGATGAACCCAACCATCTTTATTCTCACCTTGCGCGGTCTTGGGCTGAAGATGGCCCTTGCCAGGACCATCTCTACCATCTTAATCGGTATCGCCAGCGGCTACTTGAGCGAAATGATCTTTCGGCACGTTTCGGTTCTTAAAGAAGACCCTAAGTTCAAGCTGCCGAAGACCAAAGCCTTTCTCCCCTACGTCCTTTCCATGGCCAAGTACATGAGCAAAGCCTTCTTTATAGCTCTCTTTCTGGCAAGTTTGGTCAGGGTCTTCCTCAAACCCGAGCAGGTGGCCGGTCTCCTCGGTCCGGACAAGCCCTGGAGCATCTCTGTTGCAGCTCTTTTGGGCGTACCTTTTTACACCTGCGGTGGTGCCACCATTCCCGTGGTAAGCTCTCTTATCGACTTGGGGATGTCCCACAGTGCCGGTCTGGCCTTTTTCATTGCGGGACCTGCAACTAACTTGCCCAACGTCAGCGCCGTGCTTCTCACGTTCAAATGGCAGTATTTGGTATTTTACCTCTTGCTCACGCTGCTTCTCGCTATTGGGTGCGGTTACGTCTTTTCCATTTTTTGAATTTTGGGGGGATTTAAATGTTAGTTCTGCTGCTTGCTCTTCTCCTTGCGCTGCCCGTCTCCGGGTATACCGACAGGCCTTATTACTACTTAAGTGAGATTAAAAACACGACAGACATCACCTATCCGGTAGCTATCCGACAGGGGGCAAAGCCACCGAAACAGCTTTCCGACGGCGAAGTAGAAAAGCTAGTTCACGAGGCAATGAGCCTTGCAGATTTCGACAGCCTCCTGACAGAAGACGTTAAGACCATTATGTTGAAGCCAAACATCGTGGAACCTTTTGAAAGCGGTTCAGGCGTGATCACCGACTATCGGGTAGTTCAAGCCGCCGCTGTCTACATCCACGAGCGGAGACCGGACATCAAAATCATTGTCGGTGAAGGAGCAGGGGGCTGGGTTCCTGCAGGCTATGAATGGGGCGCCTTCCCCGGTGCCAAAGCTGAGGACGGTTTTGCCGTCGCCGGCTACAGGGACATGGTCGCCTACCTGAAGAAGAAGTACCCCGATCTGGACATCGAGATCATCGACATCAACATACCTGCAGAGGATATCGTCGAGGTTGTGCCCAAAGTACCTTTCGCAGACGACAAGTACTACATCCACCGAATGGTAAGGGACGCCGATCTTTTGGTCACCATCCCAGTGCTGAAGATCATTGAAACCTGTCAGGTCACTCTAGGTCTAAAAAACAACGTGGGCATTGCCGCAGGTGTGGTCTACGGTTGGGCAAAGATGCGGGGTTTCCCCTACACAAAAAACGCCGGTGGCCTCAGGCACACATACCCGGTGATCGATGAGGAAATCGCCGACCTGGTACAGGCAAGAGTCCCCGACTTTGTAATCATCGACGGCATCGTCGGTATGGAACAGGATAAAACCCACATCAGACGGGGCATCAAAAAGCAAGCCAACATGATCATTGCCGGTAGAGATCCGGTTGCCGTTGATGCTGCAGCCTCCCGCGTCATGATGTTAAACCCGAGGGATGTTGAGTACATTACCCTCTGCTACTACATCGGACTGGGTTCTCTTGAGCCGATCATCGTTGGCGATCCTCTGGAAGAGGTCGCCGAAAGGTGGATCAAACCCGACACCCGCTACTCGCCTCGCGGGCACTTCGGACAGGGTCGGAGGATCTTTGAGGTTGCCGGAGACAGCGGCGAGTTTTCCGAACCTATCCTCTTTATGGACACCCTCATAAACCCCTGGGTGCTAGGCGATGCGAGGAGGTACACCCTCAGAACCGGTTTTGAGTTGGAGGAAACTATGGACCTGGAACTCTGGGTTGGCAGCGACTGCTCAATGACCGTTTACCTTGACGGTGAACCCATCTACAGACATTCGGGCAGGCGCAAGCACGAACTGCCAAACGATATAGTCAAGCTCGCTAATGTCCAAGCGGGAACCCACGAAGTTGAGATAATCTTGGGGCAGAAGGGATCGTTCTCCCTGACTATCGGAGAGGGACTGCCCCGGTTCATGGCAGGAAGAGACCAGTTTGACGGCACTACCCCACTGGGCTTGAAATGGAGATGGGAAGATTGAAAAGAAAACGCATCTTAACTCTCGGTCTTGTTGTAGCACTTGCCGCTTTCACCTTTGCAAGCTCGGTGGAAATCGCTGGCACCATCGACGAAACGAACAACATCTGGGGGCCTGAAGGCTCAGGTGCTCTGATTGCCGCAGAAACCATCGTTCTCACTGGAGATATCGTGGTGCCTCAGGGGATCACCCTCACCATTATGCCCGGAGCCAGAATTGTAGCCCAAAACGTCCAAAACCCCAACCTCTCCCAGAACAACCTCTTCAGCGGTCTGGAGATAGCAGTCCACGGCAAAGTCGCAGCCTTCGGAACCAAGGAACAACCCATTTCCTTTTCCGGAAAGCTCTCTGAACCCGGTTCGTGGCAGGGTTTCTTCACCCTTGGCAGCCTAACACTACAGAATGTGATCATCACCGATGCAGAGTGTGCAGTGACTGCATCAGACGGATCCCTGCAGATCTCCAGTTGCACTTTTAGAGGGAACAACACTGCTGTAAGGCTTTGGGGTTGGCAAAACGCCAAAATCCAACAGAGCCTCATCGAAAACAATATCGACGGCATCTCCTGCTCCTCGACTCCTGCTACAATCCAGGGCAACACCATCAAAGACAACAACGTTGGCATCCGCATCCTCTTGGGCGAATCGGTTCCCGTGATCACCGAAAACACCTTTTTAAGCAACAGGGAGTACCACATCTACAACCTCAGCGTCCTAGATGTGAAAGCCTATCCCAACACCTGGGACGTGCCCCTAGAGTTGCTGTACGAAAAGATCTTTGATGGCAGAGTTGAACCTGAAGCGGGACTGGTGATAGTTGAACCATAGATCTAACCCAGCAGGCAGAAATCTCTGGAAATCTCTGCCTGCTTTTTTGCTCATTTCGACTGCATTTTGCAGAGGCATTGAATAGTCTATTGGTAGTAGAACATCGGGCTTTTATCTGCAGAACACCGAGCTACTTTTCTCTTGATGCAGGATTTACTGCTCCGTTCCAGAAAACCTATTAGGTTAATCTCTGAGCCTTATAGAACTGAAAGGAGCATCTTTCATGAACTTAGCGATAGGACTTTTTGTCGCAACCTACATCCTTTTGTTGGTTTTTCCTAAAATCAGAGCGTACGTTGCCCTTACATCGGCAGCCCTTTTCGTTATATTAGGGATCCTCCCGATAGGTAAAGTGTTCGGCGCAGTGGACTGGAACGTAATTCTGATGATCGCAGGTACAATGGGAATCGTAGCGCTTTTTATCGAGTCCAAGATGCCTGCTCTCCTTGCAGACCTTATACTGGCGAAAATCCCCAACGTGAAATGGGCGATTATCTCGCTTTCGCTATTTGCCGGAATCATTTCCGCTTTCATTGACAACGTTGCAACCGTCCTGATAGTTGCGCCTGTAGCGCTTACCATCGCCAAGAAGCTGAATATCTCACCTGTTCCAAGCATCATCGCTATCTCCATCTCCTCAAACCTCCAAGGTGCAGCCACTCTGGTAGGTGACACCACTTCAATCCTCCTTGGTGGACATGCAGGCATGGACTTCTTGGACTTTTTCGTATATCGGGGAATGCCTGGTCTTTTCTGGGTAGTTCAGATCGGGGCTATCGCAGCTACGCTAGTACTTGTCTACGTCTTCAGGAAATATACCGAACCTATCGAGACTCTGGAACTGACAACCGTTAAAGACTACTTCCCGAGTTATCTCCTCGTAGGCATGGTTGTGCTTTTAATCCTGGCCTCCTTCATTCCTAACAAACCGGCCATCACCAACGGCATCATCACCATGTCGCTATTTGTCGTGGGACTCATTAGAAGCTACATCAAGACGAAAGATTTCAATTCCATTCTAAGTGCTGTAAATGAGATCGATTACTTCACCATTCTGCTTCTAGCTGGACTTTTTGTTGTGATCGCAGGAATCACTGAAGCTGGCGTTATCGATGCTATAAGCAAGTTGTTTGTGAAGGTCAGCGGAGGCAACGTCTTTGTTATCTACACCCTCATCGTTTGGGCTTCTGTGCTCTTTTCCGCGTTTATCGACAACATTCCCTACGTGGCGACCATGCTTCCGGTAACCGGCTACATTGCCTCAAGCCTGGGCTTAGATCCCACTTTGCTCTACTTCGGACTTCTGGTAGGTGCGACATTAGGAGGGAACCTCACCCCCATTGGTGCTTCTGCCAACATCACCGCCCTCGGCATCCTCAGAAACGACGGGCACGAAGTGAGCGCTGGGGAGTTCATGAAAGTCAGCGTACCCTTTACCCTTGCAGCCGTTACCACCGGCTACATCCTGGTGTGGCTGCTTTGGGCATAAACTAATGCCCATCTCAAGGGAGATAAGAACAACGCACCTTTTCGGTGCGTTTTTTTATGTTCAATCTGGAGGTTGACACGGGGATTTGCGGAAATTTAAACCTGTAAGCAAAAAGAAAGAGAAAGGAGAGACGACAGAATGAAAGCCATTGCTATCACAGCAGCTGTTCTCACTGGGACTCTTATTATATCAAGCTTATACTTCTATAATCTTGCTATAGCACGAGGCCCGAAGGAGTTTCTTTCAAGAAGCCCGGACCTCCAGCGAGGAACTAGCGGCGAGAATTCCATTTCTTTGGAGAGAACCTTCTCCCCTACAACCTGGCTGGATAGCCAGAACCCGGCCAGGTGGGAGATCCAGTCTGATGACGGGTTGAAGCTGGTCGGATTGTTCATCCCTGCAAGCACTCCAACCAACAGGACGGTGATCTGCGCCCACGGCTACACGTCTCAGTCCAGGCACATGGCTCAGTTTGCCAGGTTTTTCCACGAAAAGCTCGGTTTCAACGTACTGCTCCCCGACGCTAGGGGGCATGGGGAAAGCGAAGGCGACTACATCGGCTTCGGTTGGCACGAAAGAAAAGACTACCTCCTCTGGATCCAGCGGATCATTGAGGAAGTAGGTGAAGACTCACAGATCGTACTTTTTGGCATCTCCATGGGCGGGGCAACGGTGATGATGGTGAGCGGGGAGGATCTCCCTCCTCAGGTCAAAGCCATCATCGAGGACTGCGGTTACACCTCGGTAGATGCCCAGCTGTCCTACCAGCTGAGCAGAATGTATCACCTTCCTAGCTTCCCACTCCTCAACACTACTAGCCTCGTAACAAAACTGAAAGCGGGCTACAGCTTCTCCGAAGCTTCTGCGTTGGAGCAGATCAAGAAGAACAAGCTTCCCATCCTCTTTATTCACGGAGCTGAAGACTGGTTTGTGCCAGTTAGCATGGTCTACGAACTCTATGAAGCTTGTCCCAGCGAAAAAGAGCTGTACATCGTAGAGGGAGCAGGTCACGGAGCGGCCTACGGCCAGAACCCTGAAGAGTACGAGAGAAGAGTTGCCGACTTCTTGAAAAAATACCTAGAAGAGACACCTAAAGAGGGAACTGCCTGAGGCAGTTCCCTCCTGCGTTATATGAGAAACATGGCAAAGACTGTAGTCACCGCAAGACCGATAACTACCGGCACCAGGTTTTTTCGCGCTAGTTCAAAGGGATCCACTCCGCAGATGGCAGCTGCAGGAATCACAGCCCAGGGAATCAATGTCCCACCACCAACCCAAATGGCCGCTATCTGACCGAGAGCGGTGAGGGTTGCTGGACTGGCGTTCAGTGCAATGCCGAAAACCTTGCCCACCGAGCCGGCAAGAGAGATGCCGGAAAAGCCCGAGCCGTCAAGACCGGTGATCGCGCCGACCAAAGTCAGAGTGATGGCTCCAACAATGGAGTTTAGCGGCACCGTCTGGGCCAAAGCAAAACCCAAGTCGTTCACGAGCCCCTGAGATCCTGCAGGAAGCAAATCGCCGAAGATAGAGAGAAATCCCGCATCCCCCAGGTAGAAGAAAGCTGCAATGGGGATTACCGGTCCGAAGATCCTAAAGCCAAACTGAAAGCCTTCGATCAGGTAGCTAGTGATCTTCTCCAAGCCCTTTTTCTTATGGGCAAGGAGGGAAATAAGGACCAGAATGAAGACTGCCGTACCTCCCACAAGGGCCGTTGCGTCTCCCCCCTGGAGCTTTAAAGTGAGCATGACTACAAGATCCAGTAAAAAGAGGATCGGCACCACCACTGCCAAAATCACCTGAGCACGTCTGGAGATGAGGCTAGGTGCGTTTTCTTTGATGGTTTCCAACACTTCTTCTTTGGCAACAAGCTTCTTTGCTTTGATGTCCCTCATTAAAAGATAGAAGGCCACCGTGGTTGTTACAAGGCCCATCACTATCACCAATGGGATGCTGGCGGAGATGACCTCCCCGACTGGCAGTCCTGCAGCAGACGAAGTGAGTTTCGGTGCGCCCTGGATGATAAAGTCACCAGAGAGGGCAATACCGTGGCCGAAGAGGTTCATAGCGACAGCAACGCCTAGGGCGGGAAGTCCCACTTTGATTGCAACAGGAAGGAGAATGGCTCCGATGAGGGGAACAGCAGGCGACGGCCAGAAGAACCACGAAATCACCATCATCACGATGCCTATGACCCAGTAGGCCAGAGCCGGCGTGCGGATCAGTTTGGCAAACGGCGCAATCATTACACCGTTGATGCCCGTTTCAGAGAGCACCTTACTCATGGCAACGATGATGGAGATAATCAAGATCGTGCCGAGAAGCTCTACAATGGCGTAAGCAAAGCCGTTAAATATTCCAGAGATAGCCCCTGACACGGTTCCTGTAGCCATTAGACCCAGTACCGCAATGCCTAGGATACAGATGAAGCTGGTATCCTTGCGCATGACCATAAAGGCGATAATGGCTGCAACAAAAAACGCGTAAACCCAGTGCAGGAGACTTAGTTCCACCGACATAGCTAACCTCCACTTTCCTGGAAGCGGCACAGAAAAGCCACAGGCACCAGGCCGCTTCCCAAAACTTGTGCGTGACATTATACACTATGTCGGGACCAGAAGTATGGTTAAAGAATATCAGATTTCTAATGTGAAAAAGTCCCGCCTTTTGGCGGGACTCTACTATGCAGTTCAGCTTTCTACAGCTGCAGCTCTTTCTATTTTGGTGTTCGGTTCAAACCCCTAACTTTGGACATTATGCAGCAATAACTTCAGGTTTCAAATCGTTTCTCATGATTGCTTTGTGGTATTCTCTGGGAGGCTTGT
>LFSI01000020.1:55975-56557 GCA_001512545.1 Clostridia bacterium DTU065 | reverse complement strand
GCGAGTTTTAGAAGGAAACGTCGGCTGGTGTACAATAAAATATAAAGACAACTATTATGTTTTCGTGAATTGGAGGAAGTACGATGAACCGCCGATACCTTACAGTAATCATAGTCACTTTATTCTTTTCTCTCTTCGTATCAGCTGAAGACAAACTCAACCTCGCCTCGATTCTTGAGGGAGGTTCTGTCGTGGTCAGTGAACCTACAAAGGACTCAGTGGCCTTGCAGACCATACTTGATGGCGTAACCGGCACAGGTGGAGTGGTTTTCACCTTTGGCCCGAGCGAGAAAGGGAGCATCCTTATTGAGCTTGGCGGAAATAGCTTGAACAAGATCGACGAGGTCGTCTTCACTGCTAAGGTGCCCATTTGGACTGCAGGTCAAGCTCTGGAGATCAAAGTCAAGACTGCAGAGAAAGCCGAAGGTCCTTTCGTCGATGCCGGCAGTTTGAAGCTTACCTATTCTGGTGCTCTGGGCTCTGTTTTTGAACCGAGAGTTGCCAAATACGTGCTGCTAGAGTTTGGTACCACTTCAAGCCAAACGGAAAACGTGATCATTGAAGAAGTAGAGATATACGGTG
>LFSI01000020.1:0-55920 GCA_001512545.1 Clostridia bacterium DTU065 | reverse complement strand
AAGTGGGAACTGACGGGATTTGCCATTGTCAGCCCAGAGCCCCACGAAGCAACTGAAGAGCGCATCGGTATTGACGTCAAGACAAGCGACATAAAAGCCCGTTTCAACGTCGATGGCCGGCTTGCAAGCAGAGCAAACCTCACAGGAAACATCACCACTCCGAAAAACTGGGAGAAGCTCTTCCTGCCGGAGACGATCTATGTGCGTTGCTACTACTTAGAGGAGGAAAGGGCTTGGCTGGTAGGTAGTCAGACGCTGATTTTAAACGAGATGAACAACGAAGTGGAACTGACACTTTCTTTGGGAGCAAATCGCAGCTGGCCTAATGGCGATTACCGCATAGAGTTTTATGTCGGGGAAAATCCGCCCCTTACCTATTATTTTTCAATTGAGGAGGCCAGAGTAGATGTTGATACTGCCGTGGATGGTGCCGGGGATACAGAACAGCTTTGATGCTCTCGTTGCCGCAAGAAAGCGGCTCGAAAGGGTAAGTCCCACCATGTTTACGATCGACGGCGATTTCACCATCCAAGAAGCACACGACCCCAACTTAGAAAAAGTTAGAGAAATGGGATTGAAAGTCTTTCCACTGGTAGCCAACAAGGGTTTCGATGCGGAGGTTGCAGGAAGACTCCTCAAAACCGAGGAGAGTAGAAGAAAAACAGCCGAGATCCTTACCGAGAAAGTCCTCGAAGGGGGATATCCCGGACTTAACGTGGATTTTGAGGGCACTTTCGGCGACTTCAGAAACGAGTACAGTTGGTTTATCAGCGTGTTGTCTGAGATGCTGCACGCTCACGGGAAGGAACTCTCGGTGGATGTGGTTGCTCTAGCACAAGACCCAACTCCTAACTACAGCTGGGGGTACCCCTTTGACTACAGGAAGTTGGGACCTGAAGTAGACTACTTGGTGCTTATGGGATACGACTACTCTCACACCAACAGCCCACCTGGACCGGTGTCGCCGCTTTTTTGGCTGGAGCAAGTGGTAAGGTATGCTACCAGTATCGTTCCCAGGGAGAAGGTCGTCCTCGGTCTGCCATTCTACGGACGCCATTGGACCACGAACTCAAGAGGCGAGCACTCTGCAGGCAGAGGGGTAACCTATGAGCAGGCCATGGCTTTTGCTGACAAGTGGCAGGTAGAGCCGGTACTTCATGAACACGGCTGCATGTATCTAAGGAAGGAACACGAGGATGGCTCCGTGGAAGAGATCTACTTCGAGAATAAAGACACTCTTCTCAAAAAAATTAACCTTGCAGAAGGCCTTGCAGGAGTAGCTTTTTGGCGCTTGGGTCAGGAAGACCCACGCATTTGGGAGTATCTTTAATCAGTTCGAAAGGTGCCTTGAAGATCACTTCGGGGTACTTTTGTATGACCGCACCCGCAGCTGCGAGGAAAGAAGGGCCGCTTTAGGTCTACTAACCTGACTGCATAACTAAAACTTGTAATGAGTCAAGCGACATATCCCACGCTCCACAGTCAAAATTTGACATTAGTGTTTCAGAAAAAGGCACTCTACGTTGTGGTATTCGTAGAGTGCCTTTTCGATAATAAGGTCAAGCGGACGATCACATATCCAAGGGAAACTGTAAGCTTATAAAAGCGAGCTGCTGGATTGGCTCCGGCAGCTCAAAAAACTTGTAAATTGTTTATTCGGGCAAACTCACAGGAAGGATGCCCGGAGCTTTGGATTTACCAAGAAGAACGTTCCAAGCGGCTTCAAGAGAGGGTTTTCTATGGCTGAAGGTGACAATGTAAGAGTCAACAAGGTCCTTTAGCATAGAGAACTCGTACGGAGCTCTGAGCCCAACGGCAACCATAGGTTTTCCAAGAGTTTTAAGCTGTGCAACCAGCTCAGCCTGATATGGATTGCGATCTGCATCGAGGGTCCCAACAACCAAAGCGTCGTATTTCTGGTCTTTCAAGAGGGCAAGGACCTCTCTTATATCTTGCCCGCCCAGCGGAATGCGGACACCCACCGAGCCTTCAGGGGCAAGATCTCCAAGATAAACGTGACCTTTGATAACGTCCTCAGCAATTGATCTCGCACTTGTTTCGAAATCGACCACCACAGCTCTGCCTGGAAGAGGCAGGAGTTCTGCACCTTTCAGAACGACCACAGCGCTTTGAGCCATGTCTCCGGCCACCCGGAGGTTTTCCGGCGAAGGCGCTGTCAGCTTGCTCTCGGTCCAGTTTTGGCTCATAATGCGGGCATCAAACTTAGCCTTTAGAATCCGCAGGACTTTTTGATCCAGGTCATCTTCGCTGATTCTCTTCTCTTTGACCGCCGCAAGAAGTGCGTTGTAGACCTCAAGCTGAACAGATCGAGTATGGCTCACAAGAATGATATCAGCGCCGGCTTGAACTGCAAGGATCGCCCCTTCTGCAGTACCAAAGGTATCTTTAATAGCCTTCATTTCCATGCAGTCGGTGACAATCAGCCCGTCAAAGCCCAGCTCATTCCTGAGTAGGTCCGTCAGCACTTTCCGGGAAAGTGTGGCGGGGACTTCGGTGTTTCCTTCTAAGGCGGGAAAGGCGATATGAGCTGTCATGATGGCGCCAATCCCTTGGGCAATTGCCTTTTTAAACGGAGCAAACTCAACCGCTTCCAAACGGTTCCTGTCGTGGTTGATCACAGGGAGAAGGTGATGGCTGTCTATTTCCGTGTCTCCGTGCCCGGGGAAATGTTTGCCTGTGGCGATAACGCTTGCATCCTGGAGGCCCAGGGCAAAAGCCGAGCCCAGGTCGGCCACAAGCTCCGGATCTTCCCCGAAAGATCTCAAGCCGATCACCGGGTTTTTCGGGTTGTTGTTGACATCAAGGCAGGGCGCAAGGTTCATGTTGATACCCAGCATATACAACTCTTCGCCGGTAATCTTGCCTGCTTGATATGCCATAGCTGTAGACCTTGTGGCACCTAGTGCCATGTTGCCAGGGAAAACGGTAACGCCGTTAACAATTCTCATCACCGTGCCGCCTTCCTGATCTGTGCAGATCAGAAGGGGAACGGGACTGAGCTTCTGGAGAGTCTCGCTTAGGTTTCTAACCTGAGAGGGACTTTCAATGTTACGGCTGAAGTAAATGACTCCTCCTGGAGAGATGGTGTTCAGAACCTCAATGTCATCTTGACTCAAACTGGGAGAAGGGAACCCGATGGTAAGCAGCTGACCCACTTTTTCCTCTAAAGTTAAGCTTTCTAACAGACTTTCGGGCGTTTGCAACTCTACATCTCCCTTCAAGACTAGTTTTCAGCTTGTGCTTTGGCAAATGCCAAGAGACCGCCTTTTTCAATAATCTCCACCTGGCGGGAGCTTAATGATACAGTGAGCTTGATGTCTTTTCTTGTTCTTGTATTCTTGGCAAAAGCCTCGCCACTTTTCAGACTCTCAATGAGGTTGGAGAAGATCAGCACATCTCCTTGCTCTAGTGAGTCGTAGTCTTCGGGATCTGCGAACTCAAGCGGCAGAATACCGAAGTTCACAAGATTTGCCTTGTGGATGCGGGCGAAGGATTTGGCGATTACGGCCTTCACACCGAGATACATCGGAGCAAGGGCAGCGTGTTCTCTGCTTGAACCCTGTCCGTAGTTCTGACCGCCGATGATGACGCTCTTTCCAAGCTCCTTTGCTCTTTCAGGGAAGCTGGGATCTACGGCGCTGAAGACAAACTCGCTGATCGCGGGAATGTTAGAACGGAAGGGCAGCACCTTAGCACCGGCAGGCATAATGTGGTCTGTGGTGATGTTGTCTCCTACTTTGATGGACACAGGGAGTTCCATGGTGCTTTCTAGTGGCTTACCTATGGGAACCGGTTTGATGTTAGGCCCCATAATCACTTCTACTTCATCAGGGTTTTCTGCCGGAGGGAGAATCATGCTGTCATCAACAAGGAACCTTTCAGGCAGACCAACAGGGATGTATTCGCCGAGAGTCCTCGGGTCGGTGATCTTTCCGGTAATGGCACTGGCAGCAGCGGTTTCCGGACTGACCAGGAAAACCGAAGCATCTTTGGTACCTGAACGGCCTTCGAAGTTCCGGTTGAAAGTACGCAGGGATACCGCTCCGCTTCTTGGAGCTTGACCCATGCCGATGCACGGACCGCACGCAGACTCTAGTATTCTTGCTCCTGCAGCGATGAGGTCTGCAAGAGATCCGTCCCTTGCCAAGATTTCCAGAACCTGTCTGGATCCAGGTGCGATAGCCAAGCTCACGTCTGGATGGACCCTTTTCCCTTTGAGGATTTCGCTTACCCGTTTCATGTCAGTGTACGATGAGTTGGTGCAGCTTCCGATAACTACCTGATCTACTTTGAGATCCAATTCAGCTATGGGCTTGATGTTATCTGGAGAGTGGGGACAGGCTGCAAGAGGTACGATTTCTGCAAGATCTACGACGATAACCTCGTCGTAGGTAGCATCGGGATCGGCGGCAAGGGGCACGTAGTCTTCAACCCGGCCTTGAGCCTCCAAAAACTTTCTGGTGTTTTCGTCGGAAGGAAAGATGGATGTTGTGGCACCGAGTTCGGCACCCATATTGGTAATGGTTGCCCTTTCGGGAACGCTGAGCGATGCCACGCCCTCTCCGCCGTACTCCATAATCTTATTGACTCCGCCTTTGACAGTGAGGATGGAAAGCAGATGGAGAATCACGTCTTTGCTCGACACCCAGGGTCTCAAGCGGTTTTTCAGTTCCACGCGAACGATTTTTGGCATGGGGAAGTAGAAGGGTTGACCGGCCATAGCTACCGCTACATCCAAACCTCCAGCACCGATGGCAAGCATACCGATACCGCCGCCAGTCGGGGTGTGGCTGTCAGAACCCAAAAGGGTCTTTCCAGGGCGGCCGAATCTTTCTAGGTGTACTTGATGGCAGATGCCGTTGCCGGGCTTGCTGAAGTACACCCCGTGCTTTTTAGCTACGGTCTGCAGAAAGATATGATCGTCGGCATTCTTGAAGTCCGCCTGCAGCGTGTTGTGGTCTACGTAGCTTACAGATAGCTCCGTCTTTACTCTGGGTATATCCATGGCTCTGAACTGCAGGTAGGCCATGGTACCTGTGGCGTCTTGGGTAAGGGTTTGATCGATCTTTATACCAACTTCCTGTCCGGGGATCATCTCACCTGAGACAAGATGCTCTTTGATGATCTTTTGGGTAATGTTCAGTCCCATGTTGCACCTCCATACAAAAGTTCTTATTATTGTACGTGATAAAACCTAAAATTCCTAGCAGACACAGTGTATACTTGTAAAGGAACTGCGAAAAAGGAGTGGTCGGTGTGGAAATAGCCCTTTTTGAACCGGAAATCCCTCAAAACACTGGAAACATTGCCAGGCTTGCCACCGCAAGTGGATTAGAACTGAACCTGGTAGGTGCTTTAGGGTTTCACCTCAGCGACAAACTTGTAAAAAGAGCCGGAATGGACTACTTAGACATAGATTCCATTAAAAGGACTGCGACCTTAGAGGAACTCTACCAGAGTAAACAAAAAGGGCGTATTTGGCTTGCAACTACCAAAGGCGCCCAAAGATATACTGACGTTAAATACAGCATTGATGATACTATTCTGTTTGGTCCGGAATCCAGGGGACTTCCCGTGGAGCTGCTTGCAGCGCATCAAGAGGATTGCATTCGCATCCCTATGCTCCCTGATTGCAGATCTTTGAACCTGGCAAGTTCGGTGGCTATCGTCGCTTACGAAGCCTTGAGGCAGCTTGGCTTCCCGGGACTTGTGCCCTAGTCTTCGGTGGTCTTCTTCGGAGCGAACACCTTTTGAATTAGGAAGTAGATTGCACCAGTAATAATCGGGAAGTGAACGACTCTGGAGATGATTCTAGAAGGTAGAAGTGCTAGGTATGCTTTACCGGTAATCATGCCTACCCAGAGGGTATTTAAGAACACGTGGCAGAGGAGTTCGGTAACGCCTATGGCCACAGCAAGCTTCCACAGAGGAGGCCTTTTGTTCCGCAGGATGAACCCCGGCAGAAATCCGACCAGAGCGGTGGTAAGGGTAAAGCCTGGGAAGTAAGCGCCGCCCTGAGGATTGATGAGCACACCAACCAGGTCGGCAACGGTTCCCGTTGCAAGACCCCAGAAAGGTCCCAGCACGATACCTGATAACATGATCGGTATTGTACCTAGGGAAATCCTGACCGTACCAAGAGGGATTCCGAAAAAACGCGTAAGCACAATGGCAGTAGCTGCAAGGAGACTTGCTGTAATCAGATTTCTCGTCGTCTTGATGGTGATCACTTCCTCCCAACTGGATATAGCTTATTATACCACAACCTGCATTCCACAAACGTCCAAAACTAGGAGTCCCTGGAAACAGCTTTCGCTCCAGTTTTCAGAACAGAAGAGCGGTCTTCCTCCTTACCCAGATTTAGCCAGGACTTTTGTTGACGCTACTCGGTGTTAAATGTTAAACTAAGTCTGGTGTGTAAGAATAAAGAACAGTAATGTTTTTTTAAGATATAAGTAAAGAACAGGAGCGTAGTAATCGATGAATATTCTTGTTATCAACAGTGGTAGTTCGTCTTTGAAGTACAAACTCTTTGATATGGACAAAAAAGTCCCTGTCGTGAGCGGCATCGCCGAGAGAATTGGCTTTGACGGCTCATTTATTAAGCACGAAAACGGAGAAAAGACCGTCATTAACATCGAACTTCCCGACCACAAGGTTGCACTGCAGGAAGTGCTAAAACTTTTGATGGATCCAAAGCTCGGCGCTATTAAGAGCCTTGACGAAATAGATGCTGTAGGCCACAGAATTCTGCACGGTCAAGAAGTTTTTACCGAATCGGTGATCCTTGATAAGGAAAAGGTTGAAACTCTCAAGGGCTTTATCGAAATGGGACCGTTGCACATGCCTGCGAACATCGGAGGCATTGAAGCGTGTTTCAGCTTGATGCCGAACGTGCCTCAAGTTGGCGCATTCGACACTGCATTTCACGCAACCATCCCGCCTAAAGCCCATCTATACGCACTGCCATATGACCTATATGAAAGATACAGGATCCGCCGTTACGGTTTCCACGGTACCAGCCACAAATATGTAGCCAACAGAGCAGCTGAGTTTTTGGGTAGGTCTCCTGAGGGACTGAAGATGATTACCCTTCACCTGGGTAACGGCTCGTCCATGGCAGCAGTGAAAGATGGTAAGTGCATCGATACTACCATGGGCTTTACACCTCTAGAAGGGCTGATCATGGGAACGCGCTGCGGCGACATGGATCCTGCCATCGTTCCTTATATCGGCAAGAAACTTGATATGACTCCAGATGAAGTAGACGCTTTGATGAACAAAGAAAGCGGTCTTAAAGGCTTCTCAGGCTTGTCCAACGACATGAGGGACATTCAAAAAGCCAGAAGCGAAGGCCACAAGCTAGCCCAGCTGGTCTACGAGATGTTTATTTATAGAATCGTAAAGTATGTCGGTGCCTACACGGCCGCTCTCGGCGGTTTGGATTGCATGGTCTTTACTGCAGGAATTGGCGAAAACGACTACGAAGCTCGCAGAGACATCTGCAGAGAACTGGGCTTTTTGGGAGTCAAAATCGATGAAGAGCTGAACGACGGACTGAGGGGCAAGGAGTGCCGCCTGAGCACACCAGACTCTAAGGTAGAAGTTCTCCTCATCCCCACAGACGAAGAGCTTTCCATCGCACTGGATACCTTCAATCTGGTGAAGAAAGCCTAGTAAAGCCGTGTGACTCTGGGTTTGGAGTCTTTCGATCTCATACTATTTTTATAGCTTTAGCAAAGGGAGAAGGTGGAGTTTTCAGGTCCACCTTCCTTTGAAATATCAGCAGGCCGCAATATCGGACGACCTGTGCATGCTCTAGCAGCCATCGATCAGCACAAACTGTATCGTTGGCCATGATAGCGCAGGTTGCAGCGTCAAAGCAAGCTGGCCAATTGCAAGATCCTGCTGGCGTTTCCTTTTATTTTCGACACGACACGTTTTGATGANNNNAATCTGTAAAGGAGTAAGCGTATGAAGCGGATTAGTTTTCTGGGATTAGGTATCGCACTTACTGCAGTGGCAACCATGGCGGTTCAGATACCGATACCTGCAACCAAAGGATACCTCAATCTAGGAGACAGCGTTATTATGGTTCTTGCAGTAGTCTTCGGTCCTAGGTTCGGCTTTTTAGTGGGTTCTTTGGGCTCTGCCCTTGCAGACGTTGTCACCGGTTACGCTTACTGGGCCCCGGCCACTTTGATTATTAAAGGGGTTGAGGGCTTTCTGGTAGGTTGGTTCTCAGGGAGGAGTAAGCAACCTCCAAACCACCTGAAGCTGATTTGGAGCTTTGCTGTTGGGGCCATTACCATGGCAGTGGGGTACTTTATTGCAGGAGCGATTATGTACGGCGGGGCCGCAGCTCTTGCCGACACACCTGCCAACCTAGTTCAGGGCATCGGCAGCGTGGTCGTAGCACTGCCCCTCACGTATGCTCTAAAGAAGCTGCGGTTTTTGGATAGAGAAAAAAAGCTTGACAAGTAAACAAGAAAGGGGTAGAGAAGTGCATCTTGTAACGCTTATACCTGGAGATGGCATTGGCCCTGAAATCACCGAATCGGTAAAGGAGATTCTTTCCAGTGCTAAAGCTCCAGTTGAATTTGAAGAAGTTCAAGCCGGCGAAGGAGCTTTAGAGTCTGAAGGCGAACTTTTACCCCTTAAGACGCTTCAGTCGTTGGAAAAAACTAAAGTAGGTCTGAAAGGTCCGATTACCACTCCTATCGGCAAGGGATTTCGCAGTGTGAACGTAAGCCTACGGCAGATATTCAACCTCTATGCCTGCGTACGTCCCTACAGGAGTATGCCGGGCATCGCTTCAAGATATGAGAACGTGGATATCGTGGTGGTTAGGGAAAACACCGAAGACCTGTACAAAGGCGTGGAGTTTGCACCGAACTCGAAAGAAACCAGGACCATCAGCGAACTGACCGGTGGAGCGGTTTCTGAAGATGCGGCAATTTCCATCAAGGCAATCACCGCTCATGCTTCTGAGAGGATCGGCAGGTTTGCATTTGAGTACGCCAAAAAGCACGGTAGAAAAAAAGTAACAGCAACGGCTAAAGCGAATATAATGAAGTTTACAGATGGACTTTTCTACGACTCTGTGAGAAAAGTGGCAGAGGAGTACCCCGAAATCCCCTACAACGAGGTTTTGGTTGATGCCCTCTGCATGAAGCTGGTTCAGGCTCCGGAAAACTTTGACGTTTTGGTGATGTCCAATCTCTACGGCGACCTTCTCTCCGATTTGGTGGCTGGTCTTGTAGGGGGACTTGGCGTCGCTCCCGGTGCCAATATCGGCGACGGAATGGCGATTTTCGAAGCCACCCACGGCTCGGCACCTGACATTGCAGGTAAAAACCTTGCCAACCCTTTGGGTCTCCTTCTCTCAGCAGTGATGATGCTTGAGTATCTTGGAGAAATGGATGTGGCGAGAAGAATAACAAAAGCCGTGGAAACGGTTCTTGCAGACGGTAGGTATGTAACTAAAGATCTGTGTCCAGAAGGCGTAACCACGTCGGAGATGACCAAAGCCATCATTAAAGCATTGGACTAGCGTTGGCAAAAATCAAAGCTAGTTGGTGAAAACTATTATTTTCTTATATTATTCTCGCATAGCGTGTGTAAGTGTAGTATACTAACCATGGCGATTTAGAAGACTATCTGCAAAGAGTTTATGGTGGCAGATAGAGGACGGAGGAATGCAAATGGAACAGCCTCAAGTTCAAAAAATGCGTGCAGCATGGGCCGAAAAGGTCCGAAAAGCAGCAAGTCAAAAGATCAACTGCCGCGTGTTTGCGGCTTTCAATACCAACGTTGACGTAGTCGTTCATGTGAACAATGAAAACCTCAACAGAATTTATCAGAAAGATCCCGGAATCCTGTCTTTGGGTTTGGAAGAAGACTTTAGCAGACAAGCCGATCTGATCGAATCGCCAGAAGAGTTTATCAGCATTCTTCTTGGTGCAATGAAGTACGGTAAGTCTCTGTATATGCTGACAACCTCTGAAAAACTACTCAGCTGGCTTTCGCAGTCTTTTACAGAAGCTAGAGAGATTCTCGGCGGCCAGGCGGGCATCATCGCCAACCAAATCAGCAACCTAGGGGCAGAAGCTGTGGTTTACTCCAGATTGCTCTCCCCTCAACAGGCGGCTCTGTTCAAAGACGAAGTGCTAGCGCCTGCGGTCAGAGACAACCAGCTTGTAGTTGAACCGGTAAAGCAGGTGGCTAACCCCAACGACGAGTGTAAGGTCAACTGGATTTTCGAGTACGCCAAAGACGTCACCGTTACTTTAGGTGATACTACAGTCACCACTCCTAGGGCCAACCGTGTAATCCTGGCTACAAGACCGAAGAACGCCATCATGTCTTTTGCTGACGAGATGATGGATCATCTGCCAGAGCTCGGAAAGCATATCGACCTTGCCTTCATGGCAGGTTATCACTATATTTCGGAAAACAACCCAGACGGACGCAGCTATCGCGAATTTCTCGACAAGGCACTAAAGGAACTCGAGCTCTTGCGGCAGGGTAACCCCAAAGTGGCCGTCCACTATGAGTATGTGCCGATGAAAGAAAGAAACTTGGAAGCTGAGACCCTTGCCGAGATCGGAAATGCCATTGACAGCTTTGGCATTAACGAAAACGAAATCAAGTTGGTTCTCGATGACTTCGACTTCCAGGAAGAGCGAAAAGAGCTGGAGAAATCTGAAAGAGCGTATACGCTGTACAGAGCAGCACTACCGATTTTCAGAAAGATGAACCTGAAGAGACTCCATGTTCACAACCTCGGCTATTACGTAGTTATCGTTTCCAAGGACTACCACATTTCGCCGGAGATCTGCCGGGAAGCCTGTCTCTACGCTTCGTCGGTCAATGCTCTGAAGGCAAAGTATGGCGGATTTGCAGAAGGCGAGAGACTGCCTGAGGCAGGTCAGATCGAGCTTTCGGAGATCGGGTTCAAACAGCTTCTAGGCATCAAAGAGGAAATGGATCTTCCTGATGAGTTCTTGGAGACCGGTATCTACGAAGGAGACGATCACTATCTCCTGGTAGTGCCCGCCCACGTAATTCAAAATCCCGTAAGCACCGTGGGAATGGGAGACACGATCTCTTCTACTTCGTTTGCCCTTGAATACAGTTTAGGTGAGAAGAGCTAATCTTCTCACCTTTTCTCAACTAGGAGGTGTCTTCGGGCATGCGCGAGATTAAGAAAGTTGCCCAAAATCGCAAAGCCAGACACGAATACTTTATTGAGGAGACTTATGAAGCCGGTCTCGCTCTTCAGGGAACGGAAGTGAAGTCTCTAAGGCTCGGCAGGTGCAACATTCAGGATGCCTATGCCAGCTTCAGCGGGAACGAGCTTTTCATTCACAACATGCATATCAGTCCCCACGAACAGGGCAACATTTACAACCACGAGCCGCTCAGGCCGAGGAAGGTCCTGATGAAGAAAAAAGAGCTCAAATCCCTGTTTGGCAAAGTTCAGCAGGAGGGCTACACCCTGATTCCGTTGGAGATTTATTTCAACGAGCGCAATTGGGCCAAGGTCGTCATAGCACTGGCCAAAGGCAAGAAACTCTACGACAAGAGAGAGTCCATAGCTAAAAAGGATGCCAGGAGACAGGCAGAGCGGGCTATTAAGGAGCGCAACGCTTATTGACAGAAAGGTAAAATGCGCTTAGTATATAGGTACACGGGGGCGATTAGGCTTCGACGGGGAGTTATGATGGTAGTCACAGCGGGCCGAGTTCTCCGCAAAGCTCGTTAAAAAGGCGGAAGCGTTCACAAACGCCAACGATAATTTAGCTTACGCTGCTTAATTAAAAGCGGCTGTCCATAGCTGGTTTACCTGCGGCCGGCTATCGGGCATCAAATTTGCAGGTTGCCGTTTAGCTTAGACTTCTGGGCGAAAACGAAAGACTTAAGAAGTGTAGTGAGAAAGGAGCCCGTCTGATGGCGCTCTTTCAAGCGAAACTTTAAGTAATCAGACTACGCTCGTAGACGTGACTATGGTCGTCTCTTCGGACGTGGGTTCGACACCCACCGCCTCCACCATAATCTCAAAGAGTCGCTGCACAAACAGCCCTTGCCTACATACCTGAAAACACTCATGGAAGTAAAGCAGAGCCAAGTGTATTGGTCTGCTTTTTTTTGTGCAAAAAAACGCGACTCAGCCGTTTTGTCTGGCTTTTTGAAAGCTTGCAAAAAAAAAGGAAATTCGCACTTAGAGCAGAAAACAACCAGTGAGACCAACTTCTTCTCAAAGCTAAACGACTGCCCTGTACTTTACCAGGACTTGGACTAGCCTGCGTTCAACAGAGTCCTGTATGCAAAGGAGTGAATGATATGAAGAAGCGGCTTGGTGCGGTTTTACTGGTACTGTGGATAGCTGTAAGTATCGTTCTTCTGGTGTTTGCCTACACAAGAGAACGGCCTGAAGATGCTGCATCTAGTGTACCGGAGAAACCGAAGGTTCGACTCATGGCTTATGGCAACTACAAGGTAAACGAGTTTTTGAACGATGCCCTTGCCAAGTTCTACGAACAGGATCCGCCGTTTGTTGTGGAACTAGAGGTGATACCGACTGGCTTCGACATGGATTACTTCAGCATGACTGGGTACATTCCAGGATACGAACAGAGGCTTCTGGCAGAGTTTGCTGCAGGCGATCCCCCGGACTTGTTCTACCTTCCGCCCGCCAGAGGCGAAGTCTACAGAACGTCAGGTGCCCTTTTAGAGCTCTCCGAATATACCGGTTCGGAACTTGAGCACTACGGGCTGATGGTAGGGCCAAGCCTTCTCGCAATTGCCCACAACACGCAGATGGCCGACGAAGCTATCCAGCTCTTAATTTTCCTGCACGATTATACGTACCAGTTCGAAGAAGAGTTTAGGGCAGCGTTTCTCGAAGAGAGTTTGAAGATGCCAGGTGACGTTGACGACCTCCTAAGTAGCTCTGTGGACGATTTTTTGAAGATGTGGAATCAGCTAGCACTGAGTAAAAACTTGGAACAGTTGGTGGTGTTTCCGGCCCTCTTCCGTGAAATGGAAGAAGGGTTTGGATACACTTTCTACGTGTACGAAATTGCGCCAAACACTTTTACTCCAGGGCTGAGTATGGGGTTTACTCCCTCAACAGATAACACAAAAATGGCTTATGCAGGGGTTTCTATGCATGTTGACCTGGAAAACAATCCCGAGGTAGTAGCTCTGTTTAAGGAGTGCATTAAAAATCTCCTGCAGGTAGCAGACTACCAAGCGAGAATCAACGGTCCTAAAGAAATCCTGGAGTTTTTAGGAAGCGATGAAGAGATTAGCAGTTTCGATTTCTTTAGTATGGCCGGTGCAGCGCGCCGCAATAGCGTTGAGTACACGACGTGGGGACCGAGGAGCTACAATTTAGGCGTGCAATACGTTCTGAGAGTAGAGTATGACGATTCGGAGGGAGAAGACTTCAACAACAGGTTTTACATCAATTGGACGAACAGGTGAGCGTCCGAAAACGCCCTGTGTACTGCCAAAAAAGCCGCTGCAACTGTGCAGCGGCTTTTTTGCAGTTCACATAGGTAGTGTAAACCAACTGGAGTTCGAACCTGGAACGCGTGCGTGAGAATGAGAGACGAAATGGCGCCTTCTTCTCAGCTATCGTATCCTAGTTGATCCAGGAAACGCTTGTATTCCAGCCGTCTCCGATCCATTTCCCGGTTCATTTCCCGAGCAGCTTTGATAGCTTCTTCTCTGGGATCGGCACCCTGCTGGAGGCAAGCTTGAATAGCGAAGTTCACGTATCTGTGAAGAACACTTGCAGTTGGAACGTAGGGAACAGGAACCGACTCATTGATCTGCTCGTGGATCACTTTTGCGATGTTTCCTGGGAGACCATCTAGGTTGTACAGTGCTTCCATGGAGCTGGGAATCATTAAGGAACCGGGAAGTCTGGTGATAATCGAATCAACAAACTTCTTCTGGATTTCGTCGGAGAGGAACCATTTAATGAAATCCCACGCTGCCTGCTTGTCCTTGGTGGTCACTGGAATGGCGAAATGGGTACCTCCGGTGAAGGTGCCGTGGTTGATGGTGCCGTCAGGTCTTTTGGTGCCGGGAATCAAAGCGGCTTCCCATTTGCCTGCAATCTCCGGAGCACTGGCTAGAAGGTTGGTATAGGTCCAGTAACCCTCGATCATCATCGCTAGTTCGCCTGATCTAAACTGGGTGATACCTGTAACGGACTGAGGCATCCCGTGAACCGTATAAAGCTCGATGTACTCGGTAAAACCCCTGATGGACTCGGTCTCATCCATAGCTGACGTGAAACCATCGGTTTTGTAGAAGTTGCCTCCGTGCTGGGTGATCAAAGTGTAGGCTCCCCACAGTCCTCCGTAATCAGGGCTGCCGTAATGAAACGCCATTTCCATACCATTGGCATTTAGTTTAGGTCTCATCTGTTTAACGTCGTCCCAGGTCACCGGAATCTCCATGCCCATCTCTGCAAGCAGGTCGGTTCGGTAGACAGCATTCATTAGACTGATGTTCTGCGGGATTGCGAATCTCGTACCGGCGAAATGGGTTTGTTGGGTGATCGCTGGGAAGAGTCTGGCTTCCAACTCTTCGAACTCCTGGCCAAAAGTCTCTCTAAGGTCGATTAGAGACCCTCTCACGCCCAGTTCTACACCGGCAGTAACGATATCTGGTGCGTCATTGGAAATAATGGCCAAGGTGATTTTATTTCCGTCCTGCCACCCGACGGGAGTGATGTTAACGTCCACTCCGGTTTTGGGAGTGTACTCAGTAGCAACCAGGTCTTCTGCAATACTGGCAAACTCATTGGTCCAACCTGTAATCCAGATCTCCAGAGTTTTTGCGAGAGACGCTGTTGACAGAATGGATATAAGTAAAATGCAGGTTAAAAACGCCCTTTTCATATACACCCTCCTACAGTGTTTGTTGCCAAAAAAAGACGAACACTACAAAAAGAGACCGCGAAGCGGTCTCTCCTGTCAAGTTCAACTGCTTCCCAGTTGATCTAAGAAGCGCTTGTATTCAAGTCTCCTTCGATCCATTTCTTTGTTCATTTCCTGAGCGGCTTTGATGGCTTCTTCTCTAGGATCGGCTCCTTGCTGGAGACAGGCTTGAATGGCAAAGTTAATATATCTGTGAAGCACGCTTGCAGTAGGAACGTAGGGAACTGGAACTGACTCGTTAATCTGAGCGTGGATCACTCTTGCGATATTGCCAGGCAGGCCTTGAAGATTGTAGAGCGCGTCCATAGAACTTGGGATCATCATGGAACCTGGAATTCTGGTAATGATGGAGTCCACAAACTTCCTCTGAACGTCATCTGACAGGAACCACTTGATGAAGTCCCAAGCTGCTTGCTTATCCTTCGTGGTCACGGGAATAGAGAGATGAGTGCCTCCGGTAAACGTACCGTGGTTGATGGTGCCGTCGGCTCTCAGTGTGCCGGGAATCAAAGCAGCTTCCCACTTACCAGCGATCTCTGGAGCACTGTTCAAAAGGTTTGTGTAAGCCCAGTAGCCGTCGATCATCATCACCAGTTCGCCGGACCTAAATTGGGTGATGCCGGTAACAGACTGAGGCATGCCGTGCACCGTGTAGAGCTCGATGTATTCGGTGAAGCCTCTGATAGACTCCGGCTCATCCATAGCCGATGTGAAGCCGTCGGTTTTGTAGAAATTGCCTCCATGCTGAGTGATCAGCGTATAGGCACCCCAAAGACCGGAGTAGTCTGGGCTGCCGTAGTGGAAGACCATGTCCATACCATTGGCGTTCAGCTTAGGCCGCATCTGTCTGACGTCGTCCCAAGTCACCGGAATCTCCATGCCCATTTCAGCAAGGAGGTCTACGCGGTATACGGCATTCATAAGGCTGATGCTTTGCGGGATGGCAAATCTCGTCCCAGCAAAATGCGTCTGTTGAGTAATCGCTGGGAAGAGTCTAGCTTCCAGCTCTTCATACTCATCGCCGAAGGTTTTTCTTAGGTCGATCAAAGAACCCCTTACTCCAAGTTCTACACCACCGGTAACGATGTCCGGTGCGTCATTGGAGATGATAGCCAAGGTGATCTTGTTTTGATCAGCCCAGGCAATGGGAGTGATGTTCACCTCCACCCCTGTTATCGGCGTGTAATCTGTGGCAATGATGTCTTCTGCAATACGTGCCTGTTCATTGGTCATGCCTACGATCCAGACTTCTAACGTCTTGGCAAAGGCTGCGACCGATAGTAGAGATAGAACCAAAAGCAAAACTAAACCCCTTTTTCTCACAAAACCCCTCCTAAAATATGTAATTACTTATAAAAGGTTGGATGTTTTTGCCAATTTTCCTGTCACACTGAAACAATTTTGATTTTTGATTGATCATTAACGTAGAAGAGAGAGCGGGTGCTGATGCATCGACGCGCCAAAGCAAAACAACGTTAGATTCTGCGCATCTGCACAGATTTTTGGACATATGCTCCTCTATCCGTCATTTATGAATAGTACAGGGAGTTGGAGCCTTTTGAACATGTTGCGGAAAATGTGCGATAATTACTCTGGAGGTTTTCATATCTTCTCATCCGCTTTATCCAAACCACCTTCATGAACATTCAACGCTTCAATGTGTTTGCACTGGCATTAACAAGCGCCATATACTTGAGGTTGAGGTATATGTGCTTTTGCCCGCAAGACATGGCGAAGCATAAGCGTGATCGGAGACCGGGGGAAGAAGATCGAAGTCGCGGTCTTTTTTTTGTTGACCCTGACTACCTTATTTTTCCAGGGTCTTCACCTGAGTGTTGATCATGTACCTAGATGAGCGTTCTAAAGGCTGGTTCACCGACTTGCCTCGTTTTGCAAGGAACAGGGCATCTGAGGTTTTCCTGTCTGCTGCACGGATAAAAGCACCGGGGGGGGGCGGTACCGATATTCGAAAACCTTCATACAACCAAATAAACCAGGAAGGTGAAGCGAATGAAGAAAGGCCTTTCCAGCACGAAACTCACCACGAAAATCGCTTTGATGAACGCAGTTATCGTTCTTTTAGCTGTGGCTTTAGGCGCCTTTTTCAGCGTGCGAAGCCTCACAAGCAATATCACGGATCTCCTACACAAAGATGCTTTGAGTACAGCTTCCTTTGTAAATGCTGAGATTGAAACCATTCTGTTGCCTAAAACCGCACTGGTAGAGACCCTTGCTACCACTTTGGCAGTACAGAGTTTTCAGTACGATCACGTTATCGATCCAGCACTTACCCTCATGGAATCAAACTCCGACATTACCAGGTTTTACTTGGTCAATGCTATGGATTCGACATCCCTGATTCTTTCGAGAACGGGGGATAGGGTTTATGTTGACACTAGTGCCGATGCTTTTGGTGCTAAAGAACAGGATTGGTTGCTGGATACCATTTTCGAACAAAGGACCATCTTCACAACACCGCAAAAGGTGTTGGGGTCTGATTCACTTGCTTTTACCATCTCTACGCCGGTAAGAAACCAGTCGGGACAGTTGGCTGGGGTGCTTGCCGTAGACGTATCGCTTGCTGATTTCCACGACATAATGCAGAGCATAACTGTAGGCAGCAACGGCTACGTTATGGTGCTCGACAGCTCAGGTTTTGTGCTCTATCATCCAGATGAGAGCAAGCTGCTGGACGATGCAACTGCTTACATGGGTACACACGGAGAAGTTGCTGCGAACATGGTTCAAAGGAAGTCTGGCAAAGGCGAGATTGAGATTGACGGCGTGGAGTATCTGGTCTACTACAGTCCGATCAATCTGACAGGATGGTCTGTGGCAACTTGCTTGCCTAAGCTTGAACTAAACCGTCCGATGCGCCAAGCGATTACGCAGACCGTCATAACATCCGCCATCATCCTTGTGGGTTCTGCGGCAATCATGGTTCCGCTTGTAAGGCATTTGGTGCGCCCCCTCTCTATGATGGTACGACAACTAAGAGAGATCGCCTCAGGAAGGGGAGACCTCACAAGAAGGCTTGAAGTGAAGAACAACGACGAAGTGGGCATGCTCGCTTCGACGTTTAACGACTTTTTGGATACCCTTGCCAACATCATTGGCCAGGTACAGCAATCTGCTCAGGAAGTTCTCCGGGGGACAAAGGAACTGGCTCTAGCCACTGAACAGCAGGCAAAGACCAACGAACAGATCGCCATGGTCATCGGTCAGGTTGCAGAAGGTTCTCAAAACCAAAGCCAGGATATCCACCGTGGTCAGGAAGCCATGCATCAGCTGGTTTCCGCTATCGAGCAGATAGCTGCTGGAGCTAGATCGCAGGCGGTTCAAATCGACAATGTGGTGAACCTGACTCAATCTATGATCGAGATGCTAAACGGCACTGTAAAAGCTGTAGATGAAATCACCGTTAAGGAAAAAGATAACGTCAAACAGGCAAAAAGAGGACTGGAAATCGTTAACTTGGTTGTGGAGAACATGGCCGAGGTGCAAAACGAAATCGACGAAACTCTGCAAAACTCCACTCTTCTCGAGCAGGGTTCCCAACAGATCGGTGAGATTGTTAGAGTTATCAACGATGTAGCTGACCAAACCAACCTCCTGGCTCTAAATGCTGCAATCGAGGCTGCAAGGGCCGGCGAGCACGGTAGGGGATTTGCCGTTGTTGCAGATGAGGTAAGAACTCTCTCAGATCGAGTGAGAAACTCGTCCAATGAAATCGGTGCCATCATTCAGCAGCTTATTAAAACCATCGGCGATACTGTGGTGAACATCACCAAAAGTACAGAGCTCATCAACAAAGGCAGCGAGCTTGCTAATAAAGCTCAAGCCTCGCTCAGCAGCATAGTCAGTTCAGCCACCGAATCGGGCATCGCCTTGGACGGTGTGGCAAACACTAACGCCGAACTCATGACAAAGAGTAAGGAAGTGGAAGAGGCGATGATGAGCATCATTGCCATTTCCCAGGAAAACAGTTCTGCTGCAGAGCAGATGAGTGCAGACAGCTCGGAAGTCTTCAGACTTATCGAAGCGGTTGCTGCAGTTAGCGAAGAAAACGCTGCAAGCAGCGAGGAAGTCGCAGCTTCGGCAGAAGAGCAGAGCGCAAGCTCTGAAGAGGTGTTCGCACAAGCCGATGCTTTGAGGTCTATTGCCGAGAACTTAGGAAGCATCGTAGCGAACTTCAAGACCAACTCAGTCCTAGAACAAGAGGAGTAAACTGCAGAAAAGTCTTTGGTGTAGAAACCCACGTGAAAAAAGAAAAAAGCCCCCTTTTTACAGGGAGCGTGTGTATAGAAACAAGCTGCAGGAACGCCAAGTGGCGACCTGCAGCTTGTTTCGTTGGATTGCTTTTTAACTAGAGTATTCTTTTGCCAGCTGATCCAGGAAACGCTTGTACTCGACCTTTCTGCGGTCCATTTCTCGGTTCATTTCCTCTGCAGCTTTTTTAGCTTCTTCTGCAGGATCTGCACCGGTTTGGATGCAGGACTGGATGGCAAAGTTCACAAAGCGGTAGAGAACACCAGCCGTTGGTGCATAAGGCACTGCGGCGGACTGGTCGATCTGTTCATGGATGACGTGGGCAATCTCTCTGGGCAGACCTTCCAAGGTGTACAGAGCTTCCATCGAGCTTGGAACCATCAAGGAACCTGGTATGCCAATGATGATGGCATCGGTGAACTTTCGCTGGGTTTCTGCAGACAGGAACCATTTGATGAAATCCCAAGCAGCTTGTTTGTCTTTGGTGGTAGTCGGTATGGCAAAGTGCGTTCCGCCGGTAAAGGTACCGTGGTTGATGGTGCCGTCCGGTCTTCTGGTTCCGGGGATTAGACCGGCTTGCCACTTACCGGCAATCTCCGGAGCGCTGTAGATCAAGTTGGTGTACATCCAGTATCCGTCGATAATCATGGCCAGTTCGCCGGTTCTAAACTGAGTAACACCGGCTGTGGACAGCGGCATGTTGTGTTTGGTAAACAGTTCGATATATGCTGTGAAGCCTTGTATGGACTCTGGCATATCCATGGCAGAAGTGAAGCCGTCCTTATGGAAGAAGTTACCTCCGTGCTGGGTGATCAGCGTGTAGGCACCCCAGATGGAGTCGTAGTCAGGACTGCCGTAGTGGAAGGCCAGCTCGTGGCCGTTAGCATTGAGCTTCGGCCTCATCTTCAGGACGTCATCCCAAGTAACCGGGATCTCCATGCCGTGGTTTGCAAGAATGTCAACTCTGTAGGCTGCGTTCATGACGCTGATGTTCTGGGTTATTCCGAATCTCGTACCTTCAAAATGCAGCTGCTGGGTAATAGCAGGGAAGAGAGTAGCTTCTAGTTCTTCGAACTCCTGGCCGAAGGTCTTTCTCAGGTCAACAAGAGCACCTCTGATGCCCAGTTCCACGCCGCCGGTAACGATATCCGGCGCATCGTTGGAGATAATAGCAAGGGTGATTTTATTGCCATCGCCCCAGCCAATAGGAGTGATGTCGACTTCAACACCGGTCTTAGGAGTGTATTCAGCAGCTATCAAGTCCTCTGCGATTCTGGCCATTTCGTTGGTCCAGCCAACAATCCAAACCTCAAGTGTTTTTGCAGAAAGGCAAAACGACAGGGCAAGGATCAATAGGAAACAGAGAACACTCCTTTTCACGAGCATACCCCCTTATGTTTTTCGGCAACTTTATTATTAAATACATCTTGGAAATCTCCTGCAGAGGAGAAACGGAATGAGGGATGAGTCAAATTAAGAAGGGGCCCAAAGGGCCCCTGGTCTAGTTCTGGAACTTGCTGATGAAACGTTTGAATTCGGCCTGTTTTCTGGTAAGTTCGGCCGTCATGTCTCTTGCAGCTCGGAGTATGGCATCCTCTGGATCTGCATCCATGAGTACCACTTCGCTGAGAGCGTTTGAAATGAATCTGGTGGTCACGCTCTCAGGTGAAAGCGCATAAGAAGGTGCTTTGCCCACCATACCCTGATTAACCAAAACAGTACGGTGTTCTTCAGGGATGTTGATCTTCATGAGGGCGTTGTAGTTTGCTGGAAACAGCATACCGCCGGGGATCCTAGTCATGATCTCGTTGGATACCAGGGATTGAGTTTCCTCGCTCATGAACCACTTGACCCACTCCCAAGCTCCTGGAATGTCGCGGCTCTTTTCGAAGATCATGATTCCCATGGTGCCAATGTAAGCGGCTCTATTCAGCTCGCCGTCTGCATTTGGCGTTCCTGGTACCATGGACATTCCCCACTTGCCCTTCAGCTCTGGAGCTGCGATCTGCAGGTTAGCGTAGTCGAATGTCGGTCCGATTTGAATGGCGATGTCGCCAGTTCTAAAAGGTTGGAAGTAGGGCTGGATCTCTTTAGGTATGTTTTGCTTGGTAAAGAGGTCGGTAAACTCTCTGAAGGCCATGATTGCTTCAGGAGTATCCAACGCAGATTTGGTCAGATCAGGCGTATACCAGTCTCCGTTTCGCTGGAAGAGGAACATAGAGAAGTCAGCAGTGCTTTGGTGGCCGTAGGCCACCGCGAAGTTCGTATCATTTGCCTGGAGTTTGGGTATCATGGCGCGGACTTCGTCCCAGGTGTTGGGGATATCCAGTCCTAGTTCTTCTAGTATGTCTGTGCGGTAGAATAGATTGTAGCTGCCGTAGATCATTGGCATGCCAAAAACCGAGTCGTAGAAAGTAAGAGAACGCATTAGTCCGGGGAAAAATTGGCTGGTCAGCTCATCGACCTCTTGGCCAAATCGAGCTTTTAGGTCCACAACTGCCCCGCGGACGCCGAGGTCTGCAGGTCCAAGCCCCCCTGTCAGACCTACATCGGGAACGTCGCCAGTTGCTGCTGCAAGCAGGAACTTCTGCTCGAAGCTGTCCCAGGGCAGAGGCATGATTTCTACCTCAATACCGGTTTCGGGGGTGAAGTAGCGGTCGGTCATCTCCTGAAAGATCCTAACCCACTCGGATGCCCAAGCAGCCCAAATGGTAAGGGTCCTCTCCTTGGCAAGAGCAGAAAAGCTAATCACTAAACACAGCAACAACACAACAACCTTTTTCACATCAGATCCTCCTTCGTTTTTGGGTTTTATGTGAAAAAATAGGTGATATAAAAACCTAATTTTCCAATAATCTACGGTTACCTTGAATTTTCCCGTAAATAACATATAATTGAAAAGAGTAGGAGTCCCACGATGTACGATTGATTGTTCTATAACAGGTGGAGGAGGTAAGCCCCTGAGAATGCGCGGAAAAGGAAACAAGCCTAGGTATTTATTGGTTAAAGAGGGCATCGTTAAGGACATAAAGACAGGGAACTATCAGGTAGGGGAGAAACTTCCTGGAGAACGGAAAATCGCCTATCAGTATAACGTCAGCCAGATGACGGCCAATCGAGCCATCCAAGAGCTGGTCCAGGAAGGTTATCTCGAAAGAGAAATGGGAGTTGGAACGTTTGTTGTCTCCAGAGACCCGGCAAGTGAAGTTCCTGCGAAAATCAACATAGTGCTCTTGGGCGACTTCATCCGCAACCAAAATGATTACGAAAAGACGCTGCAGACTGTGCACTACCTAGCTCGAGACGTTTATATGGGCACGATGCTGCGCAATCTCATGGAAGTGGGACGGTTTCACAAGTGCGAGTTTTCCATTATCACAGCGTCTACATCTTTTGAACTGGAAGACTATGTGGCAAGAGCAGACCGGATGAGAGAGCGGTTCGTTATCGTCAATCCTCTGTACAACTGGCAGGAGTGTCTCGACAGAATCGGCAGATCAGGTATTCCTATAGTTGCCATCAATGCCAGCTGGGAGAATATGGGAGTGCCTTTCGTAGACGCGGACAACTACTTGGGCGCTCAAATGGCGATCTCCCATCTTGGCGAGCTAGGCCACAAAGACATCCTCGTTTTTTACTCTTGGCCGGAAACTGCCAACACTCAGCAGCGTATTAAAGGTGCAAAAGATAAAATGACCGAACTGGGGATACCCTACACCGAAGACCAGTTCATCAATATCAATGCCATTGGTATCTGGGCTCTTAAGCTGATTCAGGAAAAACTGGAAGTGGTATTGCGGAGGAGAAGGGTTACTGCCATATTTGCAGCCGGCTTTGAGTTGGCACTTGCTGCAAACAGTGCTTTAAAGAACCTCAACATATCCATCCCGGACGAGATTTCTTTGGTTGGCTTTGACGATTCTCCTGCAGCGATCTATTTGGAGCCGCCCCTTACCACCATCAAACAACCGTTTTACGAAATTGCAGAAGCGGCAATCGACATACTGATCAACCCTCAGAACAAGAGTTCTAAACTAATCCCAGCAGAGCTTATTCTTCGCAGCTCTACTGGATTGGCAAGAAAAAGCTAGCACCAATCCCTTTCCATAAACTGAGTGTTTGTCCTGCTTTTTAATAGGGAAAAAGGTTCATGAGGAGCCCTCACGAACCTTTTTTGGCAGCTAGGCTAAGAAGCAGAGTGATTTAGCCTTTTAACGTGCCTTGTTAGTATTGTGTTGTTAAGAGGGTTCCAATATTCTCAATCTCTCTGACAGTTTCTGGCAAAACGTTGAAGCAAGAGTTGCAGCACTCTCAAGAAAGGTTGGACAAGCTGTTTTATGGATATCAATCTTACAACAGGTCAGGTTAAAAAACTGATGGCAGGCAAAAAGGAGAGCCTTTTGATCGTGGACGTGCGGGAGCCGCACGAGTATGCCGAAGGGCACATCCCCGGCTCCATATTGGTTCCTTTAGGCGATGTAGCCGCTCACATTGATCGGTTCCCTAAAGACAAAACTATTCTTTTCGTTTGCAGGTCCGGGAGAAGAAGTCTGGAAGCTGCCAATCTGTTCCTGGAAAACGGTTATACCGAGGTTTTCAACTACCAGGGTGGGATGTTGGCATGGAACGGAGCAGTGGAGCGAGGTCTGTATAAAGGCAACTCAGAAGGGTAGCATAACCACAGAAGATTCTTTTAAGGAGTGGATCCTCGTTGAATCGCAATGTGGTATGGCTACTTGTTATAGCAGTTGTAGTGGTCGGTTTGGTGGTCTACTTTGGCTCAAGAGTCGATGATGATGTACTCGACCAAAAACCCGAGGACATTAAAGAGGACGTCAAGGACCGCACAGAAGATTTAGGCAAGGATCTGGAAGACGTAGGGGAAAGGCTGTTTGATGACGGTAAGTATGTCGGTAGGAGCGATGCCGATGATCGCGGCAATTACGGCTACATCGAGCTGACCATTAAAGACGGCAAGATCAAAGAGGCTGATTACACCGAGTATCAAGCACCTAACGAGGAAGATCCTAAAGACGAAGACTATCCTTATAAGTTGGTGTTTGACGCTATCGACAAGCTTGAGGAGGAGCTGGTTAGAGTCCAGGATCCAGATAAAGTGGACGACGTAGCCGGGGCAACCGGCACCAGTGAGAAGTTCCGAGCTGCTGCAAAGAATGCTCTCGAAAAAGCCAGATAACCCTTTGCTCTGCAAAGGGTTCTTTCGTCTTTGCATATATGGAGACATCTGGAAAGAGTGATGGATTTTGGAAAGAGAAAGACCGTTTTTTCGCGCTGTCATACTGCCAAGCGAGGCAGGATGGAAGGTAAAAGATGTTCTTAAAAGGCATTATCACTTTTCCACCAGCCTCATTCGGAATGTTAAAAACCGTGGAGAACTGCGGATAAACAGCCAGACCTCTTACTTCTCCTATGAGGTGAAGGCATGGGATGTGGTGGAGGTGTATTTGGCCGTTGAAACCAAAGTTACTCCGGAGTTTTCCAAGATTGAGGTGGTCTACGAAGACAGCGACGTTTTGGTAGTCAACAAGCCTGCGGGCATGGTCATGCATCCTAGGAAGAGGTACGTTTCAGGGACTTTAGCTAACTACATTGCGGGCCACTTAGTTCAGAAAGGCGAACGTCCTAGCAGCTACTTAGTGAACCGTTTGGATAAGGAGACGTCAGGTTTGGTTCTTGCAGCCAAAAACCCGCTGGCAGCGGTGATTCTGTCAGAAGAGATCGGCGAGATGGAAAAGCATTACCTGGCATTGGTTCACGGAAGAGTTCACAGTGAAGCTGGGGTCATCGATCTGGGCATTGTCGATCCAAAAGAAGGTGTTAGGCGAGAGGTGGGAGAAGACGGCAGAAAAGCCACCACCAAGTACGAAGTCCTGATGCGGTACACCGATCACACTCTAGTAAAAGCAGTTCTACTAAGCGGCAGGACCCACCAGATCAGGGTGCACTTCAGTTCAATAGGACATCCACTTGTGGGAGATGAGGTATACGGTGAGGGAGACGAAGGGCTTGGGCGTACGTTCCTGCACGCTTGTCACATGGCGTTTCCCCATCCCCGGACTGGTACAATCTGCCAGTTTGACGCAGAACTCCCTGTAGAACTTAAAGAATACCTTAACGAGCTCCACAGGTAAAAAAACAGCGGCCCCATCTGGGGCCGCGCCTACTCGTCGTCTTCTTCAAAGAACTCGCGTTCAATCTGTTTTAACCTTGTCAGGGCTATCGCTTCCCTTGCGGTCAGCTCTCCTTGGGCCAGCTTGTGGTAGATCTCCAGCGAATCGCTTAAAGTCTCGGAAATCTGATCTGCCATAATCTGTATCGCCAGCCAGATAGCGATGGGGGAGTGATCGTCATCAGAGAGATCGTCGATCTGTTGTGTTAACTTTTCCAAAATCAAGTTGGTTTCCACTTGTAGCTGTTCTTCCTCTATACCAAAGTATTCCTTGAGGATCCATTTGGGTATCCTGAACCCATCAGGAATCCGACGGTTATAAAGAAAATCAAACACAAGGCATCCCCCTTTCTTGTACTCGGAGACTCACGTTGGACTTCGGAGTACTTCGCCTATTTTAAAATAATCTTCATATACTGTCAAGAAAAAAACCCTGGCTTATGATTACGATTAAACGATTTTTACTGCAGGGAAAATTTAAATGAAATATGCTGGAGACCTTGCTGTTTACGGCTGAAGCTGCTGTCTGAAAGCCGCTCTCGCCGTGTGAGTGACCTTATTATATACTTCTTAATAGTGCTAGATTTACCTTTTTATTCTGCAAAAAGTTAACCTTGGTCGAGATCGTCTTCCGGTCGTCAGGATAATTTATGCCTTACCTGGGAAAAAGGCTACAGCACACCAGGCGGGGCACAGGAGGCATGAAATGAAAAACGAGCTCTTTTTGCCGATGACTCTTAAAGAAGCCCAACAATGGGGCTGGGACAGCCTCGACATCGTGCTTGTGACAGGTGATGCGTATGTTGATCATCCTTCCTTCGGCACCGCACTTCTCGGACGTTATTTGGTTAGTCTCGGCTACAAAGTAGGCGTTATTGCGCAACCGAACTGGCGCGAGAATGAAGATTTTCTAAAGCTTGGGAGACCCAAGCTGTTCTTTGGCGTCACGGCGGGCAACCTAGATTCCATGGTGGCAAACTACACCGCTGCCAATAAGCGGCGCCGAGACGATGCTTATGCTCCGGGCAGAAAAGCGGGCCTTCGGCCCGACCGAGCGACAATCGTCTACAGCAACAAGCTGAAGGAGCTCTTCCCCGATACCCCTATTGTGCTAGGCGGCATTGAAGCTAGTATGCGGCGTATTGCTCACTACGACTACTGGCAAAACTCCGTCCGCAGGTCTATTCTCTTCGATGCCAAAGCAGATCTCCTCGTTTACGGGATGGGAGAGAAGCAGATTGCCGCTATCGCAGAGAACTTCCTTATGGGTCTAGGTGTTGAAGCATGTTTTGGCTTGCGCGGTACCGTACACAAAGAAAAAGACCCATACATCTCCAAAGACACTGTGGTACTGCCGTCTTTTGCAGCTGTTCAAGACAAAAAAGAGTTTGGCAGGGCTTACAAGTTGTTTTACAACGAGCTCGACCCGTTCGAAGGACGAGTCGTAGTCCAGGAGCAGCAGGACGGCTGGTATGCGGTTGTTAATCCTCCGGAAAAGCCCATGACTGCTGAAGAGTTGGACTACATCTACGGGCTACCGTTTCAAAGGAGAGCCCACCCTTCATACGCAGACCAAGGAGGAGTGCCGGCGGTAAAGACCACTCAGTTCAGCATCACAACGCACAGAGGGTGCCCAGGAGAATGCTACTTCTGTTCGCTGGCCCTGCATCAGGGAAGAGTGGTCCAGTCCAGGAGCGAAAAGTCCATTCTTCAGGAGGCAGAAACCATCGCCAGCGATCCGGAGTTTCGGGGAACCATCAGCGATGCCGGAGGACCTTCTGCCAATCTCTACGGAACAACCTGCAAGCTGCAGGCAAGAAGAGGTGTCTGCAAGCACAGGTCCTGTATGACGCCAAAGATCTGCCCCAACTTGGAAATCGATCAACAATCGTATGTAAAGCTCCTGCAGAATATTGCAAAGGTACCGAGCGTAAAGAGAGTGTTTGTTCAATCCGGTGTGCGGTTTGACGCAGCTTTGAAGGATGCAGGCTTCATGAAAGAACTCATCAGAAACCACGTGTCGGGACAGCTAAAAGTTGCCCCCGAACACGTCTCCAGCAGAGTACTGCGCCAGATGAACAAACCGGCTCACCCTGTTTACCAGGAGTTCTGCAGGAAGTACAGCCAAATCTCCCTCGATCTTGGCAAAGAACCTTACGTCATTCCCTATCTGATCTCATCCCATCCAGGAAGCACGCTGAACGACGCCATCGAACTTGCACTGTATATCAAAAAACAGGGCCGGTTCTTCGAACAGGTCCAAGATTTTATCCCTCTTCCCCTCACTGTGTCCGGGACCATGTGGTACACTGGAGAGAATCCATTTACAGGGGAAAAAGTACACATTCCGGATGAAGAGGAGAAGAAGATGCAGAGAGCTCTTCTACAGTTTCAGGATCGCCGAAACTGGCCGCTAGTTCGGAAAGCTCTCAGGAAAGCCAAAAGAGAGGACCTTATCGGAACTGGGAAAAACTGTCTTGTTCCAGGTGAAACAAAGAGCAGTGCAAAAAAACGCTAATGCAGGTAATAAGCGGGACTTCTCGAAATATACAGTGATACTCAAAACTAGGGGGATGAAGCATGAAAAAGCGCTTTGCTATTCTACTCGTAATATTAGCAGTTGCTTTAGGGGTTAACGCAGTCACACTGGAGGTCTGGTGGACCAGACCCAACGAGATTGCTCAAGTGATCAAGGATATGGCCAACGAGTACTTTACGCCTCAAACCGGAATTGAACTAAACTTTACGGCTATGAACTACGACGATCTTTGGAGCAAAGCCATGCTGGCCTTGGCAGCAGGCGACACTCCAGATCTTGCTTCATTTGGTTCGGAGTGGCCGGTAGAGTTCGGCATGCGCGGAGGTTTGGTGGACCTGAGAGCCGAACATCCCGAAGAGTTTGCCGAGATAGAGAAAAAACTCTACCCCGGGCAAATGCGGTCTTTGGAGTTTATGGGAACGGCTTTTGGCATACCTGTAGAGTTCGGATTTGGTCTTACCTATTACAGAACTGATATTTTCGCCGAAAACGGGTGGGAGTATCCTACAACCTGGGACGAAGTCAGAGCTCTCCTGCCAAAGTTCCAAGCGAACGGGATGAACCTTGCTTGTATCAGCCAGTACCTGCTTCCGGACTTCCAGTCGGTCATGACCTTCATTTGGCAGCACGGAGGGGTTTACGTCAACGACGACGGCGTCTCCAGTGGTCTAAACACACCCGAAGCCATCGCCGGCTTCAAGGAACTGATGGAGCTCTTCACAGTTTACAAGATTCCTCAGGCACCTGTACCGATGAACACCTTTGCCTCCGGAGAGTACCCACTGGTTGTCGGTGGCAACTGGAACTACTCCGCAGTTGACCAAGGCTTCCCTCAAATCCGCGGTAAGTGGAGCGTAGGTCTGACCCCCGGAACGGTGCGTTCAGACGGGTTCCTCAGCCACTCTATCTACAACGGTCCGCTGCCAATCGGTATCTTCAAAAACTCCAAGTATCAGAAGGAAGGCTGGGAGTTCATTAAGTGGTTTATGCAAGATGAAGTCCAAGCAGAGTACGGCAGAAGGGTTATGCAGGTCATGCCTTCGGGATTTTTCTTCTCTGCCAACATGAACGTGGCAAGCAAAATCGACTATTTCCCCGAAGACCACGTAAAAGTGATGTATGAACAGTCCTATCACTCAATGGCACCCCGCTACGGGTTGGGTTCTGTAGTGAGCCAACGCCACGTCACCAATGCTGCGATGAGCGTAATCCTCCAAGGAACCGATCCTGAAAAGGCTCTCCTTGAGGCCCACGATTTAGTTCAAGCAGAGATGAAGCGCAAGCAAGTCGAGTTTGCCCGCTTCATCAGCAGACTCAAGTAAACTTCGGTGGAGCGAAGCTCCACCTTTTTTATTTGCCCCCGCCCTATGGAGTTTAGCGTTTTGGTGTTAAAATGTTTTTATAGCTTGTCCAGGGATATACTCATAGTATAGATATTCGACTTGGTAAAAGAGGTGGCTCAGATGGAGCTGATTTACATAATCAGTCCGATTGTTGGGGCAGTTATAGGTTATCTTACAAATTGGATCGCCATTAAAATGCTTTTCCGACCGCTGAAAAAGATCTACATCGGTCCGATAGCACTACCCTTTACTCCGGGCTTGATTCCCAAAGAAAGGCAGAGAATTGCCAGAAGCATTGCAGATGCAGTTGGGCAAAACCTGCTCAGTCCAGATCTTTTGGCAAGCGAAGCGGTTTCTGAGGACAAGCTGCACCTGATCGAAGGGTTTTTGGACAAGAAGCTAATTGACCTGAAAACTAGCGACAAAACTCTTGGTGATGTTTTAGAGCTGCTCGGCGTTACCGACACAGGTCTCGACCGAGTAATTGCTGTTCTTGTGCAAAAGGTAACAGCAAAAGAGTTTGCCGACCAATACATCGACGACCTCACTTCTTGGGTTAAAGGTTTGGGTACAAAGCTTGGAGAAAGCGAGGCTGTAACCGGTACCATCGCCAGTGCTGTGACTAATAGCATTGCCCGTGAAGACCGCAGTCTCAAGGAAGTTCTGCCAGGTGAGGTGCTAGAAAAGGTGCCCTCTTGGACAGACTCCATTTCGCAAAGCATTCTCAAAAGCATCGAGGACTACCTGGGAAAACCTTCTGCCGAAGAACTTTTCAAAAAGCACATCGACGGCTTCCTGGCAAAAGGACCTCTTCGGAACCTCTTGGGTATGCTTCTGGACACTTCTCTGATATCAAGGCAGCTTGTGGGCACCGTTTTGCAGTTGGTAAAAGATCCGGAGACAAAGCTCCAGGTCTTCAGTGCCGTTGAAAGCGGGATAAATGAGTTGCTGGAGAAAAAGCCGCAGGAAGTGCTCGCTGCCTTCGGTGAAGGAGAAGTCGACAAAGCCGTCAGCTCAGGCCTTAAACTTCTCTTTTCCGAAAGGACAGTTGATGCTTTCTGCCGGAGAGAGTATCTAGAAAAACTCATCACTTCTCCAGAAATCGGGGAAAAGATAGCTGTAGCTCTCAAACACGCTGCTACCAAAGCTAAGGGGATGAGGATTCAGAGCATCTACAGACTGTACGGGGATGGGAATTGGCAGGAGCTGAAGAAAAAAGTCCTCTCTGTTTACAAGAAAAAAGCACCTGATCTTCTCGTTAGGGTTTTCAGCGAGTTCAATCTGACAAAAATCATCGAAGACAAGATCAATACCTTCGATCTCTTGGAGCTGGAGAACTTGATCTTTGGCATATCCAAGAGAGAGCTGGGCGCTATAACCTGGCTGGGAGGCCTTTTGGGATTTTTGATGGGACTTCTAACGCCTTTAATCAACGCACTATTACTCTAGAGGATGGTGGACAAGCATGGTAGTAAGAATCGGAGTTGTCGGAGCAGGCTACTGGAGCGAGGAATGCCATGTTCCGGGTCTGAAGCTTGCCGATGAAGCAGAAGTAGTTGCCCTTTCAGGAAGGAGAGTGGAGAATACCAAGTCTCAGGCAGCCAGGCTCTCCATTCCCAAAGTCTACACCGACTACAGAACGATGCTGGAAGAAGAGGAACTTGATGCGATCACCATCACTACCCCCAACAGTACCCACAGGGAGATCGCTCTGGCTGCTTTAGAGAAAGGCCTTTCCGTGTTTTGCGAAAAACCTCTGGCGTTAAACGCAGAGGAAGCAGCGGAAATGGCAGCTGCAGCTGGAAAGCTAGGACTGGTTAATCATGTGGGCTTTACCTTCAGGTTTCTCCAGAGCAGCATCAAAGCTAAGGAACTGCTTGCAGAAGGCTTCCTCGGTCACCTGTTTCACGCACGGCTCTGGGCTGAAAATGATTCAGGCCTTATCGTAAGGCCGCTTGCCTGGCGTGACGACAAGACCCTTGCAGGAACGGGACAGCTGGGGGATATGGGGTCTCACATCTTCGATCTCTTTCGGTATGTAACAGGTGACGAGTTTACTGCAGTTTACGCCCACAGCAGGGCAGTTCAACCCAAGAGAGAAGCCGGCAGCACTGAGGCTTTGGCCACAGTAGATGACTTCAACTCGCTCATGTTTGAAACCGAAAGAGGAGTCTCCGGCATTGCTGTCGCAAGCAGGGTGACCCGAGGGCTTGGAGGTTGGTCTGTAGAGTTTTTTGGCACTAAAGGAGCCATGAGAATCGTCTACTCTAGAGGGTGGAAGGACGAGTTATGGTACGCTCCTCACGGAGAAGAATACCGCCTTATGGCCACAGAAAGCATCATGGGAGATTTTGCCATGCTGCATATGATGGAAGCGTTTGTTGCGGAGATCGCAGGAAGAAAGCCTCTAACTAATGGTATTCCCGCCACCTTTAACGACGGGCTTAGAGCCCAAGAGGTGATCGATGCGGTTTTGCTCTCTGCGGTAAAAGATGCCAAGGTTGCAGTAAGGACAGTGTAGCTTCGTTCTGGCGGAGGCGTTTCAAGAAAGAAGAAAACAAGAATTTTTTGATGGATTTTTGGTGTCTTTGCAGGATTGAGCATTACTTAAGTAAATATATGTAGAGTTGACCAAGATGTAGGAGGAACTGTTTTGAAAAAAGATCTCGTTGCGATCATCGGCTCGATCGATGATCTTACCAAAAGAGCAGAGGAACTGGAAGAGCGTCTCGACAAGCTGGAAAGCCCTGAGCATAGGCAGGAACTTGAAGTGATCAAAAACGAGCTTTCCAAGCTGAAAGCTGATGTTGAAGCCCAGCTGCTTCTGCTCCAGGAAGAACTGGACAGAATCGAAAAAAGTCTGATCTAAAAAGAAGAACACCAGCGCAAGCTGGTGCTCTTTTTTTAGGAGAACAACAAGAGGAAAGAAACGAGGAGGTCTTAGGACCTGAAATTTAGTTTTGTGTCAACTAGGGTGTTTTGGTTGCACTTGTATAGTCGTGTGTTGCAGCGAAAAGTTCAATTGTTCTGGAGGTAAGTTTTGACATTGTTCCCTTGTTGTCCACTACTAGTTTTGTGCAAATCCTTCCAGAAGGGCGTTGTAGTTTGCTTCCATTAACTCCAAGTAGGTCTGTCCTCCCAAAAGGAGGGGAGAAAGGTAGACAATTTTACCTCCTGTTTCCCTAGCCAAAGTGGAAGGGAGAGGAGAAGAAAACTGCTTTTCCGAGACGATGATCTTGACGCCCGACTTTTTCATAAGATCGGCGATGGTCAGAATTCTCCTAGCCGACGGCTCCTGACCGTGGGTCTCTTCACCTCGCGCAACCTCAACGATACCCATCTCTTCAAAAAGGTAGGGGTAGGATGCGGGGTAGGAAACCAACCTTTTGTCTTCGATCTGGGAGAACTTTTCGCTGAATCTGGTGTAAAGCGCATCTAGTTCCCTGATGTACTTTTCGGCATTTTGTTTATAGAAGTCGGCGTTTCCCCCGTCCAAAGCTGCTAGATACTCTGCAAGGTTTTTCACCATCTCTTTGGCATTTGTCAAACTCAACCAAACGTGGGGATTGTAGTCGTGGGAGTGGTCTGAGTGGTCGTGGTCAGCGGCATCTTCTTCTTCGATAATTTGGAGGTTTTCGGATAGGTAGTAAATGGGTAAATTAGGATTAGCTGCACTTCTTAGTAAAGGTTGCAGCCAGCTTTCAAGACCAAGTCCGATTCCCACAAAACCATCAGCACGCTTCAGAGCTAAAGTATCGCTAGGTTTTGGTGAATAGGTGTGAGGAGTTTCCAAACCGGTTACCAGTGTGTGAACTTCCACCTTTTCGTGCCCGACAGCTTTAATCCAGTCTGCAATAACGTTTATCGATGTAACTATTCTTAAATCTGCTAAACTCGCTACACTCAGCGCAGCTATTAGCGCAAGCAGGACAACTTTTTTTAGCATTGTTTTCCTCCTAATTGAAAATCATTTTCATTATAGGACAATTATAGCTGTTATACAAGATCTGGCTATATTTTCCCAGACAGCTAATTATTAAGCAGTCTTGAAGGTAAAAGGACGCTTTGTGACGTATTATATTAGGGGTTGACCAGTACGTAGTAACAAACGTCCTAGTCATTTTATTTTTTCAAGAGAAGGAGTGTATTACAGCTATGCAATTGTCCAAAAAACTAACCATACTAGTAATGGTTGCACTGCTACTCAGCTCATTGGCCGTTGCCGACACCATCGAAGTCTGGTTAACTGGACACTCAAACGAAGAGTTGAGCATCATCAGAGAGTTGACAGAAAGCAACTTTACCGCTAAAACTGGTATTTCAGTCAACTTCACAGGTCTTTCATGGGCTGATAACGAAAGCCGCTATCTTTTAGCTGCAGCGTCCGGAGAAGCTCCTGACGTAGCCGGCGCAGGCGCACTGTTCCTGCCTGAGCTGGGTCTTAGAGGCGCACTCATCGATCTTTCTACTATGCCCGGCTTCAGTGAGGTTTACAACCGTTCCTATCCCAACTTCTATCGTTCTCTTCAGTACCAGGGTATTACTTTCGGTGTTCCTTATACTGCACAAGTTACCACTGGTTTCCAGAGAAACGACGTTCTCCAGAACTTGGGTATTTCTGAGATTAGAACCTGGGATGAACTGAAACAGGCTTTGCCCAAGATGCAGGCCAACGGTACCACCTTCACCCTGCAGTGGTTCATGACAGATACTCTTTATGCAGACGTCAACATGTTTATGTGGCAGCGTGGTGCTGATGATTACAACCACGATTTGACAAAATCCGGTTACGACGATCCTGAATCAATCATTGCTTTCGCCGATTACACAGAACTCTACACCAAGTACAACATTCCTATGGAGTTCCCTGTATTCCAAGCTTTCACCACTGGTGAGCTGGCTTTAACTCTGGGCTATCCTAACTTCTACATGAATCTAGTTCACGGCGCTCCCCAGATCGAAGGCAAGTGGAGCATGGTGCAGGCACCTGGATACGTTATCGATGGGAAGCTGAACCGCACCACAACAGGTGGAGGTTCTGCCCTCGGTATCTTCGCTTCATCCAAGAAAAAGACACAAGCTTGGGAGTTCATTAAGTGGATTACCTCTGAAGAAACCCAGCTAGAACTGTCTTCACGCATTATGAATCAAATTCAAGGCGCATTGTTCCTGCCTTCTACAAGAGGCTCAGCACTGAAAATCGATATTGCACAAGACTCTGCCGCTGCATACGACAAGGCACTCAACGAAGCTACCAGCTCGGTCTACGGCCTGGTTGCACCAAGACATCGCCGTCGTTACCTGCAGATGGCAGCTCAGAAGACCATCTTGACTGGTGTTGATCCAAAGACAGCTATCCTTGAAGCCGCAGCAGAACACAATGCCGAGATTGCCAGAAAGCAAAAAGAATACGAAAGATATATCAAAGTCCTACTAAGCAACAAGTAAACAACTACTGCAAAGGGAAAGGCACTAGTCAAATGGCTAGTGCCTTTTTTAAATTCGGGAGGTGGTGAGTGAGAAGTTGAGATCTCTGAAACCGCTAGAGTAATTTACAATAACGTGAAAAATGACAAAGGATATTCCAAGAGTAGACAGAATTGCTTCTATATATCCCTAAGTTTTGTAGGAGGTGCTACTATGAAATGGGTGTCTAAAGAAAAGGGTATACTGAAACTATCTCTGGCTGTTCTTATGGTTTTCTCTTTGCTAAGTGTTTTTGCATTAGCAGAGACCATTGAGGTGTGGTTAACCGGGCATAGTAACGAGGAAATGAGGATAATTCGCGACCTCACCGACGAACTTTTCACCCCTCGTACCGGTATTGAAGTGGAGTACACTCTGCTTTCATGGGCTGACAACGAGAACAGATTCCTCCTTGCCGCAGCTTCCGGGGATGCTCCGGATGTAGGCGCCTCGGGAGCACTGTTCCTTCCTGAACTAGGTCTTAGAGGTGCTCTCATCGACCTCAGGACGTTCCCAGATTTCGAAGAGGTCTACAGCAGAAGTTATCCCAACTTCTACCGTTCATTGACGTATCAAGGTGTGGTTTTTGGTATTCCGTACACCGCAAACGTCACTACAGCTTTCCAGAGAACCGATATCCTCCAGAGCATTGGTGTAGATGAAGTAAGAACATGGGACGAGTTGAAAACCATACTGCCAAAACTTCAAGCTAACAACTCCAACTTCGCTTTGCAGTGGTTCATGACCGAAACCCTGTATGCCGATGTCAACATGTTTATGTGGCAGAGGGGTGCAGACGACTACAGCAAAGATCTGACAAAATCCGGTTATGACGATCCCGAAGCGATTCATGCATTCACCGATTATGTAGAGCTTTACACTAAATACAACATCCCTAAAGATATTCCAGTGTTCCAGGCATTTACCACTGGAGAACTGGCAATTGCACTGAGCTATCCTTACTTCTACATGTCTCTGCTCCACGGTGCTCCGCAGATTCAAGGTAAATGGACCATGCTCCAGGCGCCTGGATACGTCATCGATGGTCAGTTGAACCGGACAACAACCGGTGGTGGCAACTCGTTGGGTATCTTCAACTCTTCGAAGAAGAAGCAGCAGGCCTGGGAGTTCATCAAATGGATTACCTCTGAAGAGGTTCAGCTGGCCATTTCCAACCGTGTTATGGCTCAGATCCAGGGTGCGATGTTCCTGCCGTCCAACAGAGGTGCTGCTTTGAAACTGGACGTCGACCCTGTAGTGGCGTCTTCTTGGGATAAAGCCCTTCACGAGGCTACCAGCTCCGTCTACGGTTTGGTGGCTCCAAGACACCGCAGGCGCTACTTGCAGATGGCAGCTCAAAAGAGCATCTTGATGGGCGTTGATCCTGAGACCGCAATGCGCGAGGCCGCAGATGAGCACAACTCCGAGATTGCCAGAAAGCAAAAAGAGTACGACAGATACATTAAGCAGCTTCTGGGCAAGTAATAATCTGTTCACCAAGGTGCCGGGAATGCCCGGCACCTTTTTTTCTACTGTGCTCCAGATAAGGAAACAGAAGGAGAAGAGAAGATTTAGAAGAATCTATTAAGGGGTTTTGATTTCGAAACGGAGGGATGTTTTGTGAAGAAAACGCTAATTCTTGCTCTTGTCCTCATACTTAGTGTTTTATCACTTGCCAAGCCTCTGGAGGTTTGGCTAACAGGACTTACCAACGAGGAACTGAGCATCTTTAGAGAGATAGCAACAGATTACACAAAGCAGTACGGAGTGGAAGTTGTTTTTACCAATCTCAGCTGGTCCGACTTTGAAAACCGTTTCATTCTTGCAGCTGCCTCTGGCGAAGCTCCTGATATTGGCGGTATGGGCCCACTCTTTGCTCCGGAGCTCGGTCTTAGAGGTGCCGTTATCGATCTTAAGGCAACGTTCCCCGACTTCGATGAGGTAGTTGCCAACTTGCCTCCAGGCTTTTTTACCGCCCTCACCTACAAAGGAGCGGTGTTTGGCATTCCGTACAATGCCAACATTACTGTGGCATTCCAAAGAAACGATATCCTCAACGATCTTGGCATATCCTCCATAAACACATGGGAGGAAATGAAAAAGGTACTCCCCAAGGCTCAAGCTCAAGGCAGCAATATGGCACTGCAGTTTGGCCTCACGGAAAACGTTTACGCAGATTTGAACATGTTCATGTGGCAAAGAGGCGCTGACGATTACACCCCTGATCTGTCGCGTTCGGGGTTCGATACTCCAGAGTCAATCGCAGCTTTTAAAGAGTATGTCAGCTTTTATGTAGACTACCATATCCCCAAAGAGATTCCGTTCTTCCAAGCGTTTAGCACCGGAGAACTCTTCTACATGCTGCAGTATCAGAATATGTACACCAATCTGAAGATCGCAGCACCGCAAATCGCAGGCAAGTGGAGCATGGTACAGGTCCCCGGAACCTACCAAGGAGATACCCTGGTAAGATCTGCATCTGCAGGAGGTGCAGCGCTCACCATCTTCAAGACTTCCAAGATGAAGAATGAAGCTTGGAACTTCATTAAATGGATCACATCACCAAGAATCCAAGCGGAGTTTTCTATCAGGGTTATGAACCAGATTCCCGGTTCGATCTTCATTCCCGCAAACCGCGAAGCAGTGCTGAACATCGATATGCCCAAAGAAGATCTAGAACTTCTTTTGAAGGCTGCTGACGAAGGCAAGATTTCAACCTACGGTCTCGTTGCTCCAAGGCTCCGCCGCCGCTACCTGCAGTTTGCAGCGCAGAAAGCCATTCTCCAAGGAGAAGATCCGGAGAAGGCTATCCGAGAAGCTGCAGACGAGCATAACACAGAAATCAAGAGAAAAGAGGTTGAGTACGCCAGGTTCATCGCGAACCTCTTGAAAGAACAGGGGAAATAGACGATTAAAGGGCTAACCTTTACGGTTAGCCCTAGTTTTTTACTCAGTTTCTATTGCAGGCAGTTCTTTAAGAGTGAGGAGATACCAGCCGGCCTCTGATGAATACCAAGGCCAGGGGAAGCCCATGCTGCCGTAGGTGAGTTCAACTGCGTTGATATAGGTTTGAACTCGTTCCAGATCGCCAGCTTTGAGTCCGGCGTAGACCATCATAGTCCAGGGAAAGCTTGATGGATGCTGCAGCAGTACCCACTTAGGGAACTTTTCGTTGAAGTTCTTCCAGATGATCTCAGTCTGCTCCAGAGTGGTAAATTCCAATGCCACTGCCATGAGCTGTGCGGTCATATCGGGGTAGAAGACGGTAGTATCCGAGCCAAACAGCCTGCCTACCTCGTCTTTGGCATATGCAAAGGCTGATCCCTTCCAAAACTTCTGCAGGCTATCGTAAATCTTAGCTGCATCTGCAGTTGCTTTTTTCGCGTCGTCTGTCCTAGCAAACACATGCTCTAGGAGGTATGCCCAGTCTTTCAACCCCTGCCAGACTTCGACGTTGTCCATCAGGTACTTGATCCGGTAGTTGTCCTTGGCGTATGTCAGACCGTCTTTGGGATCCATGGTGGCGTAGATAGCACTGGCAACAAGGTCCAAAGCAGGTTCGAGTTCTTTAAGGAAAGCGGAATCGTTTGTGGCATCGAAGTAGCGGCGCATCAAGGTCAGAAATGTTGCAGCGTAAGAGTCGGACGAGTCGTAGTCCTCAGTAGGCTTGACCTCGCCTCCTGCTACAACGGTGTAGTCGTAGATGCTACCTCTTACCCCGAGCTTGTCTGGGTCGTTGATGTGTTCAACATACCACATGGCCCACTTTTTCACCACATCGGTGTAGTCGGGATTGTCTACTACAGCCCAGAGTGCGATGTTGTTAAAATACGGATTGATCCTGGCATCGGTTGGTGCCATAGTAAGGTACCCTGCATCTTTCTGCAGGCTCTTCACATACAGCTCCTGGGCTTCAATCGCTCCTTCTGGGACAAATGCGGCAGTGTGGGTGGGGAAGACTACAAGCAAGATAAGAATGAGTCCAATAAAGGCAAACATCGGGCATCCTCCTTTTTCAGTGTTTTGCCGGTCACCTGCTTGGTTCAAGCTTCAGCTTCTTTACGGGAAGCAGCAGTTTTTTGTGGCCGAGCTATAACAAAGCCCATGGCAAGCAGAATAATCACTATACCTACGGCTTTGTTCCAGGTGATAGGCTCGCTCAAGAAGATCCATGCAAGAATCGATGCAAAGACTGGTTTGACAAAGAAGACGCTGGATCCTGCTGTGGTGTCCAGATGGGAAAGACCTGTAAAATAAGCAAAGTAGGCCAGCCCAGTTACAAACACGCCTAAGTACAGAAGTCTCAGCCAGTTATCACCGGCAACCTGCCAGAGAGGCTCGCTTTTTAGGGCTAGTAAACTCCAGTTGATGATACCACCTGCGGTAAAGGAAAAGCTGTTTACCACAAGACTTCCGAGACGCATGGTGAGGTCTTTACCGGCTACTGTATAAAGTCCGAACAAAACCGCTGCGCTAAGGGCTAGAAGTGGTCCGACTATGTTAGACGCTTCGAAACTTCCGGTAACGAAAATTGAACCAATGACGCCCAAAAACAGACCAAAGACTTGAGACCTGCTCGGTTTCTCCCTGAGGAGCAGGGAAGAGAAGATGGCAACAACAAGAGGGTTTGTGCTGAAAAGGATAGCAGACGTGGATGCAGGCGCAAATTTGAAACTCAGCTGCAGGAGGTTCATGGAGAGCACCGCATTCAGAAGGCCGAGCACCAGCAGGCGAAAGAAGTCTTTTTGCGTCAGCTTCACATCGTGCTTTTTCATGTAAGACAGAGCGAAGGGAAGGAGTACCAAGCCGCCCAGAAGAAACCGGAAAGCATTCACAAACATCGTCGTGGTAGAGCTTGTCAGAGTGTGCCCCACAATTTCGTAGGTGCTAAAGAGAAAGATCGTTAGAAGTAGCCACATATACCCTTGCACTTTTTTTGTCACGTCCGATCACCTTTCTGTAGTATTATTAAGATAAACTTTTGTCTCGGGATTTTTGTAGGAATTAAGCTTTTGTGGAAGAATAATGCAAATGGAGGTGCTTTTGATGCGTTTTGAAAATGAGGGTGGAAAAGCAACCTTTAATGGTAAGGAGATAAAAAATCCATTTGTCAGATTGCTTTTCGGCATCGTCTGCGTACTGGTCTCAGCTCTTATTCTATCAGTTATTTTGGCCGTGCTGCTACCTGTTTTCGGTAGATCAATCGATTTGACGGTGCTTCACTACATTGCTCTTGTCCTTGGCGTCTTGGTGATCATTCCCACCATCCTTGCGGGAAGTCTGGTAACGGGAATCGTATCCGGCTCTATAGAGTTGTTTTCATCGAGCAAGTCCAAAGAGAAAAAGCAAACAGACGTAAAGAAGAAGAAGTAGCCTGGAGTTTGCAGGTTTCAGACTCTTTCTGCCAAGACACTAACAAGTCCCATGCGCTTTTCAGCCATGGGTTTTTTTTATGGCCAAGCAGGTGATAAACACTACAAAATTAGTACATCTGTCATAGAGACTTCTAGCACTAGATACCTCTTTCCTACGTAATGTATAGGGAACCAGAAAAGAGGTGGATTTCATGTCTCAAAGCAAAGAAACGAAGTATACCGTGAAAAGAGGCGACACCCTTAAGTCAATCGCCTTAGAAAACAATCTTACCGTAGAAGCCATCTTAAACGCCAATCCAGATATTGCCGACCCCGAAGACCTGAGATCAGGTCAAAGCATAGTTCTGCCACTTTTAAACACCAGTGGCTACTCTTCTGGTGATTATTACACTGTCAAGGTGGGAGATACTTTGGAATCTATAGCAAAGGAACACGGAACTACGGTCGATGCCATCCTGCTGAAGAACCCCAAGCTGATTGACACAGACTCAGTAGAGGCAGGAGAAACTATAGAGATTCCCAAGGCTCACGCATCGCAGATTCCTCCTCCGCCTGCAACCTGCAGCGGACGCTATTATACGGTTGTAGCAGGCGACAGCCTTTACCTCATCGCTCAAAGAAACAATATAACCCTGGATGCACTGCTTGCCGCCAATCCCCAGATCACAGATCCTGCGCGGATCTCGGTAGGTCAAGTGATCTGCGTTCCAGGGACTACACCTTCATGCGAAGGAACCCTATACACTATCAGAGCTGGAGACACTCTGTTTAGTCTGGCGCAAAGATACAACACTACTGTAGATGCAATTATTCGGGCAAACCCCGGCATTGATCCAAACAATTTACGTATAGGTCAGGTAATATGCATCCCATCTAGCACTCCAGGACCGGTTCCCTGCCCGGGCGGGACTCTCTACACTATAAGAGCTGGAGACACTCTGTTCGCACTGGCCCAGAGGTACAACACTACGGTAGATGCTATTCTCAGAGCCAATCCTGGAATTGACCCAAACAACCTTCGCGTTGGTCAGATCATCTGTATACCCGGTACAGGACCGGTACCTTGCCCAGGAGGAACCCTCTATACTATTAGGGCAGGGGATACTCTGTTCAGCCTTGCACAGAGATTCAACGTCACAGTAGATGCGATTATCCAGGCAAATCCTGGCATTGATCCAAACAACTTACGTGTAGGTCAGGAGATCTGCATACCCGGTACAGGACCGGTACCTTGCCCAGGAGGAACCCTCTATACCATCAGGGCAGGGGATACTCTGTTCAGCCTTGCACAGAGGTTCAACGTCACAGTAGATGCGATTATCCAGGCAAATCCGGGCATTGATCCAAATAACTTACGTGTCGGTCAGGAGATCTGCATACCCGGTACAGGACCGGTACCTTGCCCAGGAGGAACCCTCTATACCATCAGGGCAGGGGATACTCTGTTCAGCCTTGCACAGAGGTTCAACGTCACAGTAGATGCGATTATCCAGGCAAATCCGGGCATTGATCCAAACAACCTGCGCATTGGCCAGGAGATCTGTATACCCGGTACTGGACCAGCACCCTGTCCCGGCGGAACCCTGTACACGATTAGAGCAGGAGACACCTTGTTCTCTCTAGCCCAGAGGTACAATACTACAGTAGACGCAATCTTCAGAGCTAATCCAGGAATCGATCCAAACAATCTCCGTGTCGGTCAGGTCATCTGCATACCAGGCACAGGACCGGTGCCCTGCCCAGGAGGCACTCTTTATACCATTAGAGCAGGAGACACCCTGTTCAGCCTTGCGCAGAGATTCAACGTCACGGTAGATGCAGTTTTGCGGGCAAATCCGGGCATTGATCCAAACAACCTGCGTATAGGTCAGGAGATCTGCATTCCTGCAGCGACACTTGAAATCGAAAGCAGAATGGAGTGTCCCGGCACCATCTATACTATCAGGCAGGGCGACAGCCTCTACCAACTGGCCATCCGTTACAACACCACTGTGGACCGGATCATGCGGTTTAACCCTGGTATTGATCCCAACAACCTCCAGATTGGGCAGAGAATCTGCATACCAACGGGAACACACGATGTCTCCGGCAAGAGATGTCAGGTACTGATGCGGACCAGTTCGGCACCTAGAGCTGAAGGTTTCGGCATCTATGACTTCGACTGCAACAACGTCTCAGCTCTAGCCATCGATCTTCCGGATCCTGAAGGTTGCGGAGGCAGAGTCTACAAGATGTTCGTGCGGGAGAGAAATACTCATCACTGGCATTCAGCAACAATGTACGCATCGCCCGATGGCATTTGGGTAGGTATTGTAAGGCTGCCTCGTACCTTAGACATGTACGACTTGGTACAGATATCTGCAGAATCTAGAGAATCTACATCGCCTATCGGTGTGGTTGTTTTAAGGGGAGACATCTCCAAGGCATAAAAAAGGGGAGCCTGACCGGCTCCCCTGGTTTTTATCTGTTAATACTGTACTGGAACGTAGCTGTAGTTTGAAGCAAAGTGCCTGAACATTAACAGGATGCCTAGAACTCTCTCCAGCTCCAAGGTTACTCTCTTACCGGGTGCGCCGAGGTTTCCTGCTTCTTTAATGAGGTTTTGCATTTCGCTGATTTCTTTCCTCAGTGCAGCCTCTTCTTCTGCGTTTGGCTCCTGGAGGTTTCTGTCCGGCCAGGAACGCAGGTCTAAGTTCTTGATTGAATCTGCCTTAGCATGCAGCATCTCCTGCCAGGTGGAGATGGTCAGATCGTCCAAGCCCGAAATGCTCTTTGTCAGTTCAAGGCGCAAGGCCAGGTCTTCCAGAATCAGCGCTGCTGAAGTTTGGGGATCATCTATGGTGTTCTTAGCAGGACTGCGGTAAGGTCCTTTTTTCAGATACTCTTCTTTGTCTGGTCCAAGGTGAATAGCGGAAAAGCTGACCTGTCCCACAAAAGGCTGACCGCGCGAGGCTTCAATTTGCCTGAGGTACTCTTTGTTGTCGAAGTTGTACAAGCCCATTCCGGGATAGGTTAGAGCTTGGTTGTTGATGTGGTCTGCGTCATTTTTGATGTGCATTGAGAACTCTTCTGCAGTGTACGTGTAGCACATTAGAAGCAGTGAGTGGAGGTACCTGTTGTTTGTCCAGTGCTTGTGATCTTGAGCCAGTTCGTACTTGCCCCAGCTGTGAGGGGACTGCACGTCGGCTGAGATCAGAACCTTGGGGTTAACCTCTTGCACTTCTTTAACTACTCTGTCCACAAAGCTGCTCACAAACTGGGCTTTGAACTCCCAGAACTGGGTGTAGAAGCGGGAGTTTTCTGTTATTTCATGAGGCTTGAAGCCGTTGAAAGCTTCCCAGATGCTGCTGATGTAGTCGCCGTAGCCAAAGCCCGTGCTGAAGCGGATGTAGTCCAGGTTGATACCGTCAACACCGTACGAAGCGATCTCCTTGATCAGCTCAACTAGAGTGTCTCTGGTCGGAGGATACGCTGGGGATAGGAATGCCTGACCGTAGATGTTGACGAACTTGCCGTCGATATCGCGGTCAAAAGCATTGAGGTCGTCTAGGAACTGATCCCATCCTGTGTCCATGCCAAACAACACTACCAGGGGTTGGAGATGCATCCCGCGGGCGTGGGCTTCCTCAACCAAATCCTGAAGAAGATTGCCTCTGTAGAAAACATAGTAGTGATCGTGCTGAGGAACAACTTTGCTGGGATAAACAGCTTTGAAGTTGTTAAAGACATCGGGGATAATCACGTTGAAGTTCATGGACTGCAGCCAATCCATCATGTTGGCAACATCTTCCCTCGAGCGGAGCTTGGCCATATAGATATTATCGATCCAGATGGCTCTAGTTTCGTTATTCAGCGATTCGAAAGTCAGGAGAAACGTCTCCTCAATGAGACTGTCGAACTCGGCTTTAGCCTCGTTTAATGCGGAACCCTTTAGCTCTCCTGAGTTGATGGCCTCCTCCAGAGAAGTAAGCTTTTCAATATTGGCATAGATCTGATCGTAATCTAGAATATCCAAATTTGCTTCCCGCTGTTTGAGTCTGCTTTTTAATTGAGTAAAGGTAACAGGAGCAGCGGACACGAAGGTCGAAAGAACTAATAATAATACAATGCCCAAAGACAAGAACTTTCTACTCACCGAAATTCACCCTCATTCTCTTCCCTAAAAAGGGGTTAGTTTATGCTTATTTAATACAACAGAGGACATGCCTAGACCTTTAGACTTTGGTAAAACCGATAAATATGCATATTAATCGGCGTATATCATGATTCGCAAAGGCTCTGCTAAAGTATTGTGTTGAGGTGAAGGAAGATGCAAAGGAAGATCATTGTCGGACTTATCCTGCTTATCTTGTCTGTAAACTGCCTAGCTAGCTTCAGCGTAGGTTTTCGGGTTGTGCTTAGCGGAGGTGTTCTGCCCACCCTAGTTCTGCGCTATGAGCACCAGTCGGGACACGGAGTTGAACTTAGCGCAGGTGCTATGTTCAATCCTAGAACTAAGTTTATCGTTCGGGGAGAACTGGGCTACACCTATAGATACAACAACATTCTTGTAGGGTTTGGCAGGGGTATTACCAGACACGGTGCACACGGCATACCGATTTTCGACGACCACATCAAGATCAGCTACAACGGGCCGGTCAAAGCGGTGGTTGTGGATGTCGGCGGTACCCTATCTCTAGGGACTACAGGGCAGGGTCTTGCACTGTGGGGAGGTATAAATAAACAGTGGAATCTTTAGGAAAACCCTTTTCAACCTGGAAAGAATGAGTTATTATGTACTCCGTAGGCATTAACCCTCATATACGCATTATGCATTCCGACTGCATACTTTTACAAAAATATGCAACAAATCCTTGACATACATCCAACCCGACAGTATAATTATACAAAAAGGCACGTATTGAAAGGGGATTTATACAGTTGAAGAAATCGTTGTTAGCAGTGTTAATGGCGTTGGTACTAGTAGTAGGCGTTTTTGCAGAAACTTGGGTAGTCGCAGGTGACTTCACCTTCCCACCGTTTACTTGGGATGAAACCGGTAAAGGCGACTACATGGGCTATGAAATCGACCTTGCCGAAGCTCTAGCAGAAGAGATGGGCGTTGAGCTCAAGTTGGTCAACGCTGCTTGGTCCGGTCTGATTCCTGGCTTGAACAATGGCAACTACGATTCGCTGATTACCGCCATGACCATTACCGAAGAGAGAATGCAGGCTGTGGACTTCTCCACTCCTTACATCAGCGTAGGTCTTGTGGTGGTTGCAAAGCAAAACAACAACAGCATCAATTCTCTCGATGATCTGAAAGGCAAAACAGTGGCTGTTCAGATCGGTACCACCGGCGACTTGGCAGCGACTGAGATGAACGGTATCAAGCAGATTCTCCGCTATGAAACCGCTCCTGAAGCTTTCCAAGCCGTAATTAATGGAATAGCCGACGCGTCTGTTATGGACGGACCTGTTGCCAGGGATTTCATCCGTCAGCAGCCCAAGCTGCTTAAGGTTGTAGTTCCCGAGTTCACCGAGGAGCTCTACGGAGTTGTGGTGAAGAAGGGTAACAAGGCCCTCTTGGATAAGATCAACGATGCCCTGAAGGCACTTGAAGAAAAGGGTGTTTTGGATAAGATCTACAATGATTGGTTTGGTGTATCTGAATAACTATAGAGACCTAAGACCATCATTCAGACCGTCGCCTCAGGCGGCGGTCTGATACTTGTCTAAAACTGAAGTAAGAAGGAGGGAAAAAATGGTACTCAAAAACTGGTTCACGTACGTTTGGGGTAAGATGCCCATTTTGCTCGAAGGCACCCTGCTTACAATCCAACTTACAGCAATCGCGGTAGGCTTTGGTTTCATCATTGGTACTTTTGTAGGTATGGGAAGGATTTCCAAGAACAAGATCATCAAGTCCATCTGCGCAGTGTACATCGATTTTATCAGGGGAACGCCGCTGCTTGTGCAGATTCTCATCGTCTACATGGGATTGCCCCAGGTAATCGGGCGGGCGATTCCTGCAAAGATGGCTGCGATCATCTCGCTTTCTATCAACAGCGGGGCGTATGTAGCAGAGATCGTTCGTGCCGGAATCCAATCTATCGATAAAGGGCAAACTGAAGCGGCAAGATCGCTGGGAATGACTCACGCACAGACTATGGCTTACATCATCCTACCTCAGGCGGTCAAGCGAATCATCCCTCCTTTAGGTAACGAGTTTATTGCTATGCTTAAAGACTCGTCTCTGGTTAGCGTCATTGCCTTAGAAGAACTGATGCGTAAAGCACAACTCATCTACACCAGAGACTACAGGCCGTTGGATATTCTCATTGCCGCATCGATCATTTACTTAGTTATGACGTTTAGTATTTCGAAGCTGGTAAGCTTCTTAGAGAGGAGGCTCGGAACCAATGACAAGTAACGTAGCTATCGAAACGGTGGATCTGAAAAAGAACTTTGGCAGTCTGGAGGTCTTAAAAGGGATCTCACTTACCGTCAAGAAAAAGGAAGTGGTCTGCGTCATTGGGCCATCTGGTTCCGGGAAAAGCACCTTTCTCAGGTGTCTGAATCTCCTCGAGAAACCAACTTCCGGTTCTGTTTTTATCGACGGAGTTGACATTACTTCAAAAGATTGCGATATCGACAGTGTTCGCGCCAACATGGGTATGGTTTTTCAAAACTTTAACTTGTTCCCCCACAGAAGAGTACTGGATAACATCATCTTGGCACCGATGAAGGTGAAAAAGCTTCAGAGAGATGAGGCAGAGGAGATCGCCATCAATCTCTTAGCGAAAGTAGGCTTGAAAGACAAAGCCAAGAGCTATCCCGATGAGCTGTCGGGAGGACAAAAACAGAGGGTCGCAATTGCTAGGGCACTGGCAATGCAGCCGGAAGTAATGCTCTTTGACGAGCCTACCTCGGCTTTGGACCCCGAGATGATCGGAGAGGTTCTCGAAGTTATGAAAGCCCTGGCCTTTGATGGCATGACCATGATCGTAGTAACACATGAAATGGGTTTTGCCAAAGAGGTTTCCGATAGGGTGCTTTTTATGGACGAAGGACTGGTTCTTGAAGACGACACGCCGCAGAACATCTTCAACAATCCCCAAAATCCCAGAACTCAGGCGTTTCTATCGAAAGTGCTATGAGTAAATCTAAAGCTCAGCTTTCGCTGGTTTTCATTTCCATTGTTTGGGGATTAAGTTTTCTGGTCCTCAGCGACGGGGTAGAGTTTTTGGCACCAGAAACGCTGCTTTTTTGGCGGTTCCTTACCTCCGCAGCAGTACTATTTCTCATCAAGAAGGTCACCAAAAACAAAAAGAAACTCCCCTGGAAGGAAGGCCTTATCGCTGGGGTTCTTTTTGCCGTCGGCTATCTCAGTCAGACCCAGGGCATACTCTACACCAGTCCATCTGTAGCAGCATTTTTAACTGGTCTATTAGTTGTTTTTACACCGATATTCGAGGGCATCGTTCGCCGCAAAGCTCCTAGGATCAATGTCTGGATCAGCAGCTTCCTGGCTCTCTTTGGGACCTATCTTTTGGTTAATGGCGGAGCGGAAGCAGAGCTCATCGGCGTTATCTTGCAGATCACCTGTGCGGTGTTTTTTGCTCTCCACGTAGTTTATATCGGCTCGAAGCCCAACGTGGATCCAATCGGTTTTGTTACCGTACAATCGCTTTTTGTAGCAGCGGTCTGTTTGGTTTTGGCAGGCTTCAACGGGACTCTGATGCTACCGGGCAAGGGCATAAGCGCGGTGTTGTATTTGGGAATCCTGGCATCAGCATTGGGACTCACCGTCCAGGTAAAAGCACAGAAGGTCATTCCGCCAAGCGAGGCCAGCATCATTTTTGCTTTGGAGCCGGTCTTTGCAACGCTTTTTTCTGCATTGATCCTCAGCGAAAGAATCACGCTGCCGTCGTTTATCGGAATGATTCTGATCTTCAGTGCTACCATCATCGTTGATCTCAACGGCAAGTTGCGCAAACGCGGTGAAGTGAAAAAAGCGACATAGACATATTTCATTAGACAAATGCTTCTTAGTATGTAAAAAAAGCTGGCTTTCGCCAGCTTTTTTGCTTGATCGGGTTTATTACATATCTTGCTTTTAGTTGCCTAAGGTTGCCAGCAACCTGGAGTACTCACGCTGTCTTCTTGCCATTTCTTCGTTCATTTCTTTTGCTGCTTCCAAAACCGCTTCTTTAGGATCTACGTTCTGGAGAACGGACTTGTCGATAGCAAAGGTTACATAGCGGTACAGAACGTTGACGTTGATGGCATACGGTACGGGCTCTGAATGGGTGAGCTGACCGAAGATTGCAGCTTTGGCGTCTTCACCGATCTCTACTTTTTGCAGAGCGTTCTTATTTGCTGGCAGCCACATGCTTCCTGGAACCTGTTGCAAAATGGCATTGGACACCTTGGTTTGAATTTCTTCAGAAGAGAACCACTTAATGAACTCCCAAGCTTCCTCAGGGTTTTTGGCGTATGGGGAAATGCCCATTACGCTGGAGCTGACATACGAACCGTGGTGGATGGAGCCGTCTTCCTGGATCGTGCCGGGAACTAGATCCATGACCCATTTACCTCTAAGTTCTGGAGCGTGTTGTAGAAGGTTGGGGTACAACCACAGACCGTCTGTCAACATCAGCCACTCGCCTGTGGTGAATGGAGTGAGACCAGCACCTGCAAGCGGGAAGTTGTGGTCTTTGAACAAGCTGATATACTCTTGGAAACCTTTGATGGACTCGGGTTTGTCCAGAGCACTGGAGAAACCGTCCGGATTGAAGAACTGACCGCCATTCTGGGTGATAAGGGTGTAGGCGCCCCACATGGAGTCGTACTGAACAGAACCGTAGTAGAGACCGAAGACGTGTCCTTGAGCGAGTGCCTTTGGCTGCCACTGTTTGATGTCATCCCAGGTCTTTGGAACGCTCATGCCTAAGTCAGTTAGGATATCTGCGCGGTAGGCTGCAGTGATGGCACCGATGGAAACGGGAACCCCGAATCTTGTGCCCTTAAAGGAGAACGGACCCATGAGAGAACCGAAGATTTGGGCTTCCTTTTCCTTGAACTCTTCGGGCTTGAACTTGGCAAGGTCCATCAACCCGCCGCGAATACCAAAGTCCACAGTCTCAGTACCTAAAACGAAGATGTCTGGAGTATCACGGCTTGCTAGAGCAAGCAGGTACCTGTTGTAGTAATCAGACCAGCTCAAAACTTGAATATTGACATCGACGCCGGTTTTTGCCACAAAATCGGCATCAATGATGTTTTGAGCCACAGCTTTAAATTCATTAGTCCAGCCAACATACCAGATCTCTAAAGTTTTTGCCTGGGCAAAACAGGCAATCAACATAACGATTGTTAGACTCAAAAGGAGTCTTTTTTTGAGCATTAAATAACGCCTCCTAAAGATGTGATGATGAAAGATGATTAAAACCATACAAGTACTTCTTTACTAACCTCTTTTTTCCTTCGGGAAACGGACGACTCATCCCATCAAATGTTTGTCTGGAGGACTTTCCGGGAAAAGACAGAAATACGTGAGTATTAAATTTGATGGAGGCCCTAGCAATGGAAAGCATCAGACACGAATTTTTACAACTGGCAAAAGACTTAGGTGCGGTAGACGCAGTGATCTTTGAACTGGATGACATTGTCTTTGACCCGAGGACCTTGGTGAAATGTATGTACGGTTGCGCAGACTGGGGGAAAAGGCATACCTGTCCGTCGAGGCCCGGATCATTAAAACCTTGGGAGTACGAGCAGATTTTCAAGAGGTACAGTTGGGGGCTCATCGTTCACACTCACGATCTCAAACTCAGCCAGGAAATATCGTACAAACTCGAAAGCGCGGCCTTTGTCCGGGGCTACTATTTCGCTTTTTCTCTCAGCGACTGCGCCCTGTGCAAAGAGTGCACTGCAGGATTTGGCAAGGACTGCGTGCACCCCAAAAAAGCCAGGCCGGCTTTTCACAGCGTGGGCATCGACGTGTTCAAGACGGTGCGCAAGTTTGGCCTGCCTCTTGAGACTTTGAAGGATGAAACTGAGCAGCAGAATTGGTACTCTGCGGTGTTTATCGAGTAAAACTCCCAATGGCACAAAGTCTTGTTCAAGATGAGTAGAAGATTTTTTACAAACCACAACTTAGAATAAGTTCGGAGGTAGTGATTTGCTTAAGCTGTTAAATGGATTGGACAAAAGGACGGTAGAGTTTATCCGATTGAAACTCCAAGACTCAAACTTGGAGATCATCTCCATTGCCGACAACTTTACGCGCGGCATCGTGGAGTTTTTCGGACTGAGAAGAAGTGTTCGCGACCTCCTGCTGGGAGTAGACCCCTGGACCGGTCACATCTGGCCTAGCAAGCATTACAAGGAGCTGTTTTTCGACCCTGGACACTCTCCTGGGGACGTAAAGTTCCTGTGGGAGTTCATGAAACACAACTTCCTTCCTGCTCTTGGCAAAGCTTACAGGCTTACCGGCGATGCGAGCTACGCAAAGTCTGGGGTAGAGTTCATTAAAGAATGGTTGAAGAGCGTTGAGGATGAAAGGGGAGCCAGTTGGGCAGGACACCCTCACATCTGCCAGCGTATCACTAACTGGCTGTTTTTCTTTGAACTTATTGAGGGTTCAGAGGCAGTGGGCATTAGTGAAAAGCAGGAGATCGACAGCTATCTCAACAAACAGTGGCGGCTTCTGGAAAAAGAGTACGAAAGGCCGGCAAACAACCACAGGTTGATCTCCATATGCTTTGTGATCATGGGCAGGCTGTACAACAACTCAGCTTCCGATTTGGAGTTTTGGCTCGGTGAGCTGAAGAGTACCACCGAAACTCTCTTTTTGCCCGATGGAGGCTTTTCCGAGCAGAGCACCAGCTACCATCGATTCTCGTTAGAGAGTCTGCTTCTTGCGTCCCAAGGGTTAAAAAACGCAGGTTATGAGATCCCCAGCTGGCTGCAGGATGCGGTAGAACGCAGTCTTGTGTATTTCGATGCAGTCCTTGAGCCTAGCGGACAGCCTCCTGTTTTCGGCGACAACTCCGATGAGATCTTTATCGTTAGGGAGTGGCCCGAGAAGTTCTGGGATATGGAGTACCTCTTTGCCTTTGGAAGATCGCTGGGCTTTAATGTTAGAAAGCCTTGGATCACTCCACCGTCACTGTTTTGGATTATCGGACTGGGAAAAGTTGAACCCGGTGGCAAACCAGAACAGCCCCTCCAAGCAGCCTTTCCCGATTCTGGGCATTTTGTTCTACGAGACGGCGAAGGGTCGTATGTCTTCTTTAGAGCGGGCAGCTTTGGCCTGCACATTCCCGGCGAAACCTGGTGGGCTCACAGCCACTCGGACCAGCTCGGTCTTGTTGCTTACCTAGAGGGGATCGAAATCCTCACAGACCCCGGAACTTACCGCTACAACGAAAACGATTTCGAGCGGATGATCATGAAAGACGAAAGCTTTCATTCCACAGTGATGATCAAAGGAGTAAAACAAGCTAAATACAGCAGCTCATTTATTTATAAGGACGCTCTTGATGCCAAGGGAACGCTAGAAGACCGGGTCATCTCGGGAGTTCTCGAGACGGAAGATTTTCGTATCCAGCGGGAGGTTCAGCTTGAAGATCGTAAGCTGGTGATTACCGACAGGATTCTGGCAAGACCTGGAAGCGAAGCGGAGTGGTACTTTGCCCTCAGTCCAAATCTCAGCCCCGTGGAACTGGAACCGGGGAAAGTGGTTCTACAGGAGATTGGTTCTCTAAAGAAGGTGACGCTAAGCATATCGGAAGAAGTCTCTCTAGAGGTTCTTCCAGGCTACGTCTCCTACCTGTACAATCGAGCTCTTCCCAGTCAGAGACTGCACTTTGGGCTTAAGGTAGATGGCGTAAAGGTTGTAAAGTTTGTTTTTGCAGTTTCTTAAGACATAAAAAGCAGTGGGACAACCACTGCTTTTTTATACCTCCTGAAGGACGCTGAGGTTTTTGGCTTTGACGTTGATCGCAGTCAAACTCGGATAGTAGAGGAGATTGTAGTATTCGTAGAGCATTCTTTCTGCGGTGAATGCCTCTGACATCTTGATAGACTCTTCCATCATCCTGACCCACTGGTGTTTTCGCTCGTAGTAGGTAGGCAGTACTTCTTCTATGAGCACATCGTAGAGAGACACCAGGTCGTAGTAGTTTTGCTCGGGACCCTGGTAACCTCCGCCGATCTGCCAGCCGTTGATCTGGTGGCGACAGGCCTCCGGCCACCAGCCGTCCAAGATGCTGAAGTTGATTACACCGTTCATCGCCGCTTTCATGCCAGAGGTTGCCGAAGCTTCCAAAGGCCGTTTTGGATTGTTCAACCACACGTCTACGCCTTGAACCATAAGCTTAGCAATGTCTATGTTGTAGTTTTCCAGGAAAACCACTCTTCCTGGGTGAGTCTTGGAGTATTTCACCAATGTTGAAATGATCTCTTTCCCTGCGTAGTCATAGGGGTGGGCTTTGCCGGAGAAGATGATCTGAAGGCTTCCCCCGTTTAATAGCGGCTCGATAACCTCCGGCCTCTGGAAGATGAGGTCGGAGCGCTTGTAAGGAGCAGCTCTCCTAGCAAAGCCAATGGTGAGGACGTCTGGGTCCAAACTGAGTGCTGTCTGGCGGCGCACCTCTTCAAACAGCCTAAGCTTGGCCTTTTGATGTTCGCTCCAGAGGTCGCCTTTGGAGAGGTATGCTCGGTAAATATCGGGGTTCTGCCAGGTTCCCCTGTGGACCCCGTTGGTGATGCTTAAAATCGGGGCAGAGTCCTTGATGTCTTGCCACATAACTCTGGCGGTGGTGGCGTGCATTGCAGAAACACCGTTTGCCGCGTGAGATAACCTGAGTCCGGCAACGGTCATGTTGAAAGGTGAACCGCCGATTAGAGCCAGCTGCTCGGAAGTTAGGAGTCTGTTTGCGCCAAGATGCATAAACAGCTCCCTGGGATGGGACTCATTTCCCGCCATAACCGGTGTATGGGTGGTAAAGACGATTTCGTCTTTTGTCTTTTCCCATGCTTCTTCGAAGCTCATGCCAGCTTCCATCTTTTCGCTGATGAGTTCGATGCCTGCAAGTACTGCGTGTCCTTCGTTGAAGTGGTACAGATCTGGTCTTATTCCCAGTGCCTTTAAAGCCCGCACTCCGCCTATTCCCAGGACCATCTCCTGCTTGACTCGATCCTCTTCAGAACCGCAGTAGAGGCTTTCAAAAGAACCCCTCATATCGAGCGGTTCCAAAAGATACAGCGGTGCATTGTTAAACGCATCGCAAAGCCAGATCTTGCAGTGCACGTCGTGACCTGTGATGGTAACCTTGATTTGCTTGCCCGTATCTGTCAGATACTTCTTGTCGACTTTTTGCGGTCTGTCTTCTGGCCAGTTATCAGGTGAAATCACTTGCGTAGTGTAGCCGTTTTCCCAGAGTATACCAATACCAATGAGGGGAAGTTTAGTGTCGTAAGCAGTTTTCAGAATGTCGCCTGCCAAAACCCCTAAACCGCCGGCGTATATGGGAAGATCTGCACTTAGGCCATATTCCATGCAGAAGTATGCTACTTTAGGTACTCTACTCACAAAAGTCCCCTCCCTCTGAAGGTTAGTCTTTCACTATCTTTCAAACCTTAACAGGAGGAGGGGCTATTGCATTTTGCCTCTTTTGCCACTAAGTGGCTAATCATCAATTGCTCTGCAAGAGCAGGTGCTCTGAGCGGATCCAACCTTTCTTACGCATGAACTCTGCGAAGACATAAGTCAGGATACCGGGAAGGACAATGTGGAGAACAATGATACCTGGCCAGGCTGCAGATCCCATGGCGGTAAGTGCACCGATCTGTCCGACGAAGCCCGACGTGCCCATGCCCGCTCCTTCGGGGATGTTGGTCATTTTAAACACCATTGTGGAAAGTGGTCCCAAAATGGCGCTGGCTAGGGTTGGCGGGATCCAAATCAGCGGGTTTTTAACGATGTTGGGGAATTGGAGCATGGAAGTGCCAACGCCTTGAGCGATAAAGCCGCCTACGCCGTTCTCTTTAAAACTCATAACTGCAAAACCTATCATTTGAGCGGAACAGCCAACAGCTGCAGCTCCTGCTGCAAGACCATCAAGACCCAAGCTGATCGCAACGGCAGCACTGGAGATCGGAGCAGTAAGAACCATACCCATAATAACAGAAACCAGAATACCCATTGGCAGTGGATGGAGTTTTGTGGCTTCATTGATGACGTCGCCCAATCCCTTCATGAATGCAGCAACGCCAGGAGCCACGTAGACGCCAACAAGGCCACCGACAATGATTGTGGTTACAGGAACTAAGATGATATCCACCTTGGTCTTCCCGCCGACAAGTTTAGAGGCTTCTGCACCGATCAGGGCTGCAAGAAAGGCACCAACAGGCTCTCCAACTTTGGCCATCGGCAGACTGGAAAAGGTTCCCGCACCGATTGCTCCTGCAACCGCTGCTGAGAAGATACCCAAAGGCGACGCATTTACTGACCTGGCAACGGCAACACCGATAGCCGGTCCCATGAGGAGCTTGGCGTACTTGCCGAAGATCTCCAGCTTTTCCAGGCCAAAAAGGATGCCGGCCTGTTCGAGAATCAAACCGACAATTAATGATGAAAACAGCCCGAGGGCCATTGCATTAAGGACTTTAGTTACGTAATCCATGATAGCATTCTTTTGCTTTGCCATTTTTGTATCGCGAGACTGCGACTGTCGCCTCCTTTTTTGTAACGTGAGTTTAAGTCATTATACTGCATACACCCTTCTGGGTGTATAAAAAAAGCACAAAGTCTGGGAGAAGACTTCGACTTCTTGCCAGAAAAACCAGATTTTCCAACGCGGAAAAGGTTTTTGCTTACTTCGAAAGGAGAGCGTCTTCTTCCTGCCTTTGTGAATTATTTAACAAACTTTGGTATGAAATAGGCAAATAAGGTTAAACTACCTCTAGGCACAATGGAAAGGAGAAAGGCTATGCAACAGAACTTCAGAGAGCAGGTTGTGTTTCAACAGATAAACACCATCCGCCAGCTGACAAACAGGCTGAAGCAGGCAGAGCAGAGAAACGCGCAGCTCTTGGAACAGCTGACGCAGGCAGAGAACTTTGCCAGTCAGGAGTTGATGCGCTTAGACCAGATGCTGAATCAGCTTGAAGGGCAGGTCAGCCAGGCAGTTCAGTTTGGCGGGCAAAGTTACCAGCAGCAGGGTTACAGCCAACCGGGTTATACCAACCCCGGATCTTACGGAAACTACCCGACAAATCCCGGCTACTCTCAAGGACAGTACGGCCAGCAAGGCTACGCTTCGCAGTATACCCAGGGCAACCAAAATAGGCAGTAAAATGGGGAGCATTGCTGCTCCCTTTTGCATTAGTAGTAGTGTTTGCGGTCGAGATACTCCTGAGTTCTCACCAAGGCCTCGCCAAATCTCTGGAAGTGAACGATCTCCCTTTCCCTGAGCCATCTCAGGGCATCGGTTACCAGTGGGTCGTCTGAGAGGTTGATGAGGTACTCATAGGTGGACCTGGCCTTCTGCTCAGCGGCCATGTCTTCAGTGAGGTCGGTAATGGGATCGCCCTTGGACTGAATGTACGCTGCAGTCCAGGGGGTTCCTGATGCATTTACAAAGTACAGTGCCCTGTCGTGGTCAGCGTAGTAGGGGTCGAGGCCTGCCTTTTTTATCTCGGCCAGTGAAGCGTCTTTGACCAAGTTGTAGACCAGAGCTGCTATCATTTCCATGTGGGCCAGTTC